>DASYUW010000242.1:0-8148 GCA_036000845.1 Burkholderiales bacterium
CAGGCGCTGCTCGTAATCAGCTGCTGGCAGCGCGGCGAGAAGATGGTTCTGCCGGGGCGCTGGCAGTGCCGACAAAGTTGGGTTCTCAACCATCGACATGGACCATGCTTGAGAGGGCATCGAAGGGGTGCTCCGATCTCATATCGAACAGAGCGTACCCCAACAGGTCGTACGCATTATGTGCGGTATCGCACATAGTGCTTTGGGGCAAGCAGCTGCAGGAACGATTTGCACCACAGTGCCCGCCAAGGGCTTCGCCGATCTGGAGGCCGCGCGCATCTGGGCAGCCAGCTTCGTGCGTTGGCACAACCACGAGAATCGCCACGGCGGGATTCGTTACCTCGGCCCAACTCCTGCGCACCTGAGCGCGTCGATGGCGCTCCGCCTATGTGTGCGAACGCACAGAGCGTTGCGCATGGAGGGCGATAATCGAAACTACGATTAACAGCGACCGGAGCGTGACTCGGTCATCCGTGCGACTCCGGCTCACAACAATCAATGCAGGTCGGGTGCATGAACTGGGCGACAGCTACCTTGACGCGCCCTGTCCTTAACTACCCGTACTGGCGGCAGAATGGGACGATGCGTTCGACCCTGTCCGAATCGAGTGCCTTGACGGATCCGATCAGCCACTCGATGTCGGCAATTTGCGCACAGCGGAGGTTGTTACGGGCAAGACGCGGAAGGACATGAGCGCGCTGGCGTATGCCCCGGCAGAACTGTTGCAGTCGCATTCAGGGTTAACCGTTACCAGTGGCTCCTGTGTCAATCCGGAATGGAAGAGTGCTCTTGCCGCAACTGATCCGGAAGACTCCACGGTATTTCGTGTGATGCATGGCGCTGCCGGTCTCCGGGGTGTGGCGGAAGACAGATGTGATTATTTTTTATCGCAGTTTGCTGCGGGGCCGTCTTAATCAGGCCAATGCTCAGGCGGCACGGCAGCATAAGCGGGTGGGTCTGCTATTGCGCGATCTGCAGCTCGCGGCCTTTGACGCGGTAGACCAGACGATGCTTGCGGGTAATGCGCCGCGACCACCAGCCGGAGAGATTACGTTTAAGGCGCTCGGGCTTGCCGAGCCCGGAGAAGGGGTGGCGCTAGAGCACGCCATCGAGCGGGCGCGCAAAGGCGCGAGCCTGTACCCGCTTGAAGCCTCCCTCTTTGGTTTATAGTGAGCTTGCCTTATTTGCCGCGCGGATGGTCTGGCCCAGCTGCCGGACCCGCGATGGGCTCGGGTTCGTGCCCGATTGCGCGCAGCACTGCTCGCTTGTCAGGGCGCGAACGGCGGGTTTGCCCCGGCGGCCGGCGGATTCATGGACTCGATAGCGGAGGATCCATGCTGCATACCGGTGACTATCTGTTCGACCAGTTGCTGATCCCGTTCGTCCTGTGGATTTTTATCGTCGCGGGTATCGTCGGGATCGCCCTGGGGGTGTGCCTGATAGCCGGCAGTGCCCGGACTTTGCGCTTTCTCGGCACCACGAACCGCTGGGTCTCGCTGCGAAACGGCCTGAAGCCGATGGAGGAGCCGCACGATATCGGCAAGGCCGTATACGGGCATCGGCGCTGGTTTGGGGCCGCCTTCGCAATCGGTGGCGCCTTTGCGCTTTTCATGCTGCTCGCAAAGGTCCAAGTCGCGGCGGTCGTTTCCGCGCTGGGCAGGAACACTGCTCCCGTCATCGTCGCCTGGATAGTCGAAAGTCTGAGGTGGATTCTGGTTGCAGGCGGCGCATTGGCCGTCGTCATCGGCATCATGCTCGTCTTTTCCGCCGATGCATTGCGTGCATTGGAAGCGCGCGTGAACCGGTGGTACTCGCCCAGGCAGTTGGGCAAAGGCGTGGACACGATGCACCTGACGCTCGACAAATGGGTCGAGACCTTTCCCCGGAGCGCCGGCTGGATGCTTGCGCTGGGGGCCTCGATCGTATTGATCGCCTCGATGATCGTGTGGTTCGGGCGTCAGTAAGAGATACAATATGTCGAGGTCAGGTTTCTTCTGCATTTCCTGAAGATGCTATTCTGCCCCGCACTTCTGTTCCTGGACACGAAGGCGGTTACGCGTTGTTTTCCTGCTTCGGTCCGGCAGAGACGAATAGCCCGGTTAAATTGCCTGTCAGAATTTTGCATGCCGCCGTAGTGGTGATGCGAGGACGTATCGAGAAAGTGCACTGAAGAAGGAGAATCAGATAGTGAACACGGAACCGGCAAGCGACGAAATCACCGACAGCATCGCGCATATCGAGATGCACCGGCAGGAAATGGCGAAGGAGACCAGCCTGGCATCGGCGTGCAGCGAGGCACTCCGCAAGCTGCAGGAACTTCTCAAGCACGAGCAGGAGGAATCGCAGGAGAGCGGCCCGGACTCGCAGCATAAAGCCAACATGGCGGCGCTGACCGGCGCAATCGAGAGGGTGAAAAGACTGGCGGGCGCCAAGAACCCGGCGCCTCCCTCCAAGAACCAGCGCCCGGGAGGGCGGCGACAGACGCCCATGCGCGGCGTAAACCCCGGCCCGGCCAGGAACAAGGGCCGCAGGACGATGGGGCGGCGCGGCGAGCGTTAGCGGTTTGCTGGAGCGGGGGGGCCGCGTTAACCGGCAGACTGGGTAATGTCGCCGCATCCGTCTCCCAGGATCAGAGCTTTCGACGCGAAGATTCTTATCAATACCCCCTTGGGGGGTGCGCAACGTCGCAATGAAAACCAGGAAAAAATGGAACAAATTCATCAGATTTTCCGATGAATATCTGGGTAGCGAGTCGGTGTAACAGACCAACACGTACCAGGGAGGGCGCGGAGGACACGGAGGAAAGGCAAGATCGGAAAAGACATCGGGAGTTACAAACTGCCATTGGAGGTCACTTCAGCACCGGTCCTACTTTTAACGCCCACATGTTTTTCCTCGTCCTTGGTTTTCCTCCGTGTCCTCCGTGGTGAGCGCTTTCGGCTTTCAGTATGACTTCGGCAGGCCCAGCACCTTCTCGGCGATGAAGCAGAGGATGAGCTGAGGGCTGACCGGTGCGAGGCGCGGAATCATCGCTTCGCGCAGGTAGCGCTCGATGTGATACTCCTTGGCGTAGCCCATGCCGCCATGCGTGAGCAGCGCCTGTTCGCAACTGCGGAAGCAGGCCTCGCCCGCGAGATACTTGGCCGCATTCGATTCCGCGCCGCAAGGCTCGCCGTCGTCGTACAACGTTGCCGCCTTGAACACCATCAGGTTCGCCGCCTCGAGTTCCATCCAGCATCGCGCCAGCGGATGCTGAATGGCCTGGTTCTGCCCGATCGGCCGGTCGAAAACCACCCGCTCGTTGGCGTAGGCGACCGCGCGCGCGAGTGCCGCGCGCCCGAGGCCGATCGCCTCGGCGGCGATCAGGATGCGTTCGGGGTTGAGCCCGTGCAGGATGCAGTCGAAGCCCTTGCCGTCCTCGCCGATGCGGTCCTGCACCGGCACCGGCAACTCTTCGATGAACAGCATGTTCGAGTCCACCGCGCTTCGGCCCATTTTTTCGATTTCCCGCACCTCTACGTAGCGCCGGTCGAGATCGGTGTAGAACAGCGACAGGCCATCGGTGGGCTTGCCACCGGCTGGCGCGGCTGCCGTGCGCGCAAGGATCAGCATCTTGTCCGCCACCTGCGCGGTCGAGATCCAGATTTTCTGGCCCCGCAGGATGTAGCGTTCGCCATCGCGCCGCGCTGACGTTGCAAGCTTCGCGGTATTGAGGCCGGCGTTGGGTTCGGTCACCGCGAAGCAGGCCTTTTCCTCGCCGCGGATCAGCGCCGGCAGCCAGCGTTTCTTCTGCTCGTCCGTTCCGAAAACAACGACGGGATTCAGTCCGAAGATGTTCATGTGCAAAGCGGACGCGCCGGAGAACCCGGCACCGGACTCGGCCACCGCCTGCATCATCAGCGCCGCCTCGGTGATGCCCAGCCCCGCGCCGCCGTACTGCTGCGGCATGGCGATGCCGAGCCAACCGGATTCGGCGAAGGCGCGGTAGAAATCCTCCGGAAAGCCGCCGTTGCGATCCCGCTCGAGCCAGTAGTGCGCATCGAAGCGCGCGCACAGCTTGGCAATCGCGTCTTTGATGGCGAGCTGCTCAGCGGAAAAAGAAAAATCCATGGAATTTGTGCCTAATGATTAGTGGCTGCTCGCAACCCAAGGCTTACCACGAAGACACGAAGAACACGAAGGAACACAAAGAGATCAATAGACATTATTGGCTTTCTGGTTGGATCTTCTTGCTCTTCGCATATTGGTGGCGACTTCCCGATCCATTCCATCCGTATCATCCGCGGGTGCGGTCGGAGAAAGAAAGTCCTTCCATCGGTTGCTAATCTTCGTGTGTCTTCGTGCTCTTCGTGCCTTCGTGGTGAGATTTTTGGTTTTCAGCGTTTCGTTCTCTCTTTAATCCGGCCATCAAATTAATTTCGTGACGCCTTTGCGCAGCAACTCAGCAATTTCGGCATCGCTGTATCCGGCTTCGCGCAGCACTTCCACCGAGTGCTCGCCCAGCCGCGGCGCGGGCCGTTGCGCGCCGGGCTCCGATTCGGACCAGTCGGTGGGGGTGCGCATGGTGCGAACGGTGCCCTCGCTGGGGTGCGCTTCCATGGTGAAAAATCCGGTCGCAGCAAGATGCGGATCGGCGACAAGATCCTCGACCGAGTTCAATCGTGCCACCGGGATATCGGCCTTCTCCAGCAATTCAATCCATTCGGAAGTCGTGCGCGTCCGGAACAGCTCCTCAAGATGGGCGTAGATCGCGGAGATATGCCTGGCGCGGCTGGCCTGGGTGGCGAAGCGTGCATCCTGCATGATTTCCGGCCGGCCGATGGCATCGGTAAAGCTCTTCCACTGCTTGTCGTTGTACACCAGTACGCAAAGATGCCCGTCGCTGGTGGGGTAGGGGCGGCGGGCGAGCAGCCGGGCGTAACCTACGTCGCCCACGGGCGGATCGAAAGTCAGGCCAGCCGAATGATCGCCGAGCACAAAATGCGCAAGGCTCTCGAACATCGGCACTTCCACCGACTGCCCAAGGCCGCTGCGCTCGCGGTGGAACAGCGCCGCAGTCACCGCATAAACCGCGTGCAATCCAGTGACCCGGTCGGCCAGGTTCACCGGCGTGTAATTCGGAGCCTTCGTCTCGGTCTTCGATACCAGCCACGGAATCGCGGTGCCGCCCTGGATCAGGTCGTCATAGGCGGCCTTTGCCGCGTACGGCCCGCGCTGCGAGTAGCCGTAAGTGCCGATGTAGATGATTCTGGGGTTGGCCGCGCGGACTTCTTCGTAGGAAAGCCCGAGGCGGGTCATAGCCTGCGGGCGCACGTTGTAGATCAGCACGTCGGTGGTGGGGATCAGGCGCATCAGCGCCTCTCGCCCTTGGGGTTTCTTCAGGTCGAGCACGATGCTGCGCTTGCCCCGGTTCAGGTTCAGGAACATGTATCCCATGCCGGGGTTTCTCATCGGCGCCGGATGGCGCATGTTGTCGCCCTCGTGCGCCTCGACCTTGATCACGTCGGCGCCCAGCTCGGCGAGGAGCTGGGTTGCGAAGGGACCCATGACGACGGTGGTGAGATCGAGAACCCTTACTCCGTATAATGGGCCTGGCATTTTTTTTACTTGTGTTTATTCGGGTGGAATTCCAGCTTCACGCACGAGTTTACCCCAGTACGCAATCTGTTCGCGCACGTAGCGGCCGAACTCGCTGGTGTTCATCGGATCGATCTCGAATCCGATCATGGCAAATCTTTTCCTGATCTCCGCCCGGGACAGGATGTCCAGGGTTTCGCGTTCCAACCGTGCAATGACTTCCTTCGGCGTGCCGGCTGGCGCGAAAATCCCGTTCCAAGAGGTGAGATCGAACCCGGCGAGCGTATCTGCGATCGGCGGAACCTCGGGAAGCAACGTCGTGTGTTTTGCCGTGGTCACCGCCAGCACCCTGAGCTTGCCGGCCTTCACGTGCGGCATGGCGGTGGTGAAGTCGGCGACCATCACCTGCAAGCGCCCGGCGACCAGATCCAGAATCGCCTGCGGGCTCGAACTGTACCCGACGCGGACCAGATCGAGCCCGGCAAGGTGGTTGATGGTTTCAGCCCCGACCAACGACGCGGTGCTTGCCGTGCCGTAGGACAGCCTGCCGGGACGGGCTTTCGCATACGCAATGAACTCTGCCGTGCTGTTCACCGGCAGTTCCGGGTTGACGACCAGCATGAACGGCAGCGTGCCGAGACGCGCGATCGGCTCGAAGTCCTTTATCGGGTCGTAGGCAAGCCTTTTATAAAGGTGCGGGTTCGCGCCGTGGGTCGAGTTGGTGGTCATGAACAGCGTATGGCCGTCGGCCGCGCTCCTGGCCACGAACACTGCGGCGATCTGGCCATTGGCGCCGGCGCGGTTCTCGATGATCACGTTCTGGCCGAGCCGCTGCGACAGCTCCTGAGCGAGGATGCGGCCGGCGGAATCGGTCGCGCTCCCGGCCGCGAACGCAATCACCAGCTTGATCGGTTTCGACGGATAGGCTTCCGCCAGCGCCTGCGGGGACGGTGCCGAGAGAATGAGCGCGAGCGTGAAAGTGATCAGTCTCATGATGTGGTCAGTGCTCGGTGCCCAGTGCTCAGTGCGAAAATTAACACCCAACGCAGAGGCGCAGAGGACGCAAAGAAGAGCAATGATGAAGGCAGAAGGATGAAGGATGAAGGATGAAGGATGAAGGAACGGCAAGTGGCGGGATTTGCGTCAACGCTATTATTGCCGGCCATCGGCCGGCTGTTCCGCGTACGGCGGCGCGTAGATTACCAGCACCTTCACCGGCTTGTCGCTGACCACGGTGAACACGTGCTGCATGTCGGGCGGAAAGAAGCAGCAGTCCCCGGGACCGAGTTCGCACACCTCGCCGCCGACCTCGGCGCGGGCGCGGCCTTCGAGCAGGTAGCACACCTGTTCGATGCCGGGATGCGAATGCGGCAACGCACCCTTGCCCTTCTCGATGACACCGAGCACGACCTCGACCTGGGCTGCGCCGACGTTGCCGGCGCCGATCAGGCGGCGATTGACCGTTCCTGTGTGGTTGGCGGGGTGGTAGGGCGGCACATCCTGCGGACGGACGAAGTACCGCGACCGGATTGGCGATGACATGACTTCTCCTCTCATTGAGGCCTTGGACAAACTACGCTTTGAAAGCCAACCTCTTTGCCACAGAGCACACAATTGCCGGCCATCGGCCGGCTGGTTTCGTGTTAGTAATGCCCGAACAGGATCTCGAGCGTGACGCCGCCGTAAAGCTGTGAATGCCGTTCTTCGCCGGGGAACGACTTGGGCCAATCGTAACCGCTGAAAATCTCGCCCAGCAGCCACTTGCGCCCCAGCGTCTGCCGGTACGCCAGGCGTACGCCGTAATTGCTCACGTCCACCGCGGAATCTGTTTGCCCTTCGACCCTGACCTCGGCGAGCCCGGCTTTGCCGGTGCCCAGATTCCGGTAAAGCGTAATGCCGGTACGCCAGCTCAAACCCAGCGTGGACTGCGACCAGGTAGCGTCGTTGAACCAGCGTGCCAGGGTCGGCTCGTTGATCTTGTATTCGTAGTCCAGGGCAGTGGTCTCGCCCCAACCTTCGAACTTGCGCCAGAACAACGTCTCGGTGAAGCGCCACTGGGAGACGTCGGTGCGCAGAAATTCGCGCCGGTAGCGCCCGCGTACGGACGGCGCGAGTTCGCCTTGCCGGATTCGCAGGCTCACCCGAAAGTCCAGCGATTCGTTCTCTTTCTTGATGCTGTCGTAGCCGAAGCCCACCCGCACCGTGTCCGATTGCGAAGTGGACGACGGTTGCGCCGTTTCCACCTCGGTCTCGCCCTCGGTCCGGCTGAGCACGGCGTTGCGCTCGTCCTCGCGTTCGACGAAGAAATTCATG
This sequence comes from Burkholderiales bacterium, assembly GCA_036000845.1. Classification (GTDB taxonomy): domain Bacteria; phylum Pseudomonadota; class Gammaproteobacteria; order Burkholderiales; family JACQAP01; genus JACQAP01. The sequence continues at coordinate 7,891 of DASYUW010000242.1, forward strand.
CGCTCGTTCAGATTGGGGGTGGCAACCCGCAGACGGAACCGCGGCCGCTCGTCTATGCCGACCCGATCGCGATGCTCGACCGTATACGCCACCCGCCCGCGAATTTTCCTGGCGGCTTCGTCGAAACGCTGTTCACCGAAAAAACTGTCGAACCAGCGCACCGACGCGCAGATACCCCTGTGCAACTGGCGCCGGGACCAGTCCAGGCCGAGCAGCTCCTGATCCTTCTCCATCACGCAGGGATCGGGTTCCTCGGCG
>DASYUW010000243.1:0-27235 GCA_036000845.1 Burkholderiales bacterium
ATGGCAATGAAGACGGTAGCAGGAAACCATGGCGCAGCCCACAAGGGCCGTGGAGCCACCCTCAACCCCGAAGGCCGCTTCGAGACGGATGCGCGCGAGGCTTTCGACGACGGCTGGGATACGCCGCTGGAAGAAGAGCCCGGCCGTCCCCTGACCACCGTCACCGTGGAACGGGCCAAGAGCATCATTTCCCGCAACCAATCGCCGGACATTCCCTTCACCCAGTCGATCAATCCTTACCGGGGTTGCGAGCACGGCTGTATTTACTGCTTGGTGGGCGAGACACCGATCTTGATGGGCGACGGGCGAATTCGGCCACTGGAGGAGGTGAAAGTCGGAGACGAGTTGTACGGAACTGAGCGTCGCGGATGGTATCGGCGCTACGTGAAGACAAGGGTGCTCGCGCGTTGGAGCGTGATAAAGCCCGCCTACCGAATCGTTCTTGAAGATGGCACTTGTCTCACCGCAGGAGCAGACCACAGGTTTCTCACGGATCGCGGGTGGAAGTTTGTGACAGGGACCGAGATCGGAACTGGTTTGCCCAGGCCCCACTTGACTACGCGAAACAACCTGATGGGCACGGGAAGTTTTGCCGTGGCGCCCATGCAGGATCAGGACTATCGGGAGGGTTATCTGTGCGGATTGATTCGCGGCGACGGGCTCCTTGCCTCTTACCGCTACGCGTGTTCGCGGCGCGCACATGGAGACCAGCATCAATTTCGCCTGGCGCTTTGTGACGAGGAAGCGCTGCGGCGCGCCCGGCAATACTTGAACGAACGGCAGGTCGCAACGCAAGAATTCTTGTTTCAGGAACACGCTGTTGGGCTAAGAGCCATGCGGGCAATCCGCACTCACGCGATCTCGTCCGTGGATCGGGTCAGGCAACTCGTCGCCTGGCCAATCGCGCTCTCGCGCTTTTGGTCCGCCGGTTTCCTGGCCGGGATGTTCGATGCCGAGGGATGTTACAGCCAAGGCGTGCTTCGGATCAGCAATACGGATCAACAAATCATCAACCGGATCTGCGACGCTTTGCGCGAATGGCAGTTCCGATTCGTGGTGGAGCACACCGGGCGGGATTCAGTGAAGCCCGTCAAAGTGGTTCGCGTTGTCGGGGGACTGCGCGAGCATCTTCGTTTCTTCCATAGCGTCGAACCGGCCATCACGCGAAAACGCGAAATATTAGGGCAAGCCGTGAAAAGCGCCGCCAGGCTGAGAGTTGTGAGCGTAGAACCGATCGGCAAGTCTATGCGTCTCTACGACATCACGACGACAAGCGAGGATTTCATCGCAAACGGTGTTGTGAGCCACAACTGTTACGCGCGCCCGTCGCATGCATACCTGAACCTGTCGCCGGGGCTGGATTTCGAGACCCGGTTGTTTGCCAAGACCAACGCGGCAGAGTTGCTGCAAGCGGAGCTTGCCAGGCCCGGGTACACCTGCGATTGCATAACGATTGGCGCCAACACCGACCCCTATCAGCCGGTGGAACGCGAATGGAAAGTCACGCGCTCGATCCTGGAAGTGCTGGCAGCATGCAATCATCCCTGTGCCATCATCACCAAGAACGCCATGGTGGAGCGCGATATCGATATCTTGGCTCCGATGGCGGCGAAGAATCTGGTTCAGGTCTATATTTCAGTTACCACCCTGGATCACGACATCGCCCGGTGCATGGAACCGCGCGCCTCTGCGCCGGCGAGGCGTATCGAGGCGATCCGGAGACTGGCGCGGGCCGGGGTGCCGGCCGGCGTGATGGTGGCGCCGGTGGTGCCGTTTCTGACCGATTCGGGAATCGAGGCCGTGCTCGAAGCGGCACGCGAGGCGGGTGCAGACCGTGCCGGCTACACCCTGATGAGGCTGCCCTGGGAGGTCAAGGACTTGTTCAAGGACTGGCTCGAGCACAACTTCCCGCTCAAGGCGGCACACGTGATGAGTCGCGTACGCGAGATGCGCGACGGGCGCGAGAACGATCCGAACTTCGGCTCGCGCATGCGCGGGGCGGGGGAACTGGCGAACCTGCTGAGCAAACGATTCAACATCGCTTGCCACCGGCTTGGGCTGAACCAGGTGCGTCGCGGGCTGCTGGATACGACGAAGTTCAAGCCCCCGAAACTTGGCGGCCAGATGGATCTGTTCTGATGGTTAAGGTCTATTCCGCCGCCACCTTGCCGGACGCGCACCTGGTGCGTGGACTGCTGGGACAGGCGGGGATCGACGCCACGGTATTCAACGAGAACCTCCAGGGCGGGCTGGGCGAGATCCCGTTTACCCATGCCTACCCAGAAGTGTGGATCGTTGACGATCGTGACCTGCAACGGGCACGCGAAGTGATCCGTCAGATCGACCGGCCGGCGCCGGGCTCGGGATCCGTGATCTGCCCGCGGTGCCTTGAAGGTAACCCCGGACATTTTCAGGTCTGCTGGAATTGTGGCGAAGAGTTCTGAGCCGGATGCGATGCGGCGCCAGCTGCTGCGAGGAACGGCGGCCGGCATGCTCGCAACGGGAGCTACGACCGTGCTGATGTCGCAGAGAGTTCACAGTGCCACGCCCGCGCAGGCGGTGCTTTACGTCGGCGACGAACTGGCGCGCTATGGTTTTCCCGACGGTCACCCGCTCGGGGCCGACCGGCAGGGCGCGTTTTACAGGGAGGCCGCCGCCCAGGGGCTGCTGGAGAAAGTACCGGTGCGGGCTCCGCGGGTCGCCATGAGCGGGGAAATCGAGCGCTTTCACAGCAAGCGCTATGTCGAGAAAGTGATGCACGCCGAGCGCGACAGGCTCGAGTACCTCGACAACGGCGACACGCCGGTATTCCCGGGCGTGTACCGGGCGTCTGCGACCGTGGTCGGGTCCGCTCTGGACGGCCTTGCCCGCATCATGGCGCGCGAGTGCGTGCGCACCTTTCAGCCGATAGGCGGACTGCACCATGCGCGGCGCGATCATGCGGCCGGATTCTGCGTGTTCAACGATCTCGGCGTGGTGATCGAAACACTGCGTTCCCGGTACGGCGTCAGGCGCGTGGCCTACGTGGACATCGACGTGCACCACGGCGACGGCATCTTTTATCCGTTCGAGGATGATCGCGATCTGATTTTTGCCGACATTCACGAGGACGGCAATCATCTCTATCCCGGCACCGGGCGCGAGGACGAAACCGGCAAGGGAGCCGCGAAAGGTACCAAGCTCAATATCCCGCTCGCTCCGCGCTCTGGCGACAGGGAATTCATGCAAGTCTGGCCGTGGGTAGCGGCGCACCTGACCAGGTTCGAACCGGAATTCGTGGTGTTTCAGTGCGGTGCCGATGGATTGAAAGGCGATCCACTGGCGCACCTTGAGTATTCGCCGGCCACGCACGGGCACGCGGCGCAGAGCCTGGTGCAAATTGCCAGGCGCTTCTCCAAGGGACGCCTGATGGCCTTCGGCGGCGGCGGTTACGACCGAAACAATCTGGCGAAGGCCTGGAGTGCGGTCCTGCGGGAGATTGCCTGATCGCGTCGAACCGGGGGACGCGTCCAATACCGAGAAAACACGTCGCGACGCGATTCGCGGAATTCCGCGTTTACTTCGGGTCACCTTTTCGTCTGCGCGCTTTGACGGTGAGGTTGCGCGCCGCGGATTCCCATTCGTGAACTTTTTCGTGGGCCACGTTTGCCCCGCACAACACCACGACCACTTTCTCGCCGGGTCTTACCGGGATCTTGCCCTCCATCAGCGCCGCGACCGAGCAGGAGGTCGCCGGTTCGGTAAGCAGCTTTTCTTCCTGAAGGATGGCAATCAGCGCGCGAATTGCCGCGTTGTCCGATACCGTGACCAGATCGGTAACGTATTGCGTGACGATTTCGAACTGGGTCTTCTCGGTCTTGCGTGCGCCCAGGGTCTCAGCGATCGAAGAGATCACCGGAAGTTCGACGATCTTTCCCGCCTTCCGGCTCTGGTACATCGAGTCTGCCCCCTCGGTCTCGACGCCGAATACGCGGGTGCCCGGCGAGTAGTGCTGAACTGCGGAGAGGATTCCGGAAATCAACCCGCCCCCGCCGATTGAGGCGACGATCAGGTCCGGCTCCGGCAATTGCGCCAAGAGTTCGGTCACGATCGTACCCTGGCCGGCCATGACCATCGGATTGTCGAACGGATGGATGTAGGCACGGCCCGATTCGCCGGCGACTTTCATAGCTAGCGCGTTGGCGTCGTCCCAGGCGCTGCCGTGAACGACGATCTCGGGGCCGAAGCGACGGATCGCGGCGAGCTTGGTTTCGGTAGCCGATTCCGGCAGATACACAGTGGCCGGGATGCCGAGTGTGGCGGCGGCATAGGCGAGGGCCAGTCCGTGGTTTCCGCCAGAGGCGGTGACTACGCCACGTTTCCTCTGTTTGTCGGTGAGTTGGGTAAGCGCATTGAATGAACCGCGAACCTTGAAAGAGTGCGTCGGCTGCAACATTTCCAGTTTGAAGAATACGTTGGCCCCGAGTTCGCGGCTGAAGTGTTGCGCGCGTATCAAGGGAGTCGGGGTGAGGTGCGCGCGGATGCGCCCCCCCGCGGTTTCGATCTCCCGTTTTGCGATCAGCATCTGTCCTCCACAAATGAACGGGCGGCCGCAAGGCCGCCCGCTCAGATCCGGTTATTTCAGGCCGGGTCACCGGCAGGCCGGTGACTTCATTGTAGTTGCCCGAGGATATGGACAGATACCCCCTGTCTAGCTTGCGCTGAGGGCGAAGGTAGTGAGGACGCCGATTTCGGCCGCCGAAGCGCGGCAGGATGCGGGTACGAAGGTCGAGATGTCTTCGGTATTCGAAGGATCCGGACCGCAATCCCACACACCGATCGCATCTCCGGGACCAATGGCCGCCGCCCTGAGAGCGTTCGGCCAGGGACGAAGTATGATGGCCTGGCCGTTGGCGGTCGGATTGATTCCCTGCAGAATGACGCGCACCGCGCCTTCGGCGCTGCTCGCGATGGACGTTACGTATTTCGACAACGGGGGGTCGCCGGCGCGGGTTTCACATCCCCACTGCCCGGCTGCTGGAAGGGTTGCCGCCGATTGGGTCGTTTCCGTCAGGCTGGTCTTACACGTGCTTGCAGCCAGCAAGGCCTCCGAAACCTTGGCACGTGCGGCGTAATTCTGATAAGCGGGCAGCGCGATGGCCGCCAGGATCCCGATGATTGCCACCACGATCATCAACTCGATAAGCGTAAATCCCTCGTTCGATGCCCTCATTTTTTACGACTCCAGTCGGTGGTGTGCGGGGTGGCGCGCGCGTTCCCGCGCGCCATTCAAACACAATGTGGCAAGCGATATGCCCGACCGCTGGTGGCGTTACCGTCCGGGACGACGCATCACATGAATGTTAACAAATACATAGAGTTAACGACGACATTTCGAGCAACAGGGTAAAGTCCCTGAACTCTGCACCTGTCTGCGCCGGACGACTTACGACGGAATCCGGGTGGCAGACATGACGAAAAGCGCCAACGGCCTAGGCGGCAGCAACAGAAGGCAATCCCGCCAGCGCCATCGCCAGCTCGCTTTCGTCGTAACTCTTGTCGGTGAGCTTGCCAGCGAAGTAGTCGCTGTAGGCCTGCATGTCGAAGTGGCCATGACCGCAGAGATTGAAAAGGATGGTGCGCGTTTTGCCTTCGGCCTTGCACTTCAGGGCTTCGTCGATCGCGCCCTTGACCGCGTGGTTAGCCTCCGGCGCCGGGACGATGCCTTCGGCGCGCGCGAATTTCACACCGGCCTCGAACACCTCGACCTGCTTGTAAGCGTGTGCCTCGATCAGTCCCAGTTCCTTGATATGCGAAACCAGCGGCGCCATGCCGTGATAGCGCAGCCCGCCGGCATGCACCGCTGGCGGAATGAAGGTCGATCCCAGCGTGTACATCCTCACCAGGGGCGTCAGGTGGCCGGTGTCGCCAAAATCGTAGGCGTACTTGCCCTTGGTGAGTGAAGGGCATGCGGCCGGCTCGATGGCGACGATGCGGCGCTTCTTGCCGCCACGCAGTTGCGCGCCAAGGAAGGGAAAGACGATGCCCGCGAAATTCGAGCCGCCGCCGGTGCAGCCGATGATGATGTCGGGATCGTCGCCGGTCATTTCCATTTGCTTCATCGCTTCCTGGCCGACCACGGTCTGGTGCAGCAGAACGTGGTTCAGCACCGAACCCAGCGCGTAATTGGTGTCGTCACGGGTGGCGGCGACTTCAACGGCTTCCGAGATGGCGATGCCCAGGCTGCCGGTGCTGTCAGGCGTTTTCGCCAGGATCGCGCGGCCGACGTTGGTTTCCATCGAGGGACTGGCGATGCAGCGCGCGCCGTAAGTCTCCATCAATGCGCGGCGGTAAGGCTTCTGCTGGTACGAGACCTTGACCATGAACACCTGGATGTCGATCCCGAACAGCGCGCCGGCAAACGCCAGCGCAGAGCCCCACTGGCCGGCGCCGGTTTCGGTGGCGATCTTCCTGATCCCCGCCTCGCGGTTGTAGAACGCTTGCGCCACCGCGGTGTTCGGCTTATGCGATCCGGCCGGGCTCACGCCCTCATACTTGTAGTAGATCCTCGCCGGGCTATCGAGCACCTTCTCCAGGCGGCGGGCGCGATAAAGTGGACTCGGCCGCCACTGCTTGTAGATCTCCCGCACCGGGCCGGGAATCTCGATCTCGCGATCGGCCGAGACCTCCTGCATGATCAGCGCCATCGGAAAAAGCGGCGCCAGATCGTCCGGGCCGAGCGGCTTGAGTGTGCCCGGGTGCAGCGGCGGCGGAGGCGGCGACGGCAGATCCGCCATGACGTTGTACCAGGTCTTGGGAATCTGCTCCTCGGAGAGCAGGTACTTGATGGTGTCCGCCATGATTTCTCCCCCCATAATGGTTTAGTGGGCTGACGGAGGCAGATTAGCAGAAGGCAAAGTGAGCACCCAACGCGGTAGCCGCACAGGTTCAGGCACCGGGAGAAGAATCAGGAGCGGACCCGGAATTCAGGAATGAGCGATCGTCTCGCGCCCCCGGCGTTAAACGCTTTTTGCGATTCCCTTTCAGCCCCTTGATCCGGTCCTCCGCCGGCGCTCCGCGATCGGCACCACGTTGTCCTTGCGGCGATCGGCCAGGCCGGCGCGTTTGATCAGGTCATTCCAGAACGATTCGCCCTGTTCGGACTTGAAGGTGACGTATAGCGCAACCTGCTCAGGATAGGCCGCGTCCGAACCGAGGCGCGGTAGGTGGCGGTTGGGGGACTTGCTCATGAAGGCTTGCCGGTCGGCTTCCCAGGCATGCAGTATCGTGTGCCACAACGAGCGTTCGAACGGATCGTCTTCCTCCTCGAACCCGTACTGCCACTTCAGGAAGGAGATCTCGACCGGCGACAGGTCCTTGCTGCGGAACTGGATGCTCATATCTCCTCGGCCTATTTTGGGCGCTAACGGCTGCGACAGCCAATAATAGGGCGAGTTTGCGCCGAAGCCAACCGGCACGCCATCCGGTGCAGTGCGCCGGTGGGCGTCGATCCACGCGCGACCGGCAGTCCGGAACCCCCGGTCAGCCCTGAAAGACCGGGGGCGGCAAAAAACAAAAGGGGTGACACCTTCGCATCACCCCTTGTCGATACCGTATTTGTCTGCGCCCTCGGCGTCGACGCTTTATCTCAGGGCGCATCGCGCCCGTGGCTTAATTCGCCTTGGCGGATTTCTCCGCTTCCAGGACCCCGTCCCAGCCCCCGCCCAGAGCCTTGAACAAGTCGGCGGCTGCGGCGAGCTGCGCGCGTTGCGCTTCGATCCGGTTCAATTCCGCATCCAACAGTCCACGTTCGACGTCGAGCACGTCGAGCAGACTCGAGACACCGTTGTCGTAGCGCAGTTGTGCCAGTCCGTAGGAACTTTGCAGGGCAGTGACACGCGCGTGCTCGGCGTCCAACGCCTCGCGCGCGGTGCGCTGCGCTACCAGGGCATCCAGGGTGTCCTTGAACGCGTTCTGGATCGCAGAGGCGTACCGAGTCAGCAATTGTTGTTCGCGCGCGCGCGCCTGTTCGACCTGCTGGCCGGTGCGGCCGGCGTCGAAGATCGTCTGTGCCGCCGAACCGCCGATCTGCCATACGCGCGCGGAAGCGCTAAACAGATCGGACAGCGAGGCGCTTTCGCCGCCCAGAAAGGTGGTGAGCGAAATCGACGGATAGTAGGTCGCCTTCGCCTGGCCGATTCGGGCGTTGGCGGCGATCAAGCGCTGCTCGGCCTGGCGCACATCGGGGCGGCGCTCGAGGATGTCCGAGGGGAGTCCCGCGGGCACGGCCGGCGGCAAGGTGAGCGCTTCGATCGCCGCGCCGCGTTCCACCGGGGCGGTAACAATCGCGCGCGGGCTGCGGCCGAGCAGGATTGCCAGCGCGGTTTCCTGCTGCGCCAGGCTGCGTTCGAACGCAGGCAACAACGCCTGTGCCTGCGCGGTTTGTGCCTCGACCTGGCGCAGGTCGAATTCCGATGCCACGCCGGCCTCAAAGCGCATGCGCTGCAGCGCGGTCGAGGCCAGCCGTGTGGCGATCGTGCGCCGGGTCACGGCCACCTGGGCATCGAGCGCACGCAGGTTGAAGTAACCTCGGGCGACGTCGGTGATCAGAGTGAGCCTCACCGCCTCGCGATTGAATTGCGCCGCCAGTAGTTCGGCGCGCGCCGCTTCAGTGGCACGGCGGTACTTCCCCCAAAAGTCGATCTCATACGAAGCGTTCAGGGTCGCGCGGTAGTTACTGTATTCCGGGTCGACACCTGCCGGCACGCCCTGCACGCTTTCCTGGCTGGCGCGATTGCGTGAAGCGCCGGCGTTGGCTGATACACCCGGGACCTGATCGGCGCGGCTGATACCGAGCGCGGCACGCGCTTCGTCCACGCGAGCGATGGCGAGCCTCAGATCGGTGTTGTACGCCAGGGCGTCCCCGACCATGCGATCGAGCACCGGGTCGCCGTAGGCTTTCCACCAGGCGGCGGGGACGGGTTCCGCGCTGGCCGTGCCCGGCCATTGCTCCGGCGTATCCACCTTCGGCCTGTGGTAATCCGGTCCGACCGTCATGCAGCCGGCGAGCAGCGTTGCGGCAAGCGTCGCAGCGACGATGCGTTTGGGCGTCATGAGGGCTCTCCTTTGGGTGTCGGCGCATGGTGAGGAATTTCCGCAGCCTGCGCCGCGAGCGTCTTGTGGTGTTCGATCTCGGCCCGGATCTGCGCAGTCGAGCGTTTTTCGGTCAAATGCCGATCGGTGAGAAGCTTGAAAAACATCGGCACGAAGAAAATCGCGAGGAAGGTCGCGGCCAGCATGCCGCCCATCACGCCGGTTCCGACCGCGGTGCGTGCTCCGGCGCCCGCGCCCGTGGAGAACGCGAGCGGCGCCACGCCCAGGATGAAGGCGAGCGAGGTCATCAGGATCGGGCGGAAGCGCAGCCGCGCCGCTTCCACAGCCGCCGCGGACGGCGACAACCCCTGGTGATGCTTCAGATTGGCGTATTCCACGATCAGGATCGCATTCTTTGCGGCAAGGCCCAGCAGCGTCACCAGGCCGATCTGGAAGTAAACGTCGTTGGTGTGTTTAGTCAGCCACACCGCGGCCAGCGCGCCGAAGGTGCCGAATGGCAAGGCCATCATGACCGACAGCGGCAGCGACCACTTCTCGTACTGCGCGGCGAGAATCAGGAAGACCATGATCGCCGCCAGGCCGAGCGCGAGCGAGGAAGTGCCGCTCGATTTTTTCTCCTGGAACGAGGCGCCACCCCAGTCGTAGCCGAAATCCGGCGGCAGCACCTGGTCGGCGATGCGCTCGACCACCTGGATCGCCTGGCCGGAGGATATGCCCGGCGCGCCCTGCCCCAGCAATTTGACCGCCGGCAGGTTGTTGAACCGGTCGAGCGCATCCGGGCCGGAGGTATAGCTGACGTTGGCAAGCGCCCTGAGTGGCACCATTCCTCCTTTTTCCGAACGCACGTAGAGCTCTCCGATCGAATCGGGACGCATTCGAAAGGATGGCTCGGCGGACATCAGCACCTGCCAGGTGCGGCCGAACTTGTTGAAGTCATTGACGTAGTAGGAGCCGAGCGTAGCCGACAGCGTATCGAACAGGTCGTTGAGTGGTACGCCCAACGCCTTGGCTTTCTCCCGGTCCACTCCCACGTGCAGCTGCGGCACGCCGGCACGCCACAGAGTCTGCACACCGGCGAGCTGGGGATCCTTGTTGGCGGCGGCGAGGAATTTGCCCATCTCCTGGGCGAGCCGCGCCGGCCCGCCTTCGCCGCGGTTCTGGATGTAGAACTCGAAACCTCCGGCATTGCCTAGCCCGAAGATCGGCGGCGGCGCAAACGCCAGCACCAGGCCTTCCTTGATGTGGGCGGTCTTCATGAAGTAATCGCCGATCAACTGCTGCGTGCCCACCCCAGGGCGCTCATCCCAGTGCTTCTGGGTCACGAAGATAGTCGCAGCGCTGTTGCGGAAGCCGCCGCCGATGAAATCCAGTCCGGTAAAGGCCACGGCGTACTCGTTGGCGGGGTTGGACTGCACCGCCTTGAGCACTTCGCTCACCACCCTGTCGGTGCGCTGCAGGGTCGCGCCGTCCGGCAGGAACACCGCGCCGATGTAGTAACCCTGATCTTCGTCCGGCACCAGGCTGCCCGGGGTGATTTTCCACAGGCCGCCGGTGACCACTACCATGCCTGCGAACAGGACCAGGCCGATGACGCCACGGCGGATGATCCACGCCGCGCCGCCGGTGTAGCGCCCGGTCACGCGGCGGAACCAGTCGTTGAACCAGCTGAAGAATCGCCCCGGCGCCTTGTGCTCGCGTTTGAGGATCAGGACGCACAAGCTCGGCGTCAGCGTGAGCGCCACGATCCCGGAGAGCACCACGGCGATTGCTATGGTGACCGCGAACTGGCGATAGAGCTCACCGGTGAGCCCGCCCAGAAAGGCGATTGGCACGAACACCGCGCACAGCGTCAGCACGATGGCAATCACCGGGCCAGTGACCTCGGTCATGGCCTTGATCGCCGCTTCGCGCGCGTTCTTGTGCTCCTCGTGCATGATGCGCTCGACGTTTTCCAGCACCACGATGGCGTCGTCCACCACGATGCCGATCGCCAGCACCATTCCGAACAAAGTCAGCGTATTGATCGAGTAACCCAGGAGAAACAAGCCTCCGAAAGTACCGATCAACGACACCGGCACGGCGGCGAACGGGATCAGGGTGGCGCGCCAGTTCTGCAGGAACAGGTACACCACCAGAAATACCAGCGCCATCGCCTCGGCAAGCGTCTTTACCACTTCGCGGATCGACACTTCCACAAAGCGGGTGGTGTCGTACACAATCTGGTATTCCATCCCCACCGGGAAGCGTTTGGACAGGTCCTTCATGGTCCGCTCGACGTCCTTGGCGACATCGAGTGCGTTGGCGCCAGGTTGCAGGAAAATGCCCAGCAGGGCGGACTCCTTGCCGTTGACTCGGCCGATGAAGTCGTAGTCCTTGGAAGCGAGTTCCACGCGCGCCACGTCCTTGAGGCGCAACGCCGAGCCGTCCGGATTCGAGCGGACGATGATGTTCTCGAACTCGCGTGCGTCGGCGAGCCGGCCCTTGGTGGTGATGGTGTACACCATCTCCTGCGGTCCGCCGGTCGGCGCCTGGCCGATCTTGCCGGCGGCGAACTGCGCGTTCTGTTCGTTCAGTACCCGCAGCAGATCACCGGTGGTGAGCTTGAGCTGGGTCATGCGGTCCGGGCGCAGCCAGATTCGCATCGCATAGTCCTTGGCGCCGAAGATCTGAACGTTGGTGGTGCCCGGAATGCGCTTGATGGTGTCGAGCACGTTCAGGGTCACGAAGTTGCTGACGTACAGATCGTCGAAGGTGCCGTCGGGTGAATTGAACGCCAGCACCTGCAGGAACGACGAGGAATTTTTTTCCACCGTCACGCCCTGGCGGCGCACTTCCTGCGGCAACCGGGCTTCAGCCTGTTTGACGCGGTTATTGACGTTCAGCGCTGACTGGTCGACGTTAGTGCCGATCTCGAAGGTGACGTTGATTTCCACCACCCCGTTGGAGGAGGAATTCGAGGCCATGTAGAGCATGTCCTCGACGCCGTTGATCTGGTTCTCCAGCGGCGCAGCGACGGTCTGCTCGAGCACCTCGGCGGAGGCGCCGGGATAGACGGCGCGCACGGTCACCACCGGCGGGGCAATCTCCGGATATTGCGCGATCGGCAGTGTACGCATCGATGCCAGACCGGCGATCACAAGAAATATCGAGAGGACCGCCGCAAAGATCGGGCGGTCGATGAAGAAACGCGAAAACATGGAGTGGGCCCTTTAGTGTTTGGCAGCGACGGCGGCGTCGGGTTTGGCGGTGGGCGCTTGTCCGGCCGGAGCCTGGCCGGGCTGGGCGGGGTTCGCGTCGGGCGCTTGTGCGATCTTGACCGGCGAGCCCGGGCGAGCCTTCACGATGCCATCCACGATCACCTGATCGCCGGCCTTGAGGCCGCCGGTGATGACCCAGTCCTCGCCGGACCAGTCGCCGACCTGAACGGGACGTGGTTCGACGATGCCCTGGGCATTGACGGTCAGCACGATCTTGGTGCCCGGACCCTCAAGCACGGCGCGCTGCGGAATCGCGATTGCGCCGGGGCGCACGCCGCCGGCGAGCTGGACGCGGGCGAACTGACCCGGGCGCAGCCAGCCCTGCGGATTGCTGACGATCGCGCGCGCTTCGATGGTGCCGGTATTCGGGTCGACTCGCACATCGGTGAAGTCGACCTTGCCGGCGCGGGCGTATTCGGAGCCGTCGGCGAGCTTCAGCGTCACGTCGAACTTGCCGCCCTTGGGCAGCGTGAGCCGCCCCTCTGACACGGCGCGGGCGAACTTCAGGTGTTCGGCCTCGGTGAAGCTGAAGATCACGTGGATCGGATCAATCTGCGAGATCGTGGTGAGCAGTGTCTGCTGCGCCTGCAACAGCGAGCCCTCGGACTGCAGGGCGCGGCTGGTGATGCCGCTGATTGGCGCCTCGACGCGGGTGTAGGACAGATCCAGTTTCGCCTCGGTGACCGCGGCCTGCGCGGCCTTCACGTTGGCGCTGGCGACCTGTTCCGCCGACACGGCGTCGTCATAGTCCTTCTGGCTTACTGCCTTGGCCTCGTATAGCGGCTTCAGCCGGGCGGCGTTGCGTGCCGCCTGCGCAAAGCTCGCTTCAGCGCTGACCAGCTGCGCCTCGGCGCGTGCAAGCGCCGCCTGGAATGGCGCCGGGTCTATGGTGAACAGGCTCTGGCCGGCTTTCACCGCGGCGCCTTCGGTGTAATTCCAACGCTCAAGGATGCCGGATACGCGCGGGCGCACCTCGACTTCGCGGACGCCCGCAATCTGGCCGACATATTCAAAAGTTGCGGGCAGGTCGCGCAGCTGCACGACCACCACGTTGACCTCTGGCGGCGGCATGCCGCCTGGGGCCTGGTTCGACTGGGATTGCTGGCAAGCGCTCAAGACCGCGAGCGCAGCGGCGCCAACAAGGCCGCGGGTAACGGGCGAATATTTGGTCTGCACTTGAAGCTTCCTTTCAATGTTGTCGGCGGCCCGAATCCGGGCACGCCAAAGCCCATCGGCCTGGCCCGTAGCGGCTTGCGCCGCGCGCAGCTGTCGTTACCGGGATCGGATGGGGCGCCGGGGAGCAGGGCGCCGGACTTCAGGACCTTGCTAACGGAAACCGGCGCAGTTTACTTACATACAAGAATGTATGTAAAGTACAATCTTGCTGTCATTTCCGCGGACAGCAATTGCGGTTCCGAGTTCGAACCCGATCGCGGCGGCCGGCTGCATGCGGAGAAAGGGGAAATATGGTCAGGAGAACCAAGGAAGAAGCCCTGGAAACCCGCAACCGAATCCTGGATACCGCCGAAACGGTGTTCATGGAGAAGGGCGTGTCGCGCACCTCCCTCGCCGATATCGCCGACGCGACCGGGGTCACTCGCGGCGCCATTTACTGGCACTTCAGAAACAAGGGCGATGTGCTCAACGCGATGTTTGAACGCGTCGCGCTGCCGATGGAGGAAATGGTCGAGCGCAGCACCGATGATGCGGCGGCCGATCCGATTGCCGACGTGCGCGCGGTCTGCGTGCACATGCTCCGGCACGTTGCCGAGAACGTGCAGTGCCGGCGGGTGTTCGAGATCTTTTGCTTCAAGTGCGAGCATGCCGAGGAAATTGCCGGTACGGTTTCCCGCCACCTCGAATGCTCGGCCGAAGGCGTCGGCATGTTCGAGTCGGCATTCCGGAATGCGCTGCGCAAAGGCCAGTTGCCCGCAGCTCTAAACGTCCGTCGCGCTGCGATCGGCCTGCATGCATACATGGACGGACTGATCTACAACTGGCTACTCAACCCCGTTTCTTTCCAGTTGGCGAAGGAAGCCGAAGCGCTGGTCGATCAATACCTCAACGGGTTGAAGGCCGCACCTGCAACCGAGCATCCACCGGTTTCGCGACGCCGTTCGAAACAGACGCCTGCCGCCCGCGCGGCCTAACGGGATTCCGGCGATCGGCGGGCAAGTGTGGACGCGGTTTCGAACGGCACTAATTTTTTTCTCAAGGCGGAGCGCAGTGCCGGCCGTGGCGATGGTGTCCGTGTTGATGCGTCAACGCCCAACGGGGACGCAGCGCAGTGTTGCATTTTCACGGCGGATCTCCCGGTAGAAAGTCGGAACGAGCCGCTGTGCTGAAGCTTCCCATTGTGGGAAGGTCAAGGGGGTGCCGCTCTCTTATTCGTCGGCGCCGATGGTGCCGGTAAGCCGCACCGCGCGGCCGACGCTGTCGCGCTCGGTGACCTGGCCCTGGCTGTAAACCCATTTCCACGATCCGCCGCGGGTCTGGATGCGGAACTCGGCGTGGAAGGAGGGCTTGGCTCCCTTGAACGCGCCGATGGTAGCTTCGCGCAACCGCTCCCGGTCTTCCGGGTGCACCAGCTCCGCAAACCGCCGCGCGGTGGTCGTGAGCGGTTCCTGCCGGTCGCCGGCGATCAAACCCCATTGCTGGCTCAGGAAGATTTCGCCCGAAGGCAGGTGCCAGTCGAACAGGGCCAGCCCGGAGCTTTCCAGGGCGAGATGCAGGCGCTCTTCGCTCTGGCACAGCGCCTCTTCCGCCTCGCGCCGCTCGGTCACATCCTCCACCGTGCACAGGAATCCGATCAACTGGTCGCCATCGCTCATCTTTGCTGCCTTCATCGTCACCCATACAACGTGACCGCTGCGATGCAGGAACCGGTGTTCGGAGGCGAATCCTGTGCGCTGGCCGATTGCCTGGTTCCAGGCCGGCAACACACGGTCGCGGTCATCCGGATGCAGCGCCGACTGCCATCCCTGGCCGTGCAGCGCCGATTGCACCAATCCGGAAATGCGCGCAAATGCGGCATTGGCATGCGTACAGGAACCGGAGACATCGGCGACGAACATTCCCAACGGGGACGCGTCGTCCATCGCGCGCCGTGCAGCTTCGCTCTGCCGCGCCGCGCGCTCGGCCTCCTCGCGGCCGCGGGTTTGGCCTCCGAGCCGCTCGATCGTGCGGCCGAGCAGCAGCGCGAGCGCCGCCAACGCCAGCAGCAGCGCCGCTCCTCGTGCCAGCATCCACTGTGCGACACGTCCCAGTTCTTCCTGTATCCGGCCCTCCGCCGCCGCTACGCGCGCCGCCTCGGCCCGCAGTATCTCCTCGATTTCCACGGCAATGCGGACGCCGAGCGCCTCACCCTTGCCTTCCCTTACGGTGTTCAGGACGGCCGCCATGGTGCTGTGGGCGCCCTCGCTGGCGCTGCGTTTGACCACGAGCGGCGACAGATAAGTGGCCAGCCACTCCTCGGTAAGTTGCGCGGTTTCCTCCAGACGGGCGCGCTGCGCCGGGTCGTCTCCGACCAGCGCTAGCGCGTGCGCGACGGCGGCCGGGAAACTTTCCGAGGCGGCGCGGTAGCTAGCGAGAAAGGTCTCGTCGCCGGTAAGCAGGTAACCGCGCATGCCGGATTGCATCTGCAGCACGATTCCCGGCAGCGGCTGCAGGGAATCGAGCATCTCGCTGCGGGCGCGCAGCTCATCCGCCGCTTGCTCCAGCTGGCGATACGCTTCGAGCGCAAAGAGATCGATCGCGAACAGCACTCCGAGCACAGCAAGCACGACAAGAATCGGACGAGGGAGGTAAGGTTTGAGGTTCAGCATCTGCATGGTGGCCGGCTGATCTCGTTTCAGACTAGCGGACCGATCGCTGCGGCGACATCGGCCGGTTCGGGACAGGTGGACAACTCCACGCCAAAAAATGCGCCTCCGATCGCATGCTCGATGGCGATCAGCGTGCTCTGGCACCGGTGCAGATCGTCGGTTACCTCCTGCAACTGGCGGTAGGTCACGAATATCTGCAACTCGATCAGAATCACCAGCGCGATTACCACGCCGAGCGCGGCCATCGGGTCGCGCCTGAAACTGGCTCGCAACAATGGCAGGTTGGAAATCACGGCCGGCGTTGGCCCGTCGTGTCGGGCGTCGGTTGCGGGCGTGGCTTCGGCGAGCCGCTGCCCATTATCTCGCCTCGACGCGATGTGCTCCCGCCCATCCAGCGCACCAGACCGGCCAATCGCCACACTGCGACCAGTTGCCGGTAGCCGCAGTTTTCCATGATCACGGCGCCGAGCAACCAGGCAAGCTGGCCCGGTTTGCGGTAGATGTGAAAGGAGAGCTCGTCGAGCAGCAGCGCGCTCACCGACACCATGATACCCATGCCGATTGCCACCAGCATGAAGGCGACGAAGGCCTGCGCGGACACCAGGCCGACCAGCCATGCGGCCGTCATCAGGACATAGGCAGCCACTTCCAGCAGCGGTCCCAGCCATTCGAACAGGGCCGTGAACGGAAAGGCCACCCAACCGGCCGCGCCGCCGCGCGGATGAAACAGCAGTCTGACGTTGAGGAAAAGCGACTCCGACATGCCGCGCTGCCAACGCACGCGCTGTCTCGCGAGTACCGCCAGCGATTCCGGCACTTCGGTCCAGAGAATCGGATCGGGAACAAGGGCGATCCGGTACGGCAGTCCCGCCGAACGGTTGAGCCGGTGCAACCGCACCACCAGCTCCATGTCTTCGTCCACGGTATCGCAGCGATAACCGCCGGCCCGCACCACCGTTTCCTTTCTGAAGACTCCGAACGCGCCGGACTGAATCAGCACTGCGTTCATCGGCGACCATCCCAACCGGCCGAACAGGAACGCGCGCAGATACTCGATGAGCTGGATCAGCGCCAGCGGATGGCCGGGCAAATCGACCTCGGCGATGAAGCCATCGTTCACCGTGCAGCCGTTGGCGATGCGCGCCGCCGCGCCGGACGCCACCGTGGCCGGATCCTGCAGAAACGGCTGCACCACGCGTTTGAGCGAATCGGGTTGCAGGATCGAGTTGGCGTCAAGTGCGCAGTACAGCGGATAGCGCGCGGCGTTGATGCCGGCATTCAGGGCGTCAGCCTTGCCGCCGTTGACCTTGTCCAGCACGCGCAGATTGGGGTGCAGGGCCGAACGGTAAATGCCGCGCAGGGGCTGGATTGGCAGCCGCTTCCAGTACGCCTCGGGAAACGGCGCCAATGCGAACTCGCGGGCAAGGGCGGCCAGCGTGCCATCGGTGGAGCCGTCGTTGATCACCACCACCTCGAACTCCGGATACTCGAACTGCAATAGCGAGCGCACCGAGGCGGCGATGGTCGCCTCCTCGTTGCGTGCCGGCACCAGGACCGAAACCGGTGGCTCAAATCCCGAGTAAATATAGGGAAGCGTGTCCAGTGCGCGCGTTTCCAGGTAGCGCCTGATGCCGGCGAGAGACAGCAGGTTGAGCAGGGTGTAACCGCCATTGGCGCCGATGAAGTAGAGCAGGAACATCCACTGCATCGCGCTTACCCAGGTCGTCAGGTCGGTCGCTTGCCAGTTCACGGCGACTTCCTTTCGGCCATGACCTGGTCGAGCATGTTGACCGCGAATTTGTCTTCCAGCGTCCAGCGCAACCGCCACAAGTCGTCATTGGACAGAAACGGCAACGCCACCAGCGACTGCGCTGCGCGATAGCGCACCCACCACACCGGGTCCGCCAGCATTTGCACCAGCAGCTTCTCGTCGCCCGGCCGTGCGGCCGGCAATAGCGCGCGCGCCGCCTGGGTGCGCACCTGCCAGCTGGCGTGGTGCGCGAAACGCGCGATCAGTTCGCGATCGGGCGGCACATGCACGGATTTCAGGCATGCGGTAAGGACTTCCTCTTTATCGCTCATCTCCAGCAGTTCGCGGATCCTGGGCATTGCGTCATCGGATCGCGCCACGGCCAGCAACGCGACCAGACGCGGCAATCGCTCTGCCGGCGTGAGATCCACTGCGGCCGCGAGCTGGGCGGAGAGCTTGTCCGCGCCGGCCTCAGCCAGCATGGTCTCGATGCGTGCCAGGGGCCAGTCGCCGCGTCCGGTGAAATCCGGTGACAGCAAGGCCAGCGCTGCCGAAGCGTCGATCAGGAACAGGGCGCGTGCCGCCGCCAGTGACAGCAACGGGTGCGGTGACTGCGACAGCTCGTGGAGCCTATCCCAGGACTCGCGGTCGCCCAGATGACCGAGCGTGAGCACCGCCATGAGGCGCACGCGGATGCTGCCGCGCGCCAGGAGCTTGCGCGCCGCCACATCCATGCGCAGTTGCAGGATCAGCGTCTTGAGGCGCTGGCGTGCGGTTGCGGACCCGGATTCCTGGTACTGGTTCCACAGCGACAGGAAAGTGAACCAGTTGGCACGCGCGATTCGCGGCAGGCGCAGCGGGATGGCCTGCATGCTCTCCAGAAACCGCGGCCGCCAGCGAGCGGTGAAGCGGTTTTCTCGGCGCTGGCGCAGCGTCAGCTGCAAGCGTAACAGCAGTATGTGCAACGTCATGAGCGCCGACAGCACCAGCACCGCCAGGCCTGCGGCCAGCGCGAAGCGCAACAGGGGATCGGAAACGGTATCGAGATTCAAAGCGAA
The DNA here is from genome assembly GCA_036000845.1 of Burkholderiales bacterium. Classification (GTDB taxonomy): domain Bacteria; phylum Pseudomonadota; class Gammaproteobacteria; order Burkholderiales; family JACQAP01; genus JACQAP01. The sequence continues at coordinate 18,983 of DASYUW010000243.1, forward strand.
TACCCTGGCAGCCGTTGCATGGTTCGCGTGGCCGGCAATGATGACTCACCGCAGAGTTCCGCACGCTGCGCCGCCGGACCGGGACGTCCATTGAGCCGTCGGCGGTCATGGCGGTCGATGCCCCGGCCGTTGCAAATTCGCACAAGCTGCCCGGGACACGCATGCACCAAGCCTCGCGTCCGCACATCGACAGCGTCGAGGCGTCGTTGTCGGTGACGAGCATGGAGCGCTGCAGGCCGAAAAGGCTGGCGGGGTGTTGGCACGCGGATTACCGACAGGATATCGGCCTGCATTATAGCCTCGCGTGTCCGGCGACCTCTGCGCCCAGGCCGGCGCGCGGCCTACGCGTTTGCCGGTCCAGCTTTGGCGGGAGCGCGACCAGTCTGTTGCTGCGGCGTGCAGCGGATCCGGGATTCTGGCAGTGCCGCGACAGGAGGGGCAGGCACGCTGCACCAAGTTGATGCGCGGGCACCGGGTTTCGCACCAGCGTTTGAGGTGTCCAGTGTGCCGCGCGTATCAACGCGTTGTTTCGTCACGGAAAGAATCGGTGGCACGGGGGTTGCGTTGGGTGTGGGCAACAAAGTGCTGGCGGGTTCGCGTGCATGGTGCCGCGCACCCGACGGAAATTACTGCGGTTTTGACGGGAAGCCATGAGCATTGCACGTTACATCAGGAAACTCACCGACAGCAGCGACGGCGCGCGCGATTTGACCGAGGAGGATGCTCACGACCTTTTCGCCGCAATGCTCGATGGCGGCGTGCCCGATCTCGAACTCGGTGCGTGCCTGGTGGCGCTGCGAATCAAAACCGGGCCCGCTGCGGAGCTTCTCGGCTTTTACCGGGCCGCGTCCGAACGCCTGTACACACTGCAGCCGCCCGCTACCAGCCTCAGGCCGCTGGTCTTTGCGACATACAACGGCGCCCGGCATGAGCCGAATCTGTTGCCGCTGCTGGTGCTGTTGCTGCGGCGGATCGGCATCCCGGTGCTATTGCACGGCACGCTGGAAGGCAGCGGACGGGTGGCGAGCGTGTACATATTGCGCGAGCTCGGCGTGTTGCCGAGCGCGTCGCTCGCGCACGCGCAGAAGTCGCTCGACGATGAGTTGCTGGCATTCGTGCCTACCGCGGTCTTGAGTCCGGGACTTGCGAATCTGCTGTCGCTTAGAAGCCGGCTTGGTGTGCGCAATCCCGCGCACCACCTGGTCAAACTGCTCGATCCGTTCGAAGGCGCGGGTTTGCGCGTGGTGAGCGCCGGCCAGGCGCCGCATCTCGCCGCGGCAGAGGCGTTTCTCGCGGCGACGGGCTTCGACGCGCTGTTGTTGCGCAGCACCGAGGGGGAGCCCTTCGCCAATCCCCGCCAGCGGCCGAAAATCCAGTTGTTCCGGCAGGGCGATGCGAGCGTGCTCTTCGAAGAGGAACTGGTTCCTGCGAAACACATACCGAGCCAGCCGGCGAGCATCGAAGCCGCGGTTACCGCGCAGTGGATCAGTCAGGCGCTCGCAGGGCGGGTGCCGGTGCCGCATCCGCTGGTGAATCAACTCGCCTGTTGCCTTTACGCCGCGGGGTACACGGAGGACATGAACCAGGCGAAGGCCATCGCCGCGGTCGAGGCGGGCGGGCTGACGCCGTCCACACCCGGCCGTTCTGCCGACATGCGCCCGCGTACCAATACCTGAGGAATCGATACGGCGCCCGGTTGCGCGCCGATCACCACCAATGACATCTGGCGCCGAGGGACAAATGATTGCCGAAGAGTCTGCCGCAACGAGTCCTGCTTGCCTCGGGATCACCCTCGGCAAGCCGTTGCTGCAACTGCGGTTCGGCCACGCCAGCGTCGCCGTTCCGGGCAAGCGCAACGAGGATTTCTACGGCATCGTTACCGCGCGGGAAGAGCCGGAGGCGCAAACTCGGGGCGTAGCCGTGGCAATCGCCGACGGCGTAAGCGGAAGCGGCGGCGGACGCCTCGCTTCCGAAACCACGGTGAGGAGCCTGCTGCGCGACTTCTATGGCGCGCCGGTGCGCTGGAACATCGCGCCGACGATCGACAGGGTCCTGCGATCGGTCAACGACTGGCTGGCTGCGGAAAACGCGCGCAATCCCGAGCTGGAAGGCGTCGTAAGCACGGCTACGATGATGCTGTTCAAAGGCAACTACTACTATCTCGCCCATGTCGGCGATACCCGTGCCTACCGCAAGCGTGGGCGAGTATTGAAGCAACTGACCATCGACCATACCTGGCAGCGCGGCGACATGCGTCATGTGTTGAAGCGTGCAGTCGGGCTCGACACGCATCTGGTGGTCGATTACACCGACGGCGAGCTGATGCCCGGCGATGTCTTCGTCATGGCAACCGACGGCGTCTGGGAGGTACTGGGCGAACGGGTCGTGCGCGAAGTGCTCGATGCGGGCAGCGACGTGCAGACCGTCGCCGACGAGCTGGTGCAGCGATCGGTCAGGAATCAGGTCCAGTACATGGGACGCAACGACGCCACGGCCATCGTGGTAGTGGTGGAGAAATCCGAGCGCCAAGGCTAGGGAGGCTCTGATCAGGTTCCACATGCGCGACCGAGGCGATTCGGGTAGCTTGGCTCAGGACCGCACCGGTATACTATCGACCGCCTTTTTTCCGTTATCCGCGGCTGACTCCGGTCCCTGACAGCGCGGCGATGCTGCGCAGGCCCCATCCTCGGCGTCCCGGTGCCACTCCCCTGGAAAGGGATTAGGCTCCCATGACGTCGGACTGTTGCTCCCGTTCAGGTCGTCGCCTACACTGCCGGTGTCGCTTACATCGAAAGGGGGAGCAAGCAATGAAGAACCCGCTGGATTCGCTCTGGGGGACGGTGATCGCCGGACTGATCCTCACCGTCATCCTGTATTACGTCGTCAAGTCTCTGATCGGGGGTTGAGCCATGGAAATGCTTCCGGGAATTTATCGCTGGATCCACATCCTGGCCGGTGTCATGTGGATCGGTCTGCTTTACTACTTCAACTTTGTTCAGGTGGCGGCATTGAAGGCCGCGCAAGCCGACAATACCGCGGCCGGAATCACCAAGCACGTCGCCCCACGCGCACTGCTGTACTTCCGCTGGGCCGCGGTGGTGACCTGGCTGGCCGGCGCAGCCCTGCTCGGTGCCAACTTCGTTCCCGCATTCACCTTCCAGGCCGGTTGGGAGAAGATCGGCATGGGTGCGTGGCTCGGCACCATCATGCTGATCAACGTGTGGGCGCTGATCTGGCCCAACCAGAAGAAGATTCTCGGCCTGGTGCAGGCAAGCGACGCGGAAAAGAACAAGGCGCGCCGCGTGGCCTTTCTCACGTCGCGGGTCAATACCATGCTGTCGATTCCGATGTTGTTCTTCATGGTGGCGCAGTCGCACATCGGCGTGTAGAAATCACGGCGGATGCCATCAAAACGCCTGGGACCGCCCGGGCGTTTTTCATTGCGGCGGCGGCAGGCGTTGCAAGCCTTCGACCCGGTCGCCGGCTTTGATGCCGCGTTTCCGGAACCAGCCGCGGTTCATCTCCAGCGCGTACGCCGCCTCGCCGGCCGAGGCGTGCGCTTGCTCGGAGAACGGTTCCATGTCCTCGATGTTAAGAATTCCGCCGTTGCGATCGATGAATGCGACCGACAGCGGAATCCGGGTGTTCTTCATCCACATCGCGTTGACGCCGGCTTCCGGGTAACTGAACACCATCCCGCTGTCCTCGCCGAGTCGTTCGCGAAACATCAGACCGCGGCGCCGGCTATCTTCAGTGTTCGCGACTTCGGAACGGATTTCGTGATTCTTGATCCGCAGCGGATAGGTCAGGAGCGGGTCGGCCGGCGCGGTTCCCGTGAAACCAATGAACACGGCGATCAGCACTGCGGGATATAGCGAGCATTTCACGGAATTCATCGCAATTTCGACAGGTGAAACAAGAATTGGGTGCACAGGGACGTCGAGTTTGACCGTTCATCCGGGATTTCGTCCAGCCCAGCGGGCCGGGGTGGCATGGCGATGCCGCGCCTGCACAGGGCGCGTTTGCAGATGGATGGCGGCCCGCCACGGAGGCTGCGGCGGTCTGCGGACGCGCTGGCAAGCACAGGGCATCGTTCGCTTGCAGCGTCGCGACGCAGGAGGTGCAATGCGCACGCGGTGATTTGTGCGGTGCAATAAACCGGAAACCCAGTCCGGTCGCGGCTTCCGGGTAGAAATGTATTGACAACACCTAGGGCTTGCTCTTATTTTTGAACTGCTGTGAAGCTTGTCTGATTCTTCAGTTTTCAAGGTTGGTTCAGTCTTGCTTTGCGCAACCAAGTTGTAAATCAAAACCAAAGCGTGGCGCCGCATTTCGCTCCAGGGTGCTACGCACTTCTTCGGGAGGTTTTCAATAAAATGGTGAAGCAATCGTTGCACTTCAAACGTGCTGCGGTGTCCCTCGCTGCATTCGCGGCGTTCGGTGCTTCCGGAGTAGTCTCCGCGCAAGGTGTGGATGTGCTTGAGTCCAAGCTCTATCCCAACTATGTCACGGACGACATGCTCCTGAATGCCGATAAGGACGCGCAGAACTGGCTCCACTACGGTCGTGACTATCAAACCACCCGCTACAGCCCGCTGTCCCAGGTCAATCGGGACAACGTCAAGAAGCTGAGACCCGCCTGGAACCTGTCGTTCGGTGTTCTGGAAGGGCAAGACAGCCAGGCAGTCGCGGTGAACGGGATGATCTATGTCACCACTTCCTTCAACAAGGTCATTGCAGTCGACGCCGTCAGCGGCAAAACGCAGTGGAAATACGAACGCGAACTGCCGGGCGACGTGTTCCCGAAACTGTGCTGTGACGTGGTGAACCGCGGTGTGGCCGTCTACAAGAACAAGGTCTATCTGGCCACGCTCGACGCTCACATCGTTGCGCTCGACAACACAACCGGCAAAGTGGTCTGGGACAAGAAGATGGGTGACTACACCTACGCCGAGACCTTTACCATCATGCCGATGGCGCTGCGCGGCAAAATCATCTTCGGTACTGCCGGTGCCGAGTACGGCGTGCGCGGCTGGCTTGCGGCAATCGACGCCGACACTGGTGCTCCGGTGTGGAAGACCTACACCATTCCTGGACCAGGCGAGCCCGGCAACGATACCTGGGCCGGCGAATCCTGGAAGTATGGTGGCGGTTCCACCTGGATTACCGGTGCTTACGACAAGGAAACCAACACGCTGTTCTGGCCGGTTGGCAACCCTGGTCCCGACTTCGACCGCCACGTGCGTCTTGGTGACAACCTGTTCACCAACAGCAACCTGGTGCTCGACCCCGACACCGGCAAGATCAGGAGTTATTTCAACTACACGCCCAATGATCCGTACGATTACGACGGCGTGAACGAGATGATCCTGGTCGATGTCGGCGGCAAGAAGCTGTGGCTCCATGGCTCACGCAACGGTCACCTGTACGGTATCGACCGCGTCAACACGGCGAGGGGCAAGGCCGGCAACGAGCACAAGTGCGTGTGGGTCACCGCGTTGCAGCGCGTGAACTGGGTCAAGCAGCCGATCAACCCGTCGAACAACTGCAAGCCGATCTACAACTATCCTGAAAAGGATGTGGTGTACGACAAGGTGACCACCGATATCGCTCCGTCTCTCGACGGCGGCAAGGAATGGCACCCGATGGCTTACAGCCACCGCACCAAGATGGTCTATGTGCCGGTGTACGACTTCGCGATGGATCTCCAGGCCAAGAAGATGGAGTGGAAGCGCGGCGAGTGGTACCTGGGCGCGAAGGTCATCACCTTCAACGCAGGCGCGGGCATGATCAAGGGCTTTGATGCCGCGACCGGGAAGCTGGTTTGGGCCAAGTCCCAGAGCTATCCGGCCACCAGCGGTACCTTGGCCACAGCCGGCGGCCTGGTGTTCTACGGTGATCCGGAAGGTTACTTCAACGCGGTGAACGACGAAACCGGCGAACACCTGTGGTCGTTCCAGGTCGGTTCCGGAGTACATGGCAATCCGACTTCCTTCACCGGACCGGATGGCAAGCAGTACGTTGCCATCGTCTACGGTGCGGGCGGCGGCGGCATCTGGCCCCTGTTCTACGGCGAGTATCTCAAGAAAAATCAGAAGGGCGGCGGCCTGATGGTGTTCACTGTCGAGTGACATCGCGCAGGGAGCGCCGAACCAAATAATTTGCACTGACAGCAGTACTGAAGGGGGGCAAAGGAACTGCCCCCCTTATTTTTTGTTGAGAAACGGCGAAGACCGTTGCGCCCCGACATCGGGGTAAACCGACAAAGCCTCGAGAGCGTTAAGGCAATGACAAATGGGAACGACCTGACAGACTATCAAGGAGTTCAAAGTGCGTAAGTTGCTGACACTATCAGGGCTCGCCCTGCTGTTGATCCTGGCCGCAGTCGCGGCCCGTGCACAGGTGGCCGATCCCGATGAAATTGCCGACACCCTCGAACGCTCCAAGGCCAAGGGCAAACTGATTGCCTGTGCCGACCCGTACAATTTCCCTTACGCGGCGCAAAATGCCGACCCGCCGGGTTTCGACATCGAGATCATTCGCGAGATCGCCAGGCGCGGCGGCATGTCGCTGGAGATGTACTGGGCCGATACGGGCACGCGCGGCGGCACGTCGAGGGCGTTCCGCAATTCGATCCTGAAGAAGCGCTGTGACGTGTTTCTCGGGCTTTCCGACAGCGGCGACGATGATATGCTCATGGGGCAACTGGCCTTCACCAAACCCTACCTGGGTCTGGGCTACATACTGGTGGTGCAGGGCAAGGCAGCGGGCATGAAGAGCGTTTCCGAACTGAAGAAGGCAAACATCAAGGTCGGCGTACCCATGTCCACGCCCATTGACGACTACCTGTTTACCAACGGGATACCAAGGGAATTGTTCCTGGACAATCGCCGCATCATGCAGAGCATGGCCAAGGGCGAACTCGACGCGAGCCTGGTGTGGGCCACTGCGATCGCGGTGGCGCGTCGCGAGTATCCGGATGTCAAGTTCCGCATGGTCGAAGGTTACGTGCCGGAAGCCGAACAGCGCTGGAACCTGAATTTCGTGGTGCGCAAACAGGACAAGGCGCTGATGGAGTTTATCAACGACGGCATCGCAGAACTGCTTTCCAGCGGCAGGATGAAACAGATCGTCGAGAGCTATGCCGTGCCGTTTTACCCGCCGTTTTCATAAGCAATTTTCAGGGAGGATAGTTTGATATGGTTGGTTCGAAACTCAAGGCGTTTCTCGGGCAGTGGGCCGCGTTGGCTGCAGTGGCGCTTGCGCTTGGCCTGGGGACCGCAGTTCAACCCGCGGCTGCACAGCACAAGGCCAATGAAAACGATATGGAAGTGCCGACCAACGACATGGAAATCGTGCAGCAGGGCAGGGCCAAGTACGCGCAGCGCTGCTCGTTCTGTCACGGCGGCGATGGCCACGGCGGCAAGGGCCCCTGCCTGAGCTGCGGTGTCTTCAGGTACACCGGTAACACCAACTCCGAAATTTACGTCACGATCGCGGTCGGCGTTCCCAGGTCGCTGGGAGGCACGATGGGAGCCTTCGGAACGACCATGTCCCAGGAAGAGATTCTCAGCGTGATCACTTTCCTGCGCTGGGAGGAGAAGCGCCGCATTGCGGCGGGAGAAATTCCCGATCCGAAGTTGAACAAGGGCAACGAACTGCCGGTGTTCCCGACCACGAACTGAGCGGGAGCACCGTGGCACACGTTTGCCGTTAGCCAGAAGGGAAAAAAGCCGGCACAGGCCGGCTTTTTTCTTGCACTGGTCGCAACAGCGGTCAGTGCTTTCCGGTACTGCCGAAACCCCCGGCTCCGCGCGAGCTCTCTGCGAACTGTTCGACGAAATTGAAACCCACCTGCACCACCGGCACCACAACCAGTTGTGCGATGCGCTCCATCGGGTTGAGAGTAAAGACGCTCGATCCACGATTCCACACTGAAACGAATATCTGGCCCTGATAGTCGGAATCGATCAGGCCGACCAGATTACCGAGCACGATGCCGTGTTTGTGGCCGAGTCCAGAGCGCGGCAGCACGACCGCGGCGAGTCCGGGGTCATCCAGATGGATCGCCAGGCCCGAGGGGATCAACTCGGTCTGCCCCGGCTTGAACTCGATCGGCGCGTCGATGCAGGCGCGCAGATCGAGCCCGGCGGAGCCGGCAGTTGCATAAGCGGGAAGCTGATCGCGCAGGCGCGCGTCGAGAATCCTGACGTCGATGGTGCGCATGAAGCCGTCTTCTTGTTGTTGTGGCGG
>DASYUW010000244.1:0-4533 GCA_036000845.1 Burkholderiales bacterium
TCTCGCGCTTCGTGAATCCCCACGTGGTCAATGAACTGATCGCGCACGGCGGGCTCTCCCGCGAAGGCGAGAGCCGGCAGGTGACGCTGCTGTTCTCGGACATCCGCGGCTTCACCACTCTGTCGGAAAACCGTTCCCCGCAGGAAGTGGTGAGCCTTCTGAACCGATACTTCAGCCGCCAAGTCGATGTCATTTTCCGCAACGGCGGCGCGCTCGACAAGTTTATCGGCGACGCCATCATGGCGATCTGGGGAGCGCCGCTGGACGACTCCAGGCACGCCGAGCACGCGGTCGGTTGTGCGCTTGACATGGCCGACACGCTCAAGGCGTTCAAGAAAGAACTTGGAGCAGCCGGCCAGGATTTCGACGTGGGCATCGGCATCCATTCCGGGCCGGCGGTGGTCGGCCTGATCGGCTCGGAGCAGCGGCGCGAATACACAGCAATCGGCGATACCGTGAACCTCGCCAGCCGGATCGAGGGTTCGACCAAAGGCGTGGCACGCGTTCTCGTATCCGAGGATACGATGCGGCTGTGCGGCGAGGCTTTTGACTTTATTCCGCGCGGACTCTATAAAATGAAAGGCAGGGCGCAGGAGGTCGAGTTGTTCGAGCCGAAGAGAAAGGACGAGGGGAAATCCGCGTGAACTGTCGGGCATGGCTGGTCGCCGCACTCGTTTTGTTCCTTCCCGCGGCATACGCTGCGGAAAGCGGCTACACCCTCAAGCCTACCGAGCTGAAGGACAGGCCCTTCCTCGACGCGGCAACGGTGGTCACGCTTCCCGAAAAAACCCAGGTTGAAATCGTCACCCGTCAGGGTGCGTGGATGCAGGTCAGGACCAGGGACAAGCAGCAGGGCTGGGTGCGCATGCTGTCGGTGCGGCTGGGCAGTCCCGACCAGAAGCCCCAGGGCGGCGGCAACCTGCTGTCGGCGATCGGCATCGCCAACCGCCCGCGGCCGACGACGACCGCAACGGTCACCACCGGCGTGCGCGGCTTCTCCGAAGAGGATCTTGCCAAGGCCGCGCCAAACGCCGCGGAACTGGCAAAGATGAAGGGTTTTGCGGCAACTGCGGCCGATGCGCAGCAACTGGCCGCCCAGGGCAAACTCGAGCCGCGCCAGATCGCCTATTTCGACGCCGATGGCAAGCCGTTGAAGGAGAAGAAATGAGCCCGGCACGCTGCGTTCTCGTTTCCCTGGCGCTGTCGGCGCTGGTCCTGGGCGGCTGTTCACAGCAGCAGGCCGATGCGTTCATGCGCAACATCAACGAATCGGGCGGCCTGAAACAAACACTCACCAATCTGCGGGAGCCCACTCAGGCGGAGGAAATCGAGATCGGCGACGGCGTTGCCGAGACGCTGCTGGGCGCCCGCCCGCTGCTCGACGACGCCGACCTGCAGCGTTACGTGAACGCGGTGGGCATGTGGGTTGCGCAGCAATCGGAGCGTCCCGATCTTCCCTGGCATTTTGGCGTCAATGACTCGGATCACATCAACGCCTTTGCCGCGCCTGGTGGCTACATCATCGTCACCAAGGGCATGATGAAGCAGTTGCGCAACGAATCTGAACTCGCCGGGGTGCTCGGCCACGAGGTCGCGCACGTGACGCAGAAGCATCACCTCAAGGCATTGCGCAAAGCCGCGGTGGTGAATTTGCTGAGCGCCACTGCGGCCGCCGCAACCGCGGAAAGCCGGCATGCCGAAATGGTGCAGAAACTGTCAGGACCGACCAAGGAGCTTTACGCGCGCGGCCTCGACAAGGCCGACGAGTTCGAGGCCGACCGCATGGGAGTGGTATTGTCCGCACGTGCCGGCTACGACCCCTACGGATTGCCGGCGGTGTTGACAACGCTTGCCAGCGCCGATCCGAAGGATAATTTCCTGACGCTGCTGACCAAGACCCACCCGCTGCCGCAGGTCCGCCTCGACCGGCTCGCACCAGGTCTGACCACTCTGGACGGCATCAAGGCGCCGCAGAATTCGACGCGCTTCCAGCAATACACCAAGAGGTTGCACGTCGCTACCCAGTAATCCGGGTTGCAAATGGGAAGCCGAATTTCCCTCCTGATCCTGTTTGCAACCTTCTGTCTGCCCGCGCAGGGCGCCGACGCCGGCTATGCGGCGAAGGCAGTCGATCTGCTTGAACGTCCCGGTTCGCAAGGCAAAGTCGTAACGAGCCTGGTCAAACGGCAGCCTGTGCAAATCATCGGCCGCGACGGCAGTTGGGCGAAAGCAAAATCCGGAAATGCAACGGGCTGTGTCAGGCTCGCAGACCTGAGGCTCAATGTCGCCAAGTCGAAATCGCCTGCGTCGCTGTCCGCGCGTTCGAACGCCGGGAAAAATGACACGGGCATCCGCGGCTTCTCCGAAGAGGAACTGCTGGTTGGTGCGCCGAACCAGGCTGAAGGCGAAACGCTCAGGCGACTGGGAGTCGCCGCCAGAGATGCAGCCAGCTTCGCGCGCGCCGCCTGAACAAGGATCTCGAGGTCTCGGTACGGCGCGCCGAAGAACGGATTGGCCAGACCAACGCGGCATCGCGGGAATTGTTTCAGGAAATGGGCAAGGTGATGCAGTGCTCGATTGAACAAATGAACTCGCCGGAAACGAGAGCCGGCCTGTCAAAGTCGGAAGAGTTCGAGGCCGACACCGACGGCGCGATCCTCGCCTGGCGGGCGGGCTACGAAGCCTGGGGACTGGTGGCGGTGATGCAGCGCTTCGAGGCGGTGAGCCGCGATCGTTATGGCGCCGATACGGCGCTAGCCGGACACCCCGAGCCGCTCCAGCGTCTCAAGGTGCTCGATCTGGCGCTGCGTTCGCGGAACGAGAAAGACACCCTGGGCGAGTTGGCCGCGGAGCGGTTTCAGCGCGCCACACAAAGCGTGCTACAGCGTTCGGGTTGATACGGCGTTGGCCGATACCCGGAAGAAGAGCGCGCTAATAGCCGGTGCGACCGGCCTGGTCGGCGGCTACGTCCTGAGGCGCTTGCTGGCACACCCTTCGTACTCGCAGGTGGAAATGCTGGTGCGTCACGAGTCGCCGGTCAGTGACCCGAAACTCACCCAGCGCATCGTGGATTTCGCACGTCTGGACGTTAGTGTGCAGGGTATTGCGCCAGACGATGTTTTCTGCTGCCTCGGCACCACGATAAGGCAAGCCGGTTCCAAGGAGGCGTTCCGGCGCGTCGATTACGACTATCCGCTGGCGCTGGCGCAGCTTGCCAAAGCGGTTGGCGCCGGCAAATTCCTGATGGTATCGGCGCTTGGCGCCGATCCGAAGTCTGCGGTGTTCTACAACCGCGTGAAAGGCGAGGTGGAGCAAGCGATCGCCGCAGTCGGTTTGCCGGCAGCGTACTTCTTCAGGCCCTCGCTTTTACTGGGTCCGCGTGCCGAGAGCCGGGCCGGGGAGAAAATCAGTATTGCAGTCGGGAAGTTGATTGCACCCTTGTTGATCGGCGGACTGCGCAAGTACCGCCCGATTCTTGCCGAAACCGTAGCCGCGGCGATGGTGCACGTGGCCAATCACGACGTCCCCGCCGGCGTGATCGAGTCGGACGCGATCGCCCGGCTGGCGGCACTGGAATCGTAGCGCCTTCGGGAACGTTCTAACGAGGAAGGAAAACCAATTCTGAAAGGCTCACCACGAAGGCACGAAGAACACAAAGGAACACGAAGAAATCAAACAGCAAATCACCAAGACATATAGTGGGAAGAGTGCTTTGGGTCCCGGGTTTCCGCGGTGATTTGGTGTTGAGGCATGCAGCCTTGGATTTATCTTCCGATGTTGTTTTTCTTCGTGTTCTTCGCGTCTTCGTGGTGAGATTTTGACCTTGCTTGAGTTTGCTGCTGTCTACGCGGCGACGGCACGTACTGACTGCACTTTGTTCGGAAGGGCTGCATAGGCGTGGTAGGCGGCAGCCTCGGCGGCGCCGAACTCCACTTTCAGACCGAGATCCGCAAACACTGTTTCCAGTGCGCACAGTGACAGCATCACGTTCTCCATCTTGCAGGAGTACCCCATGATGCCGAAACGCCAGATCTTGCCGGCGAGATCGCCCAGACCGGCGCCGATCTCCAGGTTGTAATCCAGCAGCAGCCGACGGCGCACTTCCTTTTCGTCCACTCCCGGCAGCACCGTCACCGCGTTCATCTGCGGCAGGCGGTAGGGTTCTTCGACCAGGTAATTCAATCCCAGCGTCTCGAGGCCGGCCTTGAGAGCCTTGTGATTGCGCTGGTGGCGCGCCCATGCGTTCTCCAGGCCTTCCTCGCGCAACATCAGCAGTGCTTCGTGCAGCGCGTACAGCGAATTGGTCGGTGCGGTGTGATGATAGGTGCGATTGGTCGCGCCCCAGTAGCCGAGCAGAAGGTTCATGTCCATGAACCAGCTATGCACCTTTTCCTTGCGGTTCTTCACCATCTCGACCACGCGGTCGCTGAAACTGATCGGCGACAGCCCCGGCGTGCAGGACAGGCACTTCTGGCTGGCGGAATAGACCGCATCGATTCCCCATTCGTCGGTCAGGACCGGCGTGCCGCCGAG
>DASYUW010000245.1:0-3028 GCA_036000845.1 Burkholderiales bacterium
GATGCGCACGCGTTCACGCCACGAAAGTGACACGATTGATCTCCGACAACGTGGTTTCGCCGGTCCGCACCAGGTCCAATGCGGCTTCGCGCAGGTCGCGGGTGCCGAGCTTGCGGGTTGCTTCCTTGAGGAGGCGAATCGGCTGGCGGCTGACGATCAGTTCGCGCAGCTCGTCGTTGAGCAGCATGGTCTCCGCGATCGCCTTGCGGCCGCGATAACCGGAGCCGCGGCACTGCCCGCAGCCGCGGCCGGCCCTGAAGCGAAAGCCGCGCACGGCCGCCTCGCTCAGCCCGGAGTCGGCGAGCGCCTGCGCAGCCGGGCGCTCCTCGACGCTGCAATGCGGGCAGTTGACCCGCACCAGGCGCTGGGCCATGACCCCGTTGAGCGCGGCGACGAAGCTGTAGGGGTCCAAGCCCATGTGCAGGAAGCGGCCGATCACGTCGAACACGTTGTTGGCGTGCACCGTGGTGAACACCAGGTGCCCGGTGAGCGCGGACTGGATGGCGATCTGCGCGGTCTCGGGGTCGCGGATCTCGCCCACCATGATCTTGTCCGGATCGTGGCGCAGGATGGAGCGCAGGCCGCGCACGAAAGTGAGCCCCTTCTTCTCGTTCACCGGGATTTGCAGGATGCCGGCAAGCTGGTACTCCACCGGGTCCTCGATGGTGATGATCTTGTCGTGGCCGTGGTGGATCTCGGACAGGATGGCGTAGAGCGTGGTGGTCTTGCCGCTGCCGGTGGGCCCGGTCACGAGCAGCATGCCGTAGGGTTCGTTGGCCAGTTTGCGCAACCACGCCACCGTGCCCGCATCAAAGCCCAAAACGTCCAGACGCAAGCCCTTGAACTCGTCGGCAAGCGCCTGCTTGTCGAGAATGCGCAGCACCGCGTCCTCGCCGTAGATCGAGGGCATGATGGAAACACGCAAATCCACTTCCCGGCCCTTGGCCGAGACCTTGAAGCGGCCGTCCTGCGGCACGCGGCGCTCGGCGATGTCGAGTTCGGCCATCACCTTCACCCGCGAAACGATGCGCTCGGCCATTTCCGCCCCCGCCACAGTGCCCACCGCCGTGAGCACCCCGTCGATGCGGTACTTGATCGCCAGCCCGGCGCCGGTGGATTCCAGGTGCACGTCGCTTGCGCCGCTCTTGAGCGCGTCGTACAGGGTCGAGTTGACCACCCGCACCACCTGGCTGGAGTGCTCGCTGATCGCCTTGAGCGACAGCGCCTCGACGCGCCCGCCGCCGCCCTGCGGGTCGGCTGGCGCGGGCAGCAGCTCGTCCATCGCCCGCATGCCCTCTTCCACGCGGGCCAGATACGCGCCGATGTCGTTGCGGTGCGCAAGGCGCAAACTGAAGGGCGCGCCGACGCGCTCCTGCACCCAGGCCTGCAAGTCGAGCGCGAACGGGTCGCCGATCGCCACCAGCAGCGCGCCGGCCTCGTCGCGCAGCGCCACGCACTCGCGTTGCGAAACTTCGCTGAAGGGCAGCACCTCGAAGGCCGGCGCCAGCTCGTGCAGGCGCCGCATCGGCAGCACCGGCAGGCGCAACACCTCGCCCAGCGCGCGGACGAACTCCTCCGCGCCCAGCGCAAGCTGCTCCTCCAGCACTTCGATCAGTTTGCGCCGGCTGCGCTCGGCCTCCTGCCGCGCCCGCGCCAGATCGGCTGCGCTGAGCACGGCGCCAACGGGCACCCGCATTTCATTCACCGCGTTCACCGGATGCTCCCGGCCAGCGGCGGAAGCTGGTGGATGCCTGCATGGCCAACCATCCTGACCCTCGTCGGCTGCTTTACCCCTTCACCATTCACGCATTCACCATTCACGGTTTTCGGGTCACCAATTCGTAATATCCGCCGCCTCGTCCGTGCCGCCGAGCTTGCCGTCCTTGCCGTAGGAAAACAGATCGTACTCCCCGTGCTCGCCGGGCAAGCGGTAGACGTACTTGTTGCCCCAGGGATCGTCGGGTACCGCCTTCTTGAGATAGGGTCCGGCCCACTTCGGTTCATTTTCAGGCCGGGCATTCAATGCGGCCAGCCCCTGCTCCGTGCCCGGGTAGTGCCCGGTGTCGAGCCGGTACTGGTCGAGCGCCTTGTCGAAGGCATCGATCTGCGCCCTTGTGGTCTTCACTTCCGACTTGCCGATCTGCGCGAAGTAGCGCGGCCCCACGTAGCCCGCCAGCAGGCCGATGATGACCATCACCACCAGCAGTTCGAGGAGCGTAAATCCCCGGGAACGCACGCGCACTTGGGAAACCACGGACTGCCGCGGCACACACACAGGCTCGACCCCCTCAGTTACGGGGCAGCCGCCCCTTCTTGTTATCCAGGCCCTTTTGCTCAAGCGCATGGACTGTAAGTGCGAGACATGACAGCGCAATTAATAAACCGTCACACCGCTTTCACCCGAGTGTCACAGGCATATTAATCAAGCGCTTAACGAGTGTCCACAGGAGGGCATCCAGGCAGCAGTGGCGATACGAATCGAATGAGCAATTCTGCATCGTCGATCGCCGTTCTTTTAGTGTGACAGTCGAAGAGCCGAATTCAACTCGCTGAAACCAAGAAGAAATCGAAAATCTATCACTTTGATAGATTTGACATATGTCAGATCGTTGCGCATCTTTATTCATTCGTATGATGGGTGCATACGCAATTTCTCTTCTACACTAAGTACCAGACAGATCCGGCTGGAAGACAATCGCTGAACGGCGCATGACTAGCCCTTCAATCCGAAGGGAGTGGGACTTCTTGTGTTGGTCGCGATTCTCTGGGCGGTTTGATTCATTTTTCAGAGTCAAATTTTATGACTGCGCCGGATCGGGTTGGGATAAGCGGATTGGGTAAATTTCTGATCCCGGTGTTTTTGCTGTTCGGGATGTTCTTCACGGTGCAGCGGAACGTGAACGCGGATACGTACTGGTGGGGCAACTCGCCGTACAGTTCTAAGATTTGCGCGCCTTCGACGAATTACTTAGGGACGGGTGCATGTATCGCCGGGCTGGTCGCAGATCATTTCGGGCCGTCGTATCCC
>DASYUW010000246.1:0-12950 GCA_036000845.1 Burkholderiales bacterium
TTCACCGATGAGCAGACGCGTGTCGCTCAAGTAGGTATAGGGGGGAACCTTGAGATTCGTGGGGGCCGGCACGCCCTTGTAGACGCGGCCGGCGAGATCGAACTTGGAACCGTGACAGGGGCAGAAGAATCCGCCCGGCCATTCCTTGCCCAGACCGCTTTCGGCTCCGGGCGCAAGCTTCTGTGAGGGCGAACACCCGAGGTGAGTGCAAATGCCCACCAGCACCAAATACTCGGGCTTGATCGAGCGGGCTTCATTCTTTGCATATTCCGGTTGCATCGGCATGGATGATTTTGGATCGGCCACCACACTGTCGAGCTGGTGCAGGCTGTCGATCATCTCCCTGGTGCGGTGGACGACCCACACCGGCTGGCCGCGCCACTCTACCGTCACCATCATTCCCGCCTCGACCTTGGAAAGGTCCACTTCGACCGGGGCGCCGGCTGCTCTTGCGCGCGCGCTTGGGTTCATGCTCGCCACGAAGGGCACGGCGACGGCGACACCTGCCACTCCGCCGGCAACGCTGGTGGCGGCCAAAAGAAAGCGCCGCTTGCGGCGATCGACGTTGCTGTCAGCCATGTTCCGATCCGTCAGGTTTCAAAAGGGTTGCATTTTACAGGAGGTGCTTGGGCAAATTACACCCCGCGTTGCTTAAGCCCATGTAAATTATTGAGAAATCGGCCTCCGGTAACTCTGGGCAGAATTTGCGCCTCCGTCTCTGAATAATCTGCTCGGGCACCCTCGTTTGCGTGCAGTCTCGGCCTCGGCTGGTACCATCTGCGTCCCGCCGTCAGTGGCAGGGGCCGACGGCGCAAACGGGTTACAACCGGCGTTGAGGACGATGATGAAAGTCAGGGTGAAGTGGATCGAGAACGTTGCTTTCCTGGGTGAGACCGAAAGCGGGCATGCGTTGGTGATGGATGGCGCGCCTGAGGGCGGAGGCCGCAATCTTGGGCCGCGTCCGATGGAAGCGGTGCTGGCAGGAACCGGTGGTTGTACTGCTTACGATGTGGTGACGATCCTGAAGAAGGCGCGCCAGGACATCACCGATTGCGTGCTGGAGGTCGACGCCGAGCGCGCCCCTTCGGATCCGAAGGTGTTCACGCGCATCCACTTTCACTTCGTGATCAGTGGGCGCAACGTCCGGCGCGAACAGGTCGAGCGCGCCATTCATCTTTCGGCGGAGAAATATTGCTCGGCCTCGATCATGCTCGGCAGGACCGCCGAGATCACCCACGATTTCGAGATCGTCGAGGTCTGAGACCGGGGATCAAACCCGGTAGGTCGACACGGTCATCAGGCGCGAAGAGATCCGCATCGCCTGCTTGACCGGCTCCGGCAGCTCCGCGGCACCGTGGGCCAGCGCCGTGTTGGCATGGCGTGCCTCGTCTTCCTTCATCTGCGCGACGATGGCGCGGCTTTTTTCGTCCCGGGCCGGCAACTGCTCGAGATGGCCGTCCAGATGGCCTTCAACCTGGCGCTCGGTCTCGGCCAGGAATCCCATGTTCCACTTGTCTCCGAGCAAGCCCGAAAGCGCGCCGATTGCGAACGCACCGGCGAAGAAAAACGGGTTGAGGACGCTCACCCGCCCACCCAGCTCGTCGATGCGCTGCGCGGTCCAGGCCAGGTGCTCGGTCTCTTCCGCCGCCGCGCGTTCGAGGGTTTTCCTGGCGGCATCGTCGCGCGCGGTCAGCGCCTGTCCCTGATACAGTGCCTGCGCGCATACTTCGCCGCTGTGGTTCACCCGCATCAGCGCCGCAGCATGGCGCTTTTCCGCCGCGCTCAACTCCGGATTCGGCAGATTCTCTCCGGGAGCCGGCCGCAGCGAAACGGCGGGCGCGCACAAGGTGCGCAGCGCGCGGTCGAATCCGATGATCAGGCGGTCGATATCCGGCATCACGGGTTACTCACTTCTTGCGCATAAAGAACAGGAACAGGCCGCCGGTCTCGGTCGAGGACAGCAACTGGTTTCCGGTCTGCTTCGAGAACGCCTGGAAATCGCGCACCGAACCCGGGTCGGTGGCGAGAACCTTCAGCACCTGGCCGGAATTCATGTCGTTGAGCGATTTCTTGGTGCGCAGGATCGGCAGCGGGCAGTTAAGGCCGCGCGCGTCCAGTTCGCGATCGAAGTGAATTTCGGTTTCCATCCCGGGCCCCTGCATCGTCGTTTCTGCCGTTCAACCAGGCGCGGCAACCAGCATACCCTTGCCGACCCATGCACTCATGCCGCCCGTCAGGTTATAGACTTCCGGCCACCCCTTGCCGCTCAAAAAAACACTTGCCTGCGCGGAACGCGCTCCCGACTGGCAGTAGAACACTACCGCGCGCGCGCGGTCGATCTCCTCGAACCGGGCGGGCAGGAGATGCAACGGGATGTGCCGCGCGCCGGGAATGACGCCGCGGCTGACCTCCTGGTCGGTGCGCACATCCACCAGCACGACATCGCCGTGCTGTTTCATGTCCTGCAAGCGCAGCGGATCGATGGCGGCAAAGTTGCTCATGCGGGGGAAACGGCGGAAACGCCTGGAATGATACCGCCTTGCCGTAATCCTCAGAAGACGCTGATGTTGCGGTCGAGCAGCAGTTGCGACAAACGAGTATTTGCCGCTTCCAGCCTTCCCACCAGAAGCTCGAGGAATGCCGCATTGAAGGCGTGCTTGCAGCTCTCGGTCGCCTGTGCCAGCGAATCGGCACCGACCTCGATGATAGTGATGTCGTTGACCGAAGTAACGCTCGCGGTGCGCTGAAACAGGCGCTTGCCGAGATAGGCCATTTCCCCGAAGCATTCGCCCGTACGCAGGATGTTGAGCAGTTTGCCCTGCTTGGTGACCTTGACCTCGCCGGCGGCGATGACGTAGAACACGGTGCCGATATCGCCTTCCTTGATCACCGAACTGTTGGCGGAATAACGCGCCCAGTTGGAGATCCGCAACACCTGCCACAGATCGACGTCGTTAAAAGTCCTGAAGAATTCGAGCCGGCGCAGAGTATTGAACTTTTCGGTCTCCGGGACAATTTCCTCTGGTTTCTGCAGGTTGTTGAAGGTGTCGGCGAGCGCCTGGGCAAATTCTTCCCAAGTCCGGAATCGCTTGGCGATCTCCTTCTCCAGCGCGCGCCGCACGATGGCGTCGACGGCGGCCGGGATCTCCGGGCGCAACATGCTGGGCGGCAGTACATCGACGTGAATGATCTGATAGACCATGCTGTAGTTGTTGGTGGCCTTGAACGGCAGCGCCCCGGTGAGCATTTGGTACATCACCACGCCCAGCGAAAAGATGTCGGTCTGGTGATTGAGCGCAAATTCCTGCAGTTGCTCCGGCGACATGTATGCAGGGGACCCGATTCCAGACACCTGCGTGGTTTCCGCGGCGATCGTGAGCGCGGCGCCGAAGTCGGATATCTTGATGTCGGTATCGCCGGTGAGCAGAATGTTCGCCGGCTTGATATCGCGGTGAATGATGCCGTGGCGATGCGCGTAATCGAGCGCCTTGCAGGACTTGAAAATGATCTCGATCACGCGGCTGACGGGCAGCAGGGACTGGGGCTGGGTGAAAGGTTCGAGGGTGCCGCCCTCGACGTATTCCATCACCAGATAGCTTCCCTGGTCGTCCGCGACCGCATCGAAGATGGCAACGATGTGGGGATGGGAAAGCTTCCCGGCGAGCGATGCCTCGGTCAGAAACAGCTTGTGAAAGCGCTTGCCGTGGTCCTTGTCACCGAGGGCATCCGCGCGCACCAGCTTGATCGCGACCTGGCGATTGGCAAATGCGTCGTTGGCCAGATAAACCGCACTGGTCGCGCCCTTGCCAAGTTCCTTGATGATTTCGTATTTGCCAATCTTTTCCATGATCGCTGTGCCGGCACCCCTCGCAGCCAAGCGGGCGAACGTCGATATGATAGGAAATTCAACGCCATAAGGCGAGATTTTTGAGTAAATTCAAGGCGGGGACCCGAGCCGCGGACGATTGCGGGGAATAAATAGGGCGCTAGACCGGCCCCGGATGGCACCCCGAAAAACCGCGCCTCAGGGACGGCGTCGGCTTTCCATGTCAATCGCCATCAGTTCCTTCAGTCGCGCCTCGACGCTGGATTTCTGATAGAAGTCGCCGTCGCCGGCGCGCTGCGCGAGTTGCAGTTGTTCGATTGCGGCGGGCAGGTTTCCGCGCAGCACATAGGCCTCGGCCTGCGCGCGGTGCTGCAGCAAGCGCTTTCCCAACGCGGTGTAGCCGCGCGATTGCATCTCGTAAAGGCGCGCGTCAGGGAACCGGGTCTCCAGCCTGCCCGCAAGGAAGTCAACCGCTTCCGCGGCGCGCGTGGCGTCGAGCAAGGCGCTGGCGTAACCGTAAACCAGCGCACGGCGGCTGGGGTGGGCAAGCAGCCCGTCGCGATAGGTTGCCAGCCCCTTCTCGATCTCGCCGCTGCCGATGAGGGTTTGCGCGGTCAAGGCGTCGACCATGGGACTTTTCGCCTTGAGGCTCTGCAACACGGCGACCTCCTTTCTCGCGCGCGGGAAATCGCCCGCACGCAACAGCGCCACGACCAGGCCGTAGCGCGCCGCCGCCTCGCTGGTGAATTTTCGGCCGGACAGCATATTGTCGAAGTTCGTGGCCGCCACGCGCGGATTGCCCTCAAGCGCCGATAGCCGGGCGCGCACCAGGTGAAATTCCAGGCTGTCGGGCACCTGCCTGAATGGGACGTCCTGAATGCGGCTCTGCACGTCCGCAATGCGCTCGAAAGTCAGCGGATGCGTGCGCAGATAGGCAGGCGCGCCGGTTTCATATACGCGCGTGGCCTTCTGCAGGCGCTCGAAGAACACCGGCATTGCGTGCACGTCGAAGCCGGACTTCTCCATGATCTGTAAACCGATGCGGTCAGCCTCGCGTTCATGTTCACGGGTGAAGTTGAGCGCCGACTGGATCGTGCCGGCCTGCGCCGCCGTGATCGCCGCCGCGGAGACCTCGGGATTCGAGCGAGCCGCGAGGATCGCCACCGCGAGCGCCGCCATCGACGCGAGTCCGGCGCGCTGCTGTGCCGCGACCATGCGGGCAAGGTGGCGCTGCGTGACGTGCGCGATTTCATGCGAGAGCACGCTGGCGAGTTCGGATTCGCTCTGCGCGCTGAGCAACAAGCCCGAGTGCACGCCGACGAATCCACCCGGCAAGGCAAATGCGTTGACGGAGTTGTCGGCGATTCCGAAGAACTCGAACGGACCGGCCGGGTCCGGACTGCTGCCGATCAGCCGGTAGCCAACGGCGTTCAGATAGTCGTTAATTTCGGGATCATCGACGTACGCCGGGCTGGCGCGGATCTGGCTCATGATGCCCTCGCCGAGCTTGCGCTCCTGCGCAGGGGACAGCGCGCCTTGCGAAACATCGCCCAAGTCGGGCAATTCGTCGGCGAGGCCGAGTGCGGGAACCAGCAGGACGACAGCGATCACTGAGCGAAATTTCATGGTGCTATGATAGCGCCACCTTTCATCAAGTTCCTCGGCCGCGCGACGGCCGCAGACGAAGCAGACGGATTCAAGCTTGGGCGAACTTACTCATTTCGATTCCCGCGGTCAGGCACACATGGTCGACGTTGCGCAAAAGCAGGAAACACGCAGAGTCGCGATCGCCACCGGAAAGATTTTCATGCGTGCTGAAACACTTCGGAGAATCGTCGAAGGCGACGCGGCCAAGGGCGATGTCCTCGGCGTAGCACGGATCGCCGCGATCCAGGGTTCGAAGCGCACGGCGGAGTTGATCCCGCTATGTCACCCGATCGCGCTTACCAAGGTGAGCGTCGACTTCGAAGTGCATCGCGACGAGAATTCCGTGGAATGCATCGCGGTTGCCGAGACTGTCGGGCGCACGGGTGTGGAAATGGAGGCGCTCACGGCGGTCAGCGTCGGACTGCTCACAGTCTACGACATGTGCAAGGCCGTGGACCGGGGCATGCGCATCGAAGGCGTCGGGCTGCGCGAAAAGCGCGGTGGAAAATCCGGACACTGGGTTGCCGGGACCGGCGGCTCGTGAGTTTGCGAGGCCCGGCGCGCTCCGGATCGGTATTGACTGTGGAGCACGGTTGCGGCGCCCCGTATCCCCTGTTGGTTGTTGTTCTTCTCGTCGGCAGCGCGTTTCTTCATTCAATGTCTCAGGCCGGGGCGGATGAAGCACCGAATGTCGCGGCGGGAAGGCAACTCGCCTTCGAGGTCGCCAAAGGCAACTGCCTCGCCTGTCACAAGTTTCCGGAGGATCCCAGGGCGAATACGCTGGCGAACATCGGCCCGCCTCTGCTGGCCATCCGCTCCAGGTTTCCCGACCGCGCGCAGCTGCGCGGCCGCCTCTGGGATCCGATGCAGACCAATCCGAACACGGTGATGCCGCCGTTCGGCAAGCACAGAATCCTGAGCAGCGACGAAATCGAACTGATCATCGATTACCTGTACACGCAGTGAAACGCCAAACAATGGAAAGCATTAAAGTACGAACGATGCGCAGGTCTGTGCTGCGCGCCGTCGCGGTGACGATGGCTGCCGCGATGCTGCGGCCGCTGCAACTGCTGGCCGGCGGGTGGAACAAGACCGCATTCGATGCGAGGGCAGTCGCAGACGCGCTGAAAGGCATTGGTGTCACCGCGACGGAAGACAGCGACAAGATCGTGCTGAAAGCACCGGAAATTGCCGAGAATGGAGCCATTGTTCCGCTGGAGATTGCCAGCCAGATACCCGGCACTCAGGCGATTTTCATCCTGGTGGACAAGAATCCGCAGCCGCTTACCGCGGTATTCGAGTTTGCCAATGGGGCGGAAACGTTCGTGGCCACCCGGATAAAGATGAACGAATCGTCCAGAATACGGATCGTGGCCAAGGCAGGCAGCAAGTTCTACGTCACGATGCGTGAAGTCAAGGTCACGATCGGCGGCTGCGGCGCCTGAGGGCCGAAACAGGACAGGGAATTACGAGATGGCCGATCCTATGAAAATTCGCGCACAGCTGCAGGGCGACGTGGCTGACGTGAAGATACTGATATTCCATCCGATGGAGACCGGCCTGCGCAAGGACGGTGTCACCGGTCAACTGGTGCCCATGCATTTCATTCAGACTCTCACCGCCACGCACAACGGCAGGACCGTGCTCGAGGCCCAGTGGAGCCAGGCGGTGTCCAAGAATCCATTCCTGAACTTTCGCGTGCATGGAGCGAAACCAGGCGACAAGATCATGGTGGGCTGGGTGGACAATCGGGGCGACAAGGCAAGCATAGAGGCCACGCTCAATTGAATCCACAAGCCTGAATAAGGGTCTGCTTGTGAACAGGATTTGCCCGGCGATTAGCCTGCTCTTGCTGGCGTGCTCATGGATCGCACAGGCTGTCGCCGGCCCGGACCAGGATCGCGCATCCATGATCGCGCTTTTCAAGGGCAAGTTTCCCGGGATGGCGCTCGACGAGTATGTCAATGGCGCCCTGATGCTGAGCCCGGACGCCAAGGCGCAATTCGACAGCATCATGGAGTTCCCGCCCTTCCAGGGGGAAATCGACAAGGGCAGGATGCTGTGGGAGAGGCCGTTCGCAAACGGGAGGACTTTCGCCGGGTGCTTTCCCAACGGCGGCCGCAACGTCGCCGGAAACTTTCCTTATTTCGACACAGCTTCAGACAAGGTCGTCACGTTCGAGATGGCGATCAACCGCTGCCTGCGCGAAAACGGCGAGCGTGAATTGGAGTATGGGGACAAGGAAACGATGGGCGTGGTGACCGCATATGCACGCACCCTCTCGGACGGCATGCGGGTGAATGTCGTGCTGGACGGCCCCGCTGCGCAACGGCGCTACCAGGCGGGGCGCCAGTTCTATTTCCGCCGCATCGGCCAGCTCAATCTCGCCTGCGCCTCGTGTCACGTCACCTACGCTGGCAACTATTTCCGCGACGAGATCATCTCGCCGGCCATCGGGCAGACAACGCACTTCCCGGTCTTTCGCGCCGGGGACAACCTGCACACGCTGCACATGCGCTACCAGCGCTGCATGGAGGCGATGCGCGCGGTTCCGCTTCCCGCCGGCAGCCAGGAATTCAACGACCTGGAGTACTTCCATTCCTTTCTGAGCAATGGCCTGCCGATGCGCTCATCGGTGTACCGCAAGTAGGCCGCCGCACTCGACTAGGCGTGGCCACTCTACCAATCGGCGAAACGTCCGTACTGCCAAAAATGCGGATGGCGCAGCTGCAGATTGCCGGGCATCGGCTTGACGACATCCACATACTCGAACGCCAGTATCGCCGTCGTGCACATTGCCAGCATGGCAACGCCGACCAGTGCCAGCTTCTCCGCACGCCGGCCAACGGCGTCACGTTCGTCCCCCGGCGCCGTTGCCTGAGTCCGCCCCACCAGCCAGCCGGCGATCACGCACAGAAGGATCTGACTGTGCGGCATGATAAGGCTGCCGCTGAACAGCGAATCCATCAGCCCCATCAGCAGCGCCGCGCACAAACTCGCGGTCACCGGACTCGCGCCCTGCGGTGATTGCGCTCGCAGCGCTCTGGCGGCGAACAACAGCAACAGCATGCCCAGCGCGACGCCGGCGGCACCGGCGAGGGGCCCGTACTCGGAAAGCAGTTGCAGCGCCGAATTGTGCGGATGCGCGTTCTTCACCAGTACCTGGTTCAGGCCCCACTGGCCGGGACCGACGCCGAGCAACGGATGCGCGCCGAGCATTTTCAACGATATCGCCGCCATCGCCATCCTGTCGGAGTCGCTCTGCGAACCGAATTCGACGACTGCGCTCGCGCCGGGAACCGGCGTCGCACCGGGCGCGGAGGCAACCAACTGGGAGAAAAGAAGGTAGATCAGCGCCCCCGAAACGACCAGCATGGCCTGTTGGCCCAGCCAGGCAATTCGCCCCCTTCGCGTCAATGCAAGTAGCGCGATCGTGCCCGCCACCGCGCCCACCCAGACGGCGCGCGAGCCGACCATCCATTGCAGCGCCCAGAAGTTCACCGCGATGAAGTAGACGACGATCCGCCAAGTGCGGGATATCCCCGGCAGCGCCGCGGCAAGCGGGATCAGCAGCAGCGCGTAGGCCTGATACTGGCTGAAGAATCGCACGTTGGCGAAATCCAGGAACGGGCTGACCCATTGGAACTGCTTGCCTTCGAGCATGAACGAAACCTGGGTCACCCAGAATTTGACGCTCACGAGAGCGGCGCCGGAGGCGATCGCCACCGCGAGCACCGATTCCGCCTTTTCCTTTAGGGCCGGCACGACAGCGCTCACCAACAGGAACAGCAGCACGAGCTGCGTGACGAGGGCGATTTCTAACGCGCCAAGATGAGGGGCGCCGGAGAACGACGCGCTCAGAGCGCCACCCGCGATCAGCACAGCGATCAACGCCTTGGGCAGGTTTCCCAGGGCAAGCCATGCGCCGGCAACCGCGCCGCGGACGGCTGGCAGGAGCAGCGACAGCACCACCAGCGCAAGAACGCCCAATTGAAGCAAGCGGGCGTTGTCGTACATGCGCGCCGCGATCGCCGGATACCACACCGGCGCAATGACGAGGTACAGACAAATAGGCAGGATCGCGAGCGTCAGCGCCCTGTTTCGACTGCTTTCTTGCATGATTGCGAAGGACTCCCGTTGTGATTCATCCGCGGTCGTCCCGGGGGTGGACTCGTGCCGCGCTCTTTGGTGCTATGTGCCGACCCTGCCCGATTTCACTGCAGTTTAGGGCGGGCACTGCAGGAATTGACAAAGACCTGCGGCAGTTGAACCGAGCGCATTCTAACCGCTGCCGCGTTGCGCAAAAAAAGAGGGTGCCGAAGCACCCTCTCTAATTCCGCGGCCGCGGGTTACGCGGCCGCGTATTTGAACTTCAAAAACACAACAGTTAGCTCGCGCTTTCCGCGTGGCCGCCGGCGCTGACGATGACAGCGCGGCAGGAACCGGGTAGGAACTTGTCGATCGGCGGAGCCGCGTTTGCAGGATCCGGACCGCAATCCCAACGGGAAATTGCCGAGCCCGCTGTGGGCACAACCGTGCCCGCAGCATCGGCCCAAGGCTTGAGGATGATCGCCTTGCCGTTCGCGTCCGGTGTGATGCGGTTAACGATCACGCGGACTTCGCCGACGTTGTTGGTCTGGATCTCGTCCACGTACTTGGAGACTGCGAGGGCGTTGGCAACTGTGGACTCGCAACCCCACTGGCCGGCGCCGGGCAGGGTATCGGCAGACTGCGCGGTCTCGGTGACGCTGGTGCGGCACGCCGAGGCCGCCAGAATCGCCTCGGACATCTTGGCGCGGGCGGTGTAGTCCTGGTACGCCGGCAGCGCGACCGCCGCCAGAATACCGATGATCGCGACCACGATCATCAGTTCGATTAGGGTAAAACCCTTTTGTACGGCCTTCATGGATCACTCCTTGATGGTTGATTAATAGAAACACACCTGGATTCCGTGTGTTCGACCTCACTAGCGCAATCCCCGTGCCAACCTGCCTGAAGCCTCGCCAGGAACTGTTCCAAGGGTCGTCGGCAAGCCTGAATATCATTTATTAAACACACACATACAACAACTCATTACAACCCTTTATCACCCCCGAAACCTTTCTCTTCGGCAACCGCATCAGCGCCTCCGGCGATTGCCAAACTTGCATCCGAGACGACGCAATCCGAGCACCGGGCAGTATCTGACGCAGTTTGTCACCGCGAAACATAACCAGGGACGGCGGATACGTCGACCTCATCAACCTGCTCCGGATCGAGAACCTGCTCGGCGTACTTCAGATACACCTTCTTCTGCACAAACACGTCAAACAGGTCCGGGTCGATGTGGCCATTGAGCTTGAACTTGCCGAGGATGTTCAGCGACTCGGTTAGCGTCTTCCCCTTTTTATAGGGGCGATCTTTCGCGGTCAAAGCCTCGAAGATGTCCGCGATTCCCATTAATCTCGCCTGCACCGACATCTGCTGGCGGGTCAGCCCGCGCGGATAACCTTTGCCGTCCATGCGCTCGTGATGCCCGCCGGCATACTCCGGCACGTTCTTCAGATGCTTCGGCCACGGCAGCGATTCCAGCATCTTGATGGTCACCTCGATATGGTGGTTGATGATCTGCCGTTCTTCCTGGGTCAGGGTGCCGGAGCGGATGGTCAGGTTTCTGACTTCATCGGTAGTGAGGAAATCAGCCTCGTTGCCGTCGACATCGCGCCAGCGGTAAGTCCTGGCAATCTCGCATACGCGCTCCTGATCCTCGTCGCGCATCGCCTCCGAACCGAAATTGCAGAACCGCAGGAACTGGCGGTCCTCGTTGATTTGCCTCAGCCGACCCTTCAAATTGCGCTCGACTCTCTCCCATTCGCCGCCGTGGTTGTCGCGGGCAGCCAGTTTGGCCCTGAGTGCGGTGATCTCGGCATCGCGCTTGAGAACTTCAAAGCGCGTGTCGATCAAGCCGATGCGGTCGAATATGGTTTGCAGCTTGGTGGCCTTGTCCACCACGTGTACCGGAGTGGTCACCTTGCCGCAGTCATGAAGCAGCCCGGCGATTTTCAGTTCGTACCGGTCCTTGTCGGTCATGACGAAATCGGCGAGCGGGCCTTCGCTGGTATCGTTGACGGCTTCGGCGAGCATCATCGTGAGCATCGGCACTCGCTGGCAGTGTCCGCCGGTGTAAGGCGATTTGTCGTCGATCGCGGCGTTGATCAGGCTGATGAAGGATTCGAACAGGGATTCCAGCTGGTCGATGAGCTGGCGGTTGGTCAGCGCCACCGCGGCCTGCGAGGCCAGCGACTCGGCGAGGTGCTGGTCGGCCTCGGAGAACGGCACGATCTCGCCGGTTACGCGATCCTTGGCATTGATCAATTGCAGCACACCGATAATCTCGTCCTCGTGGTTCTTCATCGGCACCGTGAGGAACGATTTCGAGTGATAGCCGGTCTTCTTGTCGAAGTTCTTGGTGCCGGTGAAGTCGAAGCCTTCAGCTGCGTAGGCGTCGGCGATGTTGACAGTTTCATCGCGCAGCACCGAATACGCCACGACCATGGAATTGTTCGCGTGACCGTCGTCGTCGAAAAGCCGGACCGGGTAGAAAGGGACTTCCACGCCGGTGGTTCCGCCCATGGCGATGCTCAGTGAATCGGTGCGCAGTATTTCGAAGTGGACGAGCTTTTTGTCCGCGTCCACACGATAGAGCGTACCGCCGTCGGCATTAGTGATCTTCTTGGCTGCGACCAGAATCGCCTCCAGAAGACGGTTGGTGTCCTTCTGCTTCGAAAGCGAAATCCCGACCCGGTTTAACTCTTCCAGGCGTCGGAAGAGTTCGGCCGAGGTCGGTTCGCTCATGGATGGGTGATCTCGGTAAAAACTGCCCGGTTCGGCCGCGACCGCCTACTTGATGCAGACCGCCCGGACCTGATGCATGTCGGTAATGCCCTGCAGGACCTTCTCGATGCCGTCCTGCTTCAGCGTCCGCATGCCTTCGGCAAGCGCAGTGGCAACGATTTCCGCCACCCGCGAGTGCTCCTGGATGTGCTTCTTGACCGTATCGGAGCCCACCAGCAGCTCGTGCAGGCCTACCCGGCCCTTGTAGCCGGTGCCGCCGCAGACTTCGCATCCCACCGGCGCGTACAGCTTGAATTGTCCCTTTTCGTCGGCAAACTGCCTGGCCCAATCGCGGTAGATCCCCTCGTACGCGGCCTTGGGGTCGCGCTTCCATTGCTCGGTGTTCCTGAGTTCGATGCAGTATTCCTCCAGGACCCCCTTGAGTTCTTCCTGCGTAGCCACGTGAGGCGTCTTGCACTTGGAGCACAGCCGCTTGGCCAGGCGTTGCGCCAGCACCCCGAGCAACGCATCGGCAAAATTTAACGGGTCCATCCCCATGTCGAGCAGGCGGACGATCGACTCCGGCGCGCTGTTTGTGTGCAGCGTGGCGAACACCAGGTGGCCGGTGAGCGAAGCCTCGATACCGGTCGAGGTCGTCTCCTCG
>DASYUW010000247.1:0-6681 GCA_036000845.1 Burkholderiales bacterium
CCAGTTGCGTACGTTCCTCCATACTCAGGTCAAGCGATTGTCTCGGGCGGCCAGTTCGCATTGCGCGCTCTCCGTGGGTGGCGATCATACCCATTGGACAGCGCTATGTTAGATAAGTTACATACGGGACACAACACTAGCGCGTACCCTGCTTATCACTTCATCTCCGGGGACGGCGGGTAGCTGACCGGCGCGGTATGCATCGTATCGGCGCTGAGCTTCTTCGAGCCAGAGCTGCTCGGTGTCCGGATCCGGGGAAGCATCCAGATCTTCGATGAGGATGCGCGCGAGGGCGGCCTTCTCCTTGCGACTCAGGGCGCGGACTTTCTTTTCCAGTTCGTCGAAGATCGTACTCATGGCGGAAATTCTAGACCAAGGGCCGGTCGAAGGCCAACGTTCTGATCACTAAGCGCTGTAGCTAGCCGGATAGTCGAACTCCGCAGCTTGCCCGTTGTTTCCCGGAGCGCTCGTTTTGCTATCAAAAAGCAGCATATAAGCGTTCGAAATGTCCTTGCTCAAGAACAATATTTCGCTGACTCAGCGTATTACGCAGGTCCGACCCGGATCAAGGATCAAGGCGCCGGACACGAGCGCGGTACTCAGCGTTGCCGCGTGAATTTCTGTACGCGCTTGCCGGTGTCGACTTCGCCGCTGAACAGGTTGCCGCGCGAATCGATGGCGATCGCGTGCACCCAGTGGAATTCGCCCGCGTAGCGGCCCTGCCGACCGAAGGATCCGACCTGCTTGCCGTTGCTGCGTAGCAGGATGTGAATCTCGTTGTTGGTCCCGTCGGCGACGTACAGGTATTTCTGTTCCGGATCTTCGGACAGCGCGATGTCCCATACCGAGCCGACGAAGCGCGTGCTTGGCTCCAGCACGTATTCCGTCACGAACGTGCCGTCCGTACGGAACACCTGGAAGCGGTTGTTGACCCGGTCGCAGACATAAACCAAACCGTCGCGCGAGATCCGTACGCAGTGCACTGGATTGCGGAACTGATGCGCGCGCGGCGCGCCGGGATCGTACTTGCCGGGGTCGGCATCTTCCGGCGCCTTACCGTACGCTCCCCAATGCCGCCGGTAATCTCCGGTGCGTGCCTCGAACACCACGATGCGCTTGTTGCCGTAGCCGTCGGCGACATAGAGTTCATTTGCGGGCTCGTCGACGATCGCGAGGGCGGGGCGGCCCAGATAGCGAGTGCTGTTGCTGCCTTCGGACTTGCCGGATTCACCGATTTGCTTGATGAATTTTCCATCACGGGTGAATTCCAGAATCTGGTGATCGTCTTTCTCGTTGCCACCGATCCAGACGTGATCGCGCGCATCGACGAAAATGCCGTGTTCCCGTAGCGGCCAGTCGAATCCGCTCCCCGGCCCGCCCCAGGCCTGCAGCAGGTTTCCGGATTGATCGAATTCGAGTACCGGCGGGGCCGGCAGGCAGCATTTCGATATCGGCGGCGTGAGCGCGGCACCTTGTTCATCGTCCTTCAGAGAGCCGGGACGCTGCAGGACCCAGACATGATCGTGCCGGTCCACCGCGACGCCACCGATCTCTCCGAAAATCCAGTTGTTCGGCAGCGGCTTCGGCCAGAACGGATCCACACGGAAGGTAGGAACCTCTTCTGCCAGGGAGAATTGCGGTACGCCCACCCATGCCAGCACTGCAACACCGACGAAAACAAATACCGGTCCGATGCGTTTCATTCGCTCCTCCCTGGCCGTGCTTATGAGAGCGCAGTTTTGCCCCAGAAAAAGCGCTTCTAAGCCCTAAAATTGCCCCCTATATCACGTTCTTCTCTCGCAGGATCAATGGAGTGTGTTGGTCCGACCGGGATGGCCGGATGCCGGGCCGACCCGGATGGAACCGGCTGTTCGGCGCTCCCCTCGAAGCATGGGTTAGGGCTTCTTGATTCCAAGTTCGCGCTCCAACTGAGCAATTAGCGCCTGAGCCTCCTTTGGCGATAGTGGAGTCGTGGCGCCCACCTTCTCTAGCGCGGTGATGCGATTGCGCGCAGAGATCAGCTGCGTTTCGAACCTCGCCACTTTGACATGGAGCTTAGCGTTCTCTTTCTTGAGCTCATTTACTAAGGCACGGAGCTCACGAGGCGATAGCATTGAGCTGCGATCGCGTTTGGTCTTCGTTGCCATCGTGAAAAAGCCCTAAACGACGCCATTGAGAGGCCGACCTGGCGGGCGAAGCTCGCTGCACCGGATCAACCCCCAGCGGCAGTTATTTCCAAATACTCAATTTCGGAATTCGTTTTCCTCTGCGTCCTCTGCGCCTCTGCGTTGGGTGTAGATGGTTTAGGCAGCCGAAGGAAAACAAGCCGGGCCGATCGGCTCGAAACTCTTGTAGGTGAGGATGAACTCCTGGTGGCCGAGATCTTCCGATTTGGTCTGCTCACCGTTGGAAACGCGCATGATCAGGTCGTAAATTTCCCGGCCGACCTCGTCGAGCGTGGCGCGGCCTTCCAGTATCCGTCCGGCGTCCACGTCCATGTCGTCGGACATGCGTTTATAGGTGTGCGGATTGGCGCACACCTTGATTACCGGCGAAATAGCAGAGCCCACCACCGAGCCGCGCCCTGTGGAAAACAGGATCACGTGGCTGCCGCAGGCGATCAGTTCAGCGATTTCGGCGTTGTCGCTGATGTTCGGGAACCCGAAGCGCGGTTCGCCGTCCGGCACCACGTCCAGAAGATAAAGCCCGCCGCGGATCGGCACGTCTCCCGGCTTGATGATTCCCGAGATCACCGATTGGCCGGATTTCGCGTAGGCGCCCAGTGATTTTTCCTCGATGGTGGTGAGTCCGCCGTCGGCGTTGCCCGGGCCGATGCTGGCGTGGCCGTAGGCGGCGTAATACTTCGCAGCCTTGGCCACAGTTTTCACGATCTCCTCGCCCAAAACAGGATTCTCGGCGCGCGCCGCCATCCAGTGCTCCATCCCGATCAGTTCGCCGGTCTCCTCGAAAATGCAGGTGGCGTCCTTCTCCACCAGAAAATCGAAAGCGCGGCCCATCGCCGGATTCGCGGTCAGGCCGCTGGTGGCATCTGAGCCGCCGCAAATGGTGCCGACGACCAGTTCGTCGACGCTCATCGGCGTGCGCGGCGCGTCTTCGAGTTGTTTCAGCGTCTGTTCGATCCAGGCCTTGCCCTCGGCGATGGTCTTGCGCGTGCCGCCGGTGCCCTGGATTTCGATCAGTTTCACCGGCCGGCCGGACTTGCGGATGGTTTCCTGCAGCTTGCCCTTGTTGAAGCCTTCGCAGCCCAGCGACACCAGCAGCGCGGCGCCCACGTTCGGGTGGGTGCAAAGCCGCTCCATCATCCTGTGCGAATACACGTTGGGAAAGCAGCCTGGGAAGCCGATCAGGTGCACGCCCTGCTCGCGATAGGGGAACACGATCTCGCGTGACACGTGATGCGCGCATTCGACCAGGTAGGCCACCACGATGGTGTTGCGGATGCCCTTGCGGCCGTCAGGGCGGAGATAGGCGTTGATCATGTCAATGCGCCTCCTTGAAGAATTCGTGGCCCTCGTCGAGGGTGTAAGTGGGGATGTAATCGCTGGTGACGTTGTGGATGTGCATGTAGTCGCCGGGCGCGATGTCCTGCGTCGCCACCCCGATCGGCGCACCGTACTTCACCAGCTTCTCGCCTTTCGCGACTTTCCTGAACGCGAACTTGTGGCCGACTTCAACGCGGGTCCTGAGCGTCACGGCCTGGCCCATCACCGTCAGCGTCGTGCCCGAAGCGATGTCCGACTTGGCCACCGCGACGTTGTCGCCCGGCGCCAGCACCAGCACGCGGTCGTCGGTTCTCGTTGTAGTGTTCGTCATTCTTGTTGTCCGTAAAAGTCAAAAGCATTTACCACGAAGGCACGATGACACGAAGAAAAGCCAATGAACGTAAAGGACTGAACCGAAGTCCCTGCATGTATGTCGGGCGTGCCGCGAATTTCATACCGTGCCTTACGAATCGTTCCGGTTTCCTTCGTGCCTTCGTGGTGAAAATTGCAGTTTTCGTGTCGTACTAGGGCCGACTATTTCCCCAGTTTCGAGATCCGCCGCGTGACATCCTTGCGCTTCAGCACCGAAGCCTGCAGCTTGGTACCCAGTCCCGGCCCCTTGGGCGCGGTGATGTAGCCGTCCTTCACCGGCGGCAACTGGGTGACCAGATTACCGTACCAGTCATAATAGAACGCCCGCACCATTTCCTGTACCAGAGTATTCGGGCAGTTCAGCGACAGGTGCACCGAAGCCGTGAGCAGGATCGGCCCGGTGCAGTCGTGCGGAGCGACCGGCAACGCGTAGGCTTCCGCCATGGTTGCGATTTTCTTCGACTCGGACAATCCGCCGGTCCAGCCCACGTCCAGCATGCACACCGAAACCGCATGCTTCTCGAACAACTCGCGGAAGCCCCAGCGCGTGCCCAGCGTTTCCGAGGCGGTGACCCAGACGTTGGTGCGATGCGCGTAATCGGCGAGCGCATCCAGGTTGTTCATCTTGACCGGGTCCTCGTACCAGAACGGATCAAACTGCTCGAGCGCTTCGGCGATGCGGATCGCGGCCGGCAGTTGCCACATCGAATGGAATTCGACATGGATGTCCATCTTGTCGCCTACCGCCTTTCTGATCTGCTCGAATGGCCTCATCGCCTTCTTCAGATCGGCGTTCGAGATATAGGTGCCGTTCGAAGCTTCGGCCGCTTCGTCGAACGGCCAGATCTTCATGCCGGTGATGCCCATGTCCAGCAGCGACCTAGCCAGTTCGCCGGCGTCGGTCTTGAACGCCATCAGGTCTTCGTAAGGGCGGTTCTTCTTGTCGGCCTTCGCCGGCAGGCCGAAATTTTCGGTGCCCTGGGTGGGTTTGGCGCGCACGTACTGGTAGCCGGCGCAGGTGTTGTAGACACGCACCTTGTCGCGCGAAGCGCCGCCCAGGAGCTGGTAGATCGGCTGGCCGGTAAACTGGCCGAACAGGTCCCACAGCGCGATGTCGACCGCGGAAGCCGCGCGCATCTCCACGCCAACGCTGTTGAAACCTAGATAGGTATTGAGAAACTGGCGGCTGTGCCGGTCGATCTCGAGCGGGTTCTTCCCCAGCAGGTAGGGGGCACAGGTCTGGTGGACGTGCTCGGCCACCGGGGCAACCGCGTAGAAGGTCTCGCCCAGTCCGACAATGCCTTCGTCGGTGTGGATGTGCACCCAGAGAATATTGGGGAATTCCTCGAGACCGATGGTCTCGACGGCGGTAATTTTCATCTTATGGTTCTTCCTCCCTGACGTGACGCCGATTCTAGCAGGCTGTGTAAAAAACGCTCACCGCAGACAGGACGCGGAGGAAAGGCAAGAGCAAGAATATGCTCGAGGTTAAACCCTTCATTGACTGTTGATCCATCGTAGTTAAGGTTGACGCCATGCGTTCGCGAACTGTTTCCCGCCTTTTACCCCCATTTTGCTTTTCCTCGTTTTTGGTTTTCCTCTGCGTCCTCCGCCTCCTCTGCGGTGAGAGGTGTTTTAGGATGATAACCTGGCATATAGTAAGCTAGGCGACCACTTTGGGGTAAAATCCCCACCCATGTTCCGCGAAGACCTGTCCCGCAATTTCGGCTTCATCCTGAACGACGTCGCCCGTCTGATGCGCACCACTTTCGACCGGCGCGTGAAGTCGCTTGGCTTGACGCGTTCGCAATGGTGGGTGCTCAACCATCTGTTCCGCAACGACGGCGTTACCCAGTCCGAGCTTGCCGATATCCTCGAAGTGAAGAAGGCGACGCTGGGACGATTGCTCGACCGCATGGAGCAGAAAGGCTGGATTCGCCGCGAAGGCCATGCCGGCGACCGGCGTGCAAAGCGCGTGTTCCTGACCGACGAAGTGGAACCGGCAATTAAGACCATGCGCGCGGCCGCGGCGGAAGTCCGGCGCGACGCGCTGTCCGGCCTGACCTCCGCGCAGCAGGACCAGTTCGTGGACGCGTTGCTCGCCATCAAGGGTAATTTGTCCAAACAGGACAACGGCGCCAATGGCAACGGCGCCAGAAAACGCAAGCGCTGACATGTCAGAGACAGCCCACAAAGCCGTGATCGTCGTGCATCGTGCAGTGCGCATTCTGCTGCTCGCGGTTGTGCCGCTGGTCGCGGTCGTGGCAGGCCTCTATGTCTATGCAACCGGCGGGCAGGAGGTCGAGACCGACAATGCCTACGTCAAGGCGAACATCGTTCCGATCAGCGCGGCGGTGACCGGCCGCGTGATCGAGATCGTGGCGCGCGACAACCAGCCGGTCGAGGCCGGCGCCCTGCTGTTCCGGCTCGACCCCGAGCCCTATCAGATTGCCGTGGACGGTGCGCGCGCGCAGATGGATGTGGTGCGAACCGACGTACAGTCGCTGCGCGCCGAATACCGCGCGACGCTGCAGGAAGCCGCCGAAGCCCGCAGCCGCATCGAGTTTCTCGAGAAGCAGCTCGCGCGCCAGGAATACCTCAAGGAAAAAGGAATGACGCGCGGCGACACCTATGACGAGGCGCGCCACAATGCCGAAGCCGCCAAGCGCCGGCTTGACAGCATTCGTGAAAAGACCAACCGCGTGATAGCGGAACTGTCGGGCAATCCGGATATGCCGGTCGAACGCCTTCCGCGTTTCGCCGAGGCGCGCGCGGCCTACGATGCCGCCATGCTCGACCTGTCGCG
>DASYUW010000248.1:0-14307 GCA_036000845.1 Burkholderiales bacterium
GAGCGGGCCATGCATACCTCGCTGATCCTCTACGCCGAACACGAGTTCAACGCGTCAACGTTCACCGCGCGCGTCATCGCCGGCACGGGTTCCGACATGTATTCGGCGGTAGGCGGCGCGATCGGCGCGCTCAAGGGGCCGAAGCACGGCGGCGCCAACGAGTTCGCCTTCGACACCATCGGACGCTACGACAATCCCGGCGACGCTGAAGCCGACATCGTCAGGCGCGTTGCCGAGAAGCAAATCATTATCGGCTTCGGCCATCCGGTGTACACCACCGGCGACCCGCGCAACCAGGTGATCAAGGATGTCGCGCGGCGGCTTTCGAAGGATGCGGGCGACATGAAGCTCTTCGACATCTCGGAACGAGTGGAACAGGTCATGTGGCGCGAGAAAAAGATGTTCCCCAACCTGGACTGGTACAGCGCCACCAGCTATCACATGATGGGGGTGCCGACCGCGATGTTCACGCCGATCTTCGTCATCAGCCGCACTTCCGGCTGGACCGCCCACGTGATCGAGCAGCGCATCGACGGCAAGATCATCCGTCCGAGCGCCAACTACACCGGCCCCGAGAATCTCACGTGGGTTCCGATCGCAAAACGCAAATAGAACTTTTTCACCGCAAAGACGCAAAGAGCGCAGAGGAAAAAGGTCGAACAATGTGGCGGGCACAACAGATTGGCTGCTCCCCGCAGAATATCGATCGCTGGTGTTGATGTCACTCTTGATATCCCATTCGTTTTTCTTCGCGTCCTTTGCGTCTTTGCGGTGACAAGGCCTGAACGATTTTGAGTCCTAGGAACAACATGTCCGCACGCATCTCCAACGTCCGCCCCAAACCCGACAAGGTCCTGGTTGACATCGCCGACTACGTGACCAAGTACAGGATCAAGAGCCAGGAGGCGTACGAAACCGCGCGCTACTGCCTGATGGATACCCTGGGCTGCGGCTTCGAGGCGCTCGAATACCCCGCCTGCACCAAGCTGCTGGGGCCCGTTGTCCACGACACCATGGTGTCCAGCGGCGCCAAGGTGCCCGGAACCCGGTTCCAGCTCGATCCGGTGCAAGCCGCGTTCAACATCGGTGCGATGATCCGCTGGCTGGACTTCAACGATACCTGGCTGGCTGCGGAATGGGGGCACCCATCGGACAACCTGGGCGGCATTCTTGCGACCGCCGATTGGCTGTCGCGTAACGCACTCGCCGTCGGCAAGAAGCCGCTAACAATACAGGACGTGCTGACAGCAATGATCAAGGCACACGAAATCCAGGGCTGCCTCGCGCTGGAAAACAGCTTCAACAAGGCCGGACTCGACCACGTGGTTCTGGTCAAGGTGGCCTCCACCGCGGTGGTGGCGGGCATGCTCGGCATGTCCAGGGAAGAGATCGTCAACGCGGTCTCGCTGGCGTGGGTGGACGGTCAAAGCCTGCGCACCTATCGCCATGCTCCCAACACCGGTTCGCGCAAGAGCTGGGCTGCGGGAGATGCCACCAGCCGCGCGGTCAGGCTGGCGCTGATCGCCAGAACCGGCGAGATGGGCTATCCGTCCGTCCTCACGGCAAAGACCTGGGGCTTCTACGACGTGCTTTTCAAGGGCAAGGAATTCAAGTTCCAACGCCCCTACGGTTCGTACGTCATGGAAAACGTGCTGTTCAAGATCTCCTTCCCGGCGGAATTTCATTCGCAGACCGCGGTCGAATGTGCCATGCAGCTGCATCCGCAGTTGAAGGATCGTCTCGACGACATCAAGAGAATCACCATACGCACGCACGAAGCAGCGATCCGCATCATCGACAAAAAGGGCCCATTGAACAACCCGGCCGATCGCGACCACTGCATCCAGTACATGGTTGCGGTTCCAATGATCTTCGGGCGCCTGACCGCCGCCGACTACGAAGACAATGTGGCCGCCGATCCGCGCATCGACAAACTGCGCGACAAGATGATCTGCGTCGAGGACAAGCAGTTCACCCGCGATTACCACGACCCGAACAAGCGCTCGATCGCCAACGGCATCACCGTCGAGTTGAAGGACGGAAGCCGCCTCAAGGAAGTGGTGGTCGAATACCCGATCGGCCACAAGCGCCGCCGCAAGGAAGGCATGCCCGTCCTGGTCGAGAAATTCAAGACCAACCTGGCGCGCCGCTTTCCACCGAAGCAGCAGAAAGCTGTGCTGGAGCTCTGCCTGGATCCAAGGAAGCTAGGAGCAACGCCGGTCAACGAATTCGTGGATATGATGGTCATCTGATCTCTTCGATGCGACCCGCGTTCGCTCTCTTTCTTGGAGTCGCGTTCTCCGCCCCGGCGCAGGCGGACTCGAATCCCATGCAACCCGGCACGTGGGAATTCACGCGCTCGGGCGGGATGGCCGCGAATCTGATCGGCCGATTCTGCGTTACCGCCGCGGACATCGCCGACCCCATGTCGCCGGTCAACGGCTTCCTCTCGCGCGACGAGAAGAAGCAATGCAGCAACTGGAAGATCGACTGGCAAGCGGGCCGCGCCCAGTATTCCGGAACGTGCCGCTGGAAGGACCAACTGGTCGAGGTCAACGGCCGCATCGTTGCCACGGCGGACACGTATTCCGACACACAGGATCAGAAGAAAGAAGGTTCGGCGTCGAGGTCGCCGATCCTTGACATCATCAACGGCCTAAGGCTGGCCCCGTGCCCCAACTGACCGGTTTTCATCCTGGAGACGCCATGAGCCACAACTTGTTCGACACCCTGCAGGAGTTCGCCCCCGCTCCAGGCAAGAAGGCGAAGTTCTATTCGCTGCCTGCGCTGGAAAAGGCAGGTCTCGGCAAGATTTCGCGACTGCCGGTTTCCATCCGTATCGTGCTCGAGGCGGTACTGCGCAACGTGGACGGCAAGAAAGTGACCGAGGAACACGTCAGGCAACTGGCCGGCTGGCAGCCGAACGCGCCGCGCACGGAGGAGATCCCATTCGTGGTGGCGCGGATCGTGCTCCAGGACTTCACCGGCGTGCCGCTGCTGGCGGACCTGGCCGCAATGCGCGGCGTAGCCGCCAAGATGGGCAGGAATCCGAAGGTGATCGAACCGCTGGTGCCGGTTGACCTGGTGGTGGACCACTCCGTGCAAGTGGACCACTACGGCAGCAAGGAAGCGCTCGACCTCAACATGAAACTGGAATTCCGAAGGAACAAGGAGCGCTACCAGTTCATGAAATGGGGAATGCAGGCATTCGACACGTTCAAAGTCGTGCCTCCGGGTGTGGGCATCGTGCACCAGGTGAATCTCGAGTATCTGGCGCGCGGCGTGCACGCGAAAGACGGCATTTATTATCCCGACACGCTGGTCGGGACCGACAGCCACACCACCATGATCAACGGCATCGGCGTGGTCGGCTGGGGCGTCGGGGGCATCGAGGCCGAGGCCGGCATGCTCGGCCAGCCGGTTTATTTCCTCACGCCCGACGTGGTCGGCGTAAACCTAAAGGGCGCGCTGCGCGGCGGCGTCACCGCCACCGACTTGGTTCTGACCATCACCGAAATGCTGCGCAGGGCCAAGGTGGTGGGCAAGTTTGTCGAGTTCTTCGGCGAGGGCGTGGAGAACCTGTCGCTGCCCGACCGCGCCACCGTCGCCAACATGGCACCGGAGTACGGCGCCACCATGGGTTTCTTTCCGGTGGACGACGCCACCATCGAGTACTTCAAGGGAACGGGCCGCACGCCCGAGGAAATCGAGGCGTTCAAATCCTACTTCAAGGCGCAGGGCCTGTACGGAATTCCCAGAAAGGGCCAGATCGACTACAGCCAGGTACTGGAGCTGAACCTGTCCGCAGTTGCGCCTTCGCTGGCCGGACCTAAGCGCCCGCAGGATCGCATCGAGATCGGAGCCGTGAAGTCGACGTTCGCCGACCTTTTCTCCAAGCCGGCGGCCGAGAACGGCTACAACAAGCCGCCTGGCGAGCTCGACCGCCGCTATGACAGCTGGTTCCGCGACTCCGGCACCATGAGCGGCGGCGGCACCAGCAATTCCACCACCCTTGCCAACGGTGCTCCGGCGAATGTGGTGGAGATGGTGAACAACCGCCCGACCCCGAACGTTGTCAACGATGCGCATTCCGGCGCACGGGGTCGCATCACGCTCGGCCACGGCGACGTGCTCATCGCCGCCATTACCTCCTGCACCAACACCTCCAACCCTGGCGTGCTGCTCGCGGCCGGCCTGTTGGCGAAGAAGGCGGTCGAGCGCGGGCTGAGCGTGAAGAAGCACGTCAAGACTTCCCTCGCCCCCGGCTCGCGCGTGGTCACCGAGTACCTGACCAAGTCGGGTCTGCTACCGTATCTCGAAAAGCTAGGCTTCTACCTTGCCGGTTACGGCTGCACCACCTGCATCGGCAACTCGGGGCCGCTCGATCCGGGCATCGAGGAAACGGTCGTCAAGAACGATCTGGTGGGCAGCGCTGTGCTTTCCGGCAACCGCAACTTCGAGGCGCGCATCCACGCCAACATCAAGGCCAACTTCCTCGCCAGCCCGCCGCTAGTGGTCGCCTACGCGCTGGCCGGGACCGTGCGCAAGGACCTGATGAGCGAACCGCTGGGCAAGGGCGCAAAGGGCGAGGACGTATGGATAGGCGACGTCTGGCCCAGTAGCCAGGAAATTTACGACTGCATGAAGTTCGCGATGGATGCCAAGACTTTCCGCCGGCTGTATTCGAACCCCGGAAAGGACAATCCGCTGTGGCGGGGCGTGCCCTCCGCCTCGGGTCAGGTGTACAACTGGCCCAAGTCAACGTACATCGCGGAGCCGCCTTTCTTCCGCGACTTCAGCATGCAGCCGGGCCGAAGCGGCAACGTCCTTGGCGCACGCGTGCTGGGCATATTCGGCGACTCGGTCACGACGGATCACATCAGCCCGGCCGGTTCGATCGCGGAAAATTCCCCAGCCGGAAAATACCTGATCGCCAACGGGGTCGCGAAGGCAGACTTCAATTCCTACGGCGCGCGCCGCGGCAACCACGAGGTCATGATGCGCGGCACGTTTGCCAACGTGCGCATCAAAAACCTGATGCTGCCTCCCAGGCCGGACAGTTCGCGGGTCGAGGGTGGCGTCACCCTGTTCCAGACTTCGGGCGAACAGATGTCCATTTACGATGCCGCCATGAAGTACATCGCCCAGGGAACGCCTACGGTGGTGTTCGCCGGCGAGGAGTACGGCACCGGTTCCTCGCGCGACTGGGCGGCCAAGGGCACACAATTGCTGGGCGTGAAGGCGGTCATCGCCAAGAGCTTCGAACGCATTCACCGGTCCAATCTGGTCGGCATGGGCGTGCTGCCGCTGCAATTCAAGGGCTCCGATTCGGTGGAGTTGCTGGGCATCAAGGGCGACGAGGAGTTCGACATTCTCGGCGTAGAGGGTGAACTCAGACCGCAGCAGGACCTCAAGCTTGTTGTCAAGCGAACCGACGGCTCGCGCGCCGAGGTGAAGGTGCTGCTGCGCATCGACACCCCGATCGAGGTGGACTATTACAGGCACGGCGGGATTCTCCCCTATGTGTTGCGCGAGCTTGTCGCTGGGGCCTAGCAGCGACTTCTCTCTCCGTCCCCAATGGCACTACCTTAAGCCGCTCATCCCCTCATAAGCTCCTTCCCCCGCTTGCGGGGGAAGGTTGGGATGGGGGCATGCTTTCGAGGTAGTGCCATGGCTTTCTGCCTCCCTCTCCCGCGTGCGCATCGTTCTCGACACGAACATCTGGCTGGACTGGCTGGTCTTCGACGATCCCGCCGTCATTGCGCTGAAGTCAGCGTGCAGCAACGGGGCGATGCAGATCGCAATTAGCGCGGACTGCCTGGAGGAACTCGGCCGGGTGCTCGCCTATCCCGAGTTCGAGCTGGATGCGGCCACCCGCAATGCGCTGTTCACTCAAGTCCGCAAATGCACGTACCGGGTGGAAACCATGCTGCTTTCACCGCTTCCGCGCTGTACCGATCCGCATGATCAGAAGTTTCTGGAACTCGCTCGCGACGCGCAGGCCGACTGGCTGATTACCAAAGACAAGGCGTTGCTGAGTCTCGCAAGGAAACGATTCGATGAGGTGGGGTTTAAGATTGGCACGCCGGAACAATGGTTCGAAAGCGTCAAATCGCGGTGAAGCCCCCCTCCACCAGTACGTCTATGCGGCCGAATTCGGCGAGCGCACCTTCCACGAAGCCGCGGATGCTGGGCGGCTGCACCTCATCAAGCTTCCAGGCACGCGCTAGCAGGCCTAGCTTGCGGCGGGCGGCGGCGACCTGTTCGCACTCCTCCACATATGACGGCTGCCGAGCGCGAAATCCACACCGGCGGGCGCGCAGGCCAGCGCGATCGCCTTGCCGATGCCGCGGCCGGCCCCGGTGATCATCACCGTCTTGCGCTTGAGGTCGAAACTGATCTGTCCCGGCATGTCGTTGGCCCCTTTCTCTATTCGATCCACGTCGCCACTTCGGCAACGGCTGCCCGTTCCGTGCGGTACTGGTGGATCGGATGTTCGGCATCGGCGTAACCGAAGGAAATGCCGCAGATCAGCTTGCGGTTCGCCGGAAGACCGAAGCGGCTGCGGATCAAGTCCGGGTACGAAGCCAGCGCGGCCTGTGCGATCGAGTCCACGCCGAAATTCTTTGCCGCGAGTATGAAGTTGGCGACATACAGGCCGCAATCCACCGCGCCGTAAACGCCGAGTTCCTCCTCGGTGGTGATCAGCGCCACGTGCGGCGCTTCGAAAAAGCGGAAATTCTCAAGCCGTTGCCGCTCCACGCCCTCCCTGTTCTCGCGGCCGATGCCCAGCGACTGGTAGAGCTGCACCCCGCAGACCTTGCGCCGCTCGCGGTAGATGCCTTCGTAGCGCAACGGGAACGGGAAATCCGGCTGCGACGGATGGCCTCCGGCGGCGTGTGCAAGCAGGACGTCGCGAAAGCTTGCGACGGCTCCGCCGGTTACCAGCACGATCTGCCAAGGCTGGCAGTTGCACCAGGAAGGGGTCTGCTGCGCCAGATCGAGAATCTTCTCGATGATCCGGTGCGGTACGGGTTCCGGCAGAAACTTGCGGCAGCTATAACGCTCTCTGATCACGTGTTCCAGGTCCATACCACCTCACCCCACCCACCTCTCCCCGGCCCTCTCCCCCGCAAGCGGGCGGAGAGGGAGAAAATTCAGATCCGCAGCGGGTTTTATCGGTACTGATCTATTTATTTCGGGAACGGACAGTTCTCGTTTTCAGCGTATTGGCGGTCCTTCTTACCGACCACGGCTTGTCCGCATGCTTGGGCTTGAAGCGCTCGTCCATCTCGACCTGCAAGCCCATCGTCAACCGGTTGCCGGCATTGGCGAGCGCGACGATTTCATTGAACTCGGCGAGCATCGCGTCGTCCATCCCGTGCTTGCGGGCGGCGAAAGTATGGGAGTTGATGCAGTACTCGCAGTTGTTGGTCACGCTTACCGCGAGATATAGCAACTCCTTGGTGAGCGGATCGAGGCGCGAAGGCGCAACCATCACTTCCTTCATCTGCCCCCAGAAGCGCTTCAGTAGCGGCGGATGCACCGCCAGTGCGCGCCAGATGTTGTTGATATAGTCGGTCTTGCGCGTGGCCATGATGTCGTCGAACACCGCGCGCACTTCCGGCGACGCCTCTTCGTAATTCACCAGTTTGACCTGGGCCATCGCGAACTCCTCCCCTGGAATCGAACTCAAATCGAGTGCCGCAATCTTAGCATCGCCTCCCGCCTGTCACGGTTGGACAACTCACGCCCGTGCGTACATAATGCCCGCCAGCATTTTTTCCTGACGATCATGAAGTTCCTGTTCGATATATTCCCGGTCCTGTTGTTCTTCCTCGCCTTCAAGATCTGGGGCATCTACACCGCAACCGCAGTGGCCATCGCCGCCACTTTCGTCCAGGTCGGCTGGTCATGGACACGCCATCGCAAGGTGGACAACATGTTGTGGGCAAGCCTCGCGATCATCGTGGTATTCGGCGGAGCCACGCTCTGGCTGCACGACGACACCTTCATAAAGTGGAAACCGACGGTGCTATACTGGCTTTTCGGCGTCATCCTGCTCGGCGCGGAACTGTTGTTCCGCAAGAATCTCATTCGCGCCATGATGGAAAAGCAGCTCACCCTCCCCGGCCCGGTATGGCAGAAACTGAATCTGAGCTGGGTCGTGTTCTTCGCATTGATGGGCGGCGCCAATCTGTACGTCGCCTTCAATTTCCCGACCGACGTGTGGGTTAACTTCAAGCTCTTCGGTGGAATCGGGTTGATGCTTGTTTTTGTCATTGCGCAGGGTCTAATGCTGAGCCGCTACACCGAACCAGAGGAGAAGAAATAGCAATGCTGTATGCAATCGTCGGCGAGGACATCCCCAACAGCCTGGCCAAACGCACCGCCGCGCGGTCCGTGCATCTGAAGCGGGTGGACGAACTGATCGCCGCCGGCAAATTGATCATCGGCGGCGCGTTCCCCGCCATCGACAGCATCGATCCGGGTCCTGCCGGAATGACCGGAAGCCTGATCGTCGCCGAATTCGGCTCGCTCGAAGAGGCCAAGGCATGGATCAACGCGGACCCTTACGTCACCGAGGGCGTGTTCGCCAAAGTGACGGTCAAGCCGTTCCGCAAGGTCTTCCCCAAGTGACCACTGCAGACCTGATCCGCGAGCGTCTCGCTCCACTCGCCCCCGATACCCTCGAAGTGTTCGACGAAAGCCATGAGCACGCCGGACACGCCGGGGCGAAGGAGGGCGGCGGACATTACCAGCTCGTGATCGTATCGCGTGAATTCGCCGGCAAGCCCGCCGTCGCCCGCCATCGGCTGGTGTACCAGGCACTTTCGGATCTGATGCCCAGCCGGATTCACGCGCTGGCGATCCAGGCTTACGCCCCGGAAGAATTGGGACCTTCAGCCCAGGCTTGAACGCTGAAGCTGAAAACGACCAGACAACGTCCCGAAAAAGCTGCTACCTAAGTTCAACTCCCGTCACCCAAAGGAACTGTAATGTATTTGGTCAAACCCGCACTGCTGCTTGCCCTGGCCGCCACCTGCCTCGCCGTACTTCCGGCGGGCTACGCAGCCGATACCAAGCAAAAAAACGCCGCCGTCGTGAATGGCGTGCCGATCCCGCAGGCCCGCATCGACTTTGTCGCCAAAGCGCAAATCGCGCAGAGTCAGGGCCAGCAGCAGGACGGCCCAGAATTTCGCGAGAATATCCGCGAGATCATGATCACGCGCGAAATCCTTTACCAGGAAGCGCTCAAGCGCAAGCTCGACAAGAATCCCGATTACCAGCTCCAGCTCGACCTGGCCAAACAGCAGATCATCCTCGGGGTGCTGTTCGAGGACATCAACAAGAAAGCGCAGCCCAGCGATGCGGACGTCGCCAAGGAGTATGAGCG
Source organism: Burkholderiales bacterium (assembly GCA_036000845.1). Classification (GTDB taxonomy): domain Bacteria; phylum Pseudomonadota; class Gammaproteobacteria; order Burkholderiales; family JACQAP01; genus JACQAP01. Next base: position 9,398 of record DASYUW010000248.1, read on the forward strand.
AGTCAAGGCCGAGCAAGGCGGCGACGCCGGCAAGCAGTACAAGGCGCGCCACATCCTGGTCAAGGAAGAAGCCGAAGCCAAGCAGGTCATGGCCGACCTGCAGAACGGCGGGGATTTCGCCAAGATTGCAGCGGAGAAGTCCACCGATCCGGGATCAAAAGACGACGGCGGTCAACTCGACTGGTCCAATGCAGAAGCCTACGTACAGCCGTTCGGAGAAGCGCTGAGAGGCCTGAAGAAGGGCGAGATGACCAAGGAACCGGTGAAGACCAACTACGGCTACCACATCATCGAGCTGCAGGACGTACGCACGCTGCCCTTCCCGCAGCTGGAGCAAGTGAAGCCGCAGATCCAGCAGACCCTGGCCAACAAGGCACGCGAGGACTACATCTCCGGTCTGCGCGCCAAGGCGAAGATCCAGAAAATCGATCCCAAATAATTCGCTTTACTCCGAAGAACAAAGGGCGCCGGCCGGCGCCCTTTTTTATGACTCAATAGACAAACACTTACCACGGAGGACACGGAGGACGCGGAGGAAAGGCAAGGCAGAAAAAAGAAACTCTCGAGGGATAAAATCCGTCATTGGAAGTTACTTCGGCACCGGCCTGCCCTTAACTCCTACATGGCTTTCCCTCGTTTTTGGTTTTCCTCCGTGTCCTCCGTGGTGAGCGCTTTTTGTGCCCTAACCCACCCATTTGCGGGCATTGCGGAAGATCCGCATCCATGGACCGTCTTCGCCCCACGTATCCGGGTGCCACGAGTTCTGCACCGTCCGGAACACGCGTTCCGCGTGCGGCATGAGGATGGTAAAGCGACCGTCCGCGGTGGTCAGGCCGGTGATCCCCTGCGGCGAGCCGTTCGGATTGAACGGGTAGCGTTCTGTCGGCCTGCCGAGGTTGTCCACGAAGCGCAGCGCCACCAGCGCCCGGGCTGCGTTCAGTTGCGCCGGCGAGGCAAACTCGGCGTAGCCCTCGCCGTGTGCGACCGCGATCGGCATCCGGCTACCCTCCATCCCGCGGAAGAACAGCGACGGGCTTTTCATCACTTCCAGCATCACCACGCGCGCTTCGAACTGCTCGGAACGGTTGCGCACGAAGTGCGGCCAGTGCGCCGTGCCGGGAATGATTTCGTGGAGGTTGCTCATCATCTGGCAGCCGTTGCACGCGCCAAGCGCAAAGGAATCGCTGCGCTTGAAGAATGCTTCGAACTCATCGCGCGCGCGGCGGTTGAACAGGATGGACTTGGCCCAGCCTTCTCCGGCGCCGAGCACGTCGCCGTAAGAGAATCCGCCGCAGGCCACGACACCATTGAATCCGGCGAGTGACACCCGTCCGGCGATGATGTCGCTCATGTGCACGTCACGCGTTTCGAAACCGGCGCGGTCGAAGGCCGCGGCCATTTCGATCTGGCCGTTTACCCCCTGCTCGCGCAGGATCGCCATTCTCGGGCGCGCGCCTCGGCCGATGCAAGGCGCGGCAATGTCCTGCGCCGGATCATACGTCAGTTTCGCGTGCAGTCCCGGATCCACGGCATCGAGAATGCGGTCATATTCCTGCTGCGCGCACTGTGGGTTATCGCGCAGCTTTTGCATGTAATACGTGGTTTCCGACCACGCGCGCTGCAGCGCCACTCCCGATTCGCTGTATATTTCCCTGCCCTTCGCGGTGACGATCAGTTTTCCGGCGCGGTTCAGGGTGCCGAGACGGTGAAACTCGGCGCCCAGCCCGGCCTGCGAGAACGCATCTTTCACGGCGTCGAAATCCGATGTTTTCACCTGCAGCACCGCGCCGAGTTCTTCATTGAACAATGCAGCCAGAGCGTCTTCACCGAGCGCACCGATATCTGCCGTGATCCCGACATGTGAGGCGAACATCATCTCCGCCAGCGTCGCGAACAACCCGCCATCCGAACGGTCGTGGTACGCAAGAATCCTTCCGTCAGCATTCAGCTGCTGGACCGTTTCGAACAGTGCCTTCAGCTTCTGCGGCGAATCCAGGTCCGGCGCTTCATTGCCAATTTGACTGTAGACCTGTGCCAGCACCGAGCCGCCCAGGCGATTGCGTCCCGAGCCGAGGTCGATCAGCACCAGCACGCTCTCGCGGTCGAGCGGCCATAGCTGCGGCGTCAGCGTGTTGCGCGCATCCAGGCATGGCGCAAACGCTGAGACGATCAACGACAGCGGCGCAACGACTTCCTTTTTTCTGCCGTTGTCTTCCCACGCCGTGCGCATCGACATCGAGTCCTTGCCGACCGGTATGCTGATGCCCAATTGCGGGCATAGCGCCATCGCCACCGCCTTGACGGTATCGAACAGAGCCGCATCTTCCCCGGGGTAGCCGGCGGCAGCCATCCAGTTTGCGGACAACTTCACGTCGCCGAGATTCTCGATGCGCGCGGCGGTAATGTTGGTGATCGCCTCGCCCACCGCCATCCGTCCCGAAGCAGGCGCGTCGATCACCGCCAGCGGAGTGCGCTCGCCCATCGCGAAGGCCTCGCCGCGATCTGTCCTGAATCCCATCAGCGTGACCGCCACATCCGCGACCGGCACCTGCCAGGGCCCGACCAACGGGTCGCGCGCGCACAGGCCGCCGACGGTGCGGTCGCCGATCGAAATGAGGAAGGTCTTGTCCGCCACTGCAGGGAAACGCAGCACCCGCTGCGCAGCGTCCGTGAGCGTCACTGCGGAGAAATCGAGGGACGCCAGTTGCTGCGCCCGGTGCGTGACATCGCGTGTCATCTTCGGCGACTTGCCCAGGACCACCCCGAGATCCATGTCCACCGGGTGGTTGTCGAACAGCGGATCTTCCACTTTGAGCCAGCCGTCCTCCGTTGCCTTGCCAACCACTGAGAAAGGACAACGCTCGCGCGCGCACAAGGCCTCGAAGGCATCGAAGCGCTCCCCGGCGATCGCCATCACGTAGCGCTCCTGTGCCTCGTTGCACCACACCTGCATCGGCGTCATCCCTGGTTCCTCGGAGGGAATCTTTCTGAGATCGACGTGGCCGCCGCGGCCGGCGCCGTGCACCAGCTCCGGCAGCGCGTTCGACAATCCGCCGGCACCGACATCGTGTATGGAAAGAATCGGATTGGCTTCGCCCATCGCCCAGCAGCGGTCAATGACCTCCTGCGCGCGGCGCTGGATTTCAGCATTGCCGCGTTGTACCGAATCGAAGTCGAGATCTTCAATGTTCGCCCCGGTGTCCATGCTGGAAGCGGCACCCCCGCCCATGCCGATCAGCATCCCCGGACCGCCGATCTGCACCAGCAGTGCGCCGGGTTTCATTGCGGCCTTGTACGATTGCGACGCGGATATGGCGCCCACGCCGCCGGCCAGCATGATCGGCTTGTGGTAACCGCGCACCTCGCCGTTGACCGACTGCTCGAAAGTGCGGAAATAGCCGCAGAGATTCGGGCGGCCGAACTCGTTGTTGAACGACGCGCCGCCGATCGGCCCTTCGAGCATGATTTGCAACGCCGACGCAATGCGGCCTGGTTTGCCGACGCCGTTCTTTTCCCATGGCTGCGCGAAACCGGGGATGCGCAGGTGCGAGACCGAGAATCCGGTGAGCCCCGCCTTCGGCTTGGCGCCGCGCCCGGTTGCGCCCTCGTCGCGGATCTCGCCGCCCGAGCCGGTCGCCGCACCCGGAAAAGGCGAAATGGCAGTGGGGTGATTGTGCGTCTCCACTTTCATCAGGATATGGGTGGGCTCGATGGCGTAACGGTAAACGTCCGAAGCATCCGGATAGAATCGCGCGATCTCGGCGCCTTCCATGATCGCCGCGTTGTCCGAATACGCGACCACCGTGCCGCGCGGACTCTGCGCGTGCGTCTGGCGTACCATGTCGAACAGCGACTTGTCCTGCTTCCTTCCGTCGATGATCCAGTCCGCGTTGAAGATCTTGTGCCGGCAGTGCTCCGAGTTCGCCTGCGCGAACATCATCAGTTCGACATCGGTGGGATTACGCCTAATGCGCTCGAAGTTGTTTACCAGGTAGTCGATCTCGTCTTCGGATAGCGCCAGTCCCATTGCGCGGTTCGCGGATTCGAGCGCGGCACGACCGCCCGAGAGCAGATCGACCGTGCTCAGTGGCTTCGGGGGAAAGTGATGGAAAAGCTTTTCCGCGTCTTTGAGCGAACCGAGAACGGTTTCGGTCATGCGGTCATGGATCAGCGGCAGCAGAGCGAAACGCTCTGCGGCAGTTAGCCTGCCGCCAGCGCGTTTGGAAACGTAATACGCGACCCCGCGTTCGATGCGCTCCACCGACGCCAGTCCGCAGGAGTAAGCGATATCGGTCGCCTTGGATGACCACGGAGAAATCGTTCCAATGCGCGGGACCACCAGGAGCATGTCACCGCGCTCCGCAATATCCGCGGACGCCGGGCCATAGCTGAGGATGCGTTCGAGTACGTCGCGTTCGGCTGCGGCCAGCGGCGCCTTGAGCGATACGAAATGCCAATACTCCGCGGCAATGGCGGAAATGGCAGGAGCGGTCTTCTGGAGGGGTTGGGAGAGCTTCTTGAGGCGGAAGTCCGACAGGGCGTTGCGGCCGCGCAGCGTCAGGAGGTCGGGCATTTCAGAAAAACATGCAGAGTCGCAAAAACGGATTATACCCCCATCACCTCACCCCCGCCCGTCGCTTGCAAATCTCAGTTCATCAATCGAAGGCTGATCCTTTGCCACTGGAAATTTCCAAGGACTCGACTCATCACCCTCTCCGCATCTTGACTTTTCCTCCCTCTCCACTCGTGGAGAGGGGCGGGGTGAGGTCAGGGGGAGAGGGAAGGGGCTGATGTTTCCCCGGTTTTTCATAGGTGCAATCCGAGGCGTTGGTACAGGGCAAGGAGGGCATCGGAGGTGATGGGTATTTGCGGCAATGCGCACAGCAGGCAGGCTAAGGTGATCAGTGAGA
>DASYUW010000249.1:0-25360 GCA_036000845.1 Burkholderiales bacterium
TGCGCATCGGCGTATTTTTCAGCGGCCGCGTGGGCGCGCAGGTCGGCGGCCAGTGCGTTGGCGGCGCCGACGCCTTCAACGTCACGGCCTCTGGCAAGCCTTTCTTTCGGGACGGCCGCCTCGGCGTCGAAGACATCCGTATCGACTCTCTGTCCAAGGAGATTTACCGACCGTTGCTGGAACCCGTCTTCAGCTCGATGGTGCCCAAGGCGCTGGATGTGAACCTCAAGGAATCGGTGGTGCGGCTGCTGGCCGGGCGCACCGCGCCGTACGAGGTGGCAATCAATGAGCTGAGTGCCACCGAAGTCACCGCGGACGCGAACCGCGTGAAGGTCAGGCTTCAGTTCGATCTGCGCGTGCGTTGAGGAGGGAATTTATGGGCCCGGTTGCTCGACGGAAATCTCAACGTGAGGTACGAATGTCATCAAGAACTGCCACCTGAACCACGGAGGACACGGAGGACACGGAGGAAAGGCATATCAATGTTAAAAGCGGTTATTGTGCCGATGTGACCACCGATACCAGTTTTTAACTCTCGAATGTTATTCTTGCTCTTGCCCTTCCTCCGTGTTCTCCGTGGTTCACTCTTTTCGCTCTTCCTGACGTTGGCGGTGGCGCAGGCGGCGCCGTATCCCGAGCCAGTCCACGGCGATTTCGTCATCCGCGATTTCCGGTTTGCCGGCGGCGAAGTCCTCCCCGAGCTGAAGCTGCATTTCTTCACCCTTGGCTCTCCCGCCCGGGACGCCAATGGCCGCGTGACCAACGCGGTGCTGCTGCTGCACGGCACTTACGGCAAGGGCACGAACTTTCTGACCGACGGCTTTGCCGGCGAACTCTTTGGAACGGGCCAGCCGCTGGATGCGGGCCGCTTTTACATCATCGTTCCGGACAACCTGGGACACGGAAAATCCACCAAGCCCAGCGATGGATTGCGCGCGAAGTTTCCGCGCTACGGGTATGCGGACATGGTCGCGGCCCAGCGCCGGCTGGTGAAAGATGGATTGGGTGTCCGGCATCTGCGGCTGATTGTCGGCACCTCGATGGGCGGAATGCACGCCTGGATGTGGGCGGTGAGTGAGCCGGATTTCATGGATGCCGTCCTGCCGCTGGTCTGTCTGCCCGATCAGATTTCCGGCCGCAACCGCATGGAGCGTCGGCTCATCGTCGATGCCATCCGCAACGATCCGGAGTGGAACGGCGGCACCTACGCGAAGCAGCCGCAAGGGCTGGTGACCGCGTTGAGAATGGTCGTCATCGGCGCAGGCAGCGTGAAACGGTTCTACCTTGAGGCGCCCACGCAGGAAGCGACCGACCGCCTGCTGGATCGGCTAGTGCAGCAACGCCTTCAGGGTGCGGACGCCAACGATTTCCTTTACGCCTGGGAGGCATCGCGCGATTACGATCCCGGCCCGGGGCTGGAGCGCATCCGCGCGGCGGTGACGGCGGTCAATTTCGAGGACGACGAGCGCAATCCACCCGAGCTCGGCATCATGGAGCGCGCCATCAAGCGCGTCGCGCGCGGAAAATACGTGCTCGTGCCCGCAAGCGAGCGCACGCGCGGCCATGCCAGTTTCTACGACGTTGGCTTATGGAAGGAGTATTTGGAAGAACTGCTGGCGCGGTCCGCGCGGTGAGTTGGGATTGCTTTGACTCTACAAACTCTACACCTCAACGCAAAGACGCAAACGACGCAAAGGAACGCAAAGAAAGCAAACGAGAATCTCAACGCAGGAAGAATCAAAGGGATCAGGCCTATAATTCACAGTTTTGGTGGCCTTCCCCAGCGTTCTGCGGAGAAGAGGCGGTCTCTTTTATGATCACTCGCTCGTCTCAAGATGACCTCCTGGCGGTCGCCGCGGACGGTGAGATGGTAGAGCGCCCCGGCAAACTCCAGACGTAGCGGTCAGGCTATTGCCAGAGCCTACGCCCGATCAACTATAAAGTATAGGCCTGACCCCTTTTTGCTTTTTTTTTCGGAAAGGGCGCTCTACCCCAAGGCATCTATCAAACCAAAGGACCCGTATCCAACGTTCCCATCGCTAGGCGTGGATTTTGCGATAGGGCAAAAAACTGCTGGTGGCAGCCTATCTCGCCAGTTGGTGGCTACCCTACATCAAGTGGTCACAAAAGCGGATTGGGCATTCATCCCGATGGACGCGATCCCGGGACGTCGGGTTGCATAGGCGTCAACGACTCTAATACAAGTCCCCTTAAGGACGCGCTGCGCAAATTGCGCGTCGGCTCGCCGGTGTTAGTTTATTGAACTGAGAGGTCAACAAATGAGAGCCTTCGTCCTAGCCGCATCGATAATCCTGCTAATTCCATACGCGGCAGCTGAGTCAGTCAAGGAGATTGCACAACAGCGAGTTGATCAGTACTTTGATGCTCTCAGAAAGAGCCAGCCAACATTGGCTGACTTCGAGTTGCTTGAGGGACCGGCGGCAGCCGAACGTGAAGGTGCGCTTGAGTACGAATACTGTGAAAGGCAGAACTGGATTCCCCCTCAAAAGGATGCCCGGTGTTCCTCATTCATCCGGGAGAGGTGGGCTTCCGCGTCGACAGAACCTTCCTTGTTCTTTGTCTGGCTCAAAAAACGCCTGCCGCTGCGAGGCCGCCCTAATGTAAATTCGGTGTCACAATTGCAAGAAGCTGGTAGCCCATTTGCCTACCGAAGAGTCAAAGTGAAGCTTAATGGACATACGATAACTTTTACGATGGCAGAAAAGAATGAACAAAGTCCTGCCTTCGGGCTGCTTGAGATCGAGAAAATCGATGACAAAAAGCTAGATTCGTTGCTTTCCAATCATGGCAAGAGAATGGGGCCTAGCGATTAGTGGGCTAAACCGGATTCTTCGGACACTCTTGAAGGCAGACAATAGCCAAGAAGCCGTCGGATGGGAAAGCGCGTCGAGACGCGAACGGACGCGGTTCAGGAAGGAAGTCAAGCTCGAGGCAATGAGGTTGTTGGAACTGGTAAAAGCCGGCAGCGCAGCTGGTGCATGCACAAAACTAGAGCACAAAACTAGAGCACAAAACTAGAGAAACTAGAGGGTCAGGCCTATACTTTATAGCTGATAGGGCGTGGCCTCACGCAATGACCCGACTGCGCATCCTTTGCGTCAACGCTGTTATCACAAAACTAGAGGGTCAGGCCTATACTTTATGGCTGATAGGGCGTGGCCTCACGCAATGACCCGACTGCGCATCCTTTGCGTCAACGCTGTTATTGCCCGCCGAGGGCCGGCTGCCGTGATTCGAAGAGTCAGAGCGGCTTGTTCGGGTCGATGATGGTGCGCCACATGTGCGCGGTGGGACTCGAATCGTTGCCCAGGCCTTCCCTGGGCTGGCGGAAGTGGCGGCCGATGATGTCGGCAAAGGGCTCGAGCGGCCACGGCGCATCCCGGTCGAAGCTGTAGTCGTCGAACACCGTGATCTGCCTCGCGATCATGTACCAGGGGTGGTTGCGAGCGTACCGATACGCCGATTCGATGTGCTCCGGCGGCCGGTAGTTCTCTCCGAACATCGCGACGTACATAGCCGGATACTCGTAACCGACCGACTCGTCCGGGTAGTAACGCAGCGCCTGGTGGTAGCGGATCGCCCAGGCAACTTTCTCGGAGACATAGGGCTCCACCAACTGCGCGCCCCACCAACCGTGGTCGGGCCGCATGACCACCATCCCCACGTCGTGCAGCAGACAGGCCAGCACTGTTTCTTCGTCCACGCCCGCTTTCAGTGCCAGCGTTGCGCATTGCACGCAGTGCGATCCGGCCGCGAACGGCATTCCGAACTTTGGTTTGTCCATCCGTAACTTGAATACATCCGCCAGCGCAGGCCTGACCGGCATGTCCGCCAGCGTCTCGGACGCTTTGGACGCGGCGGTGCCGGTGCCGATCTCTCTGAGGGTTTGCAGCCGGTCATTTTTCATGTCGATGCGCCAGAGTATTGGCGTCTGCAATCATCTTCCTCATTCCTGATCGGGATTGTCGTCCGACCATCGACGCTGCGGTCCGGCGTGGGGATCTTCCTCCGGAACGGCCGGCGTATCGTCGTCGTCGGCGGCGTCGAATTTCTCCATCTCCCGGATCAGCGATTGCAGCCTCTTTTCCGCGGCGCTTTCCCGATCCGGCTGGTTGACGATGGTCCTGACGACGGAAACCGCGCTTTTGAAGTCTCGCTCGGTCTTGATTGGACGGGCGTGTCCGTTTGGTTTCATAGGACTGATTCGCGACATGTGTGCCTCTCCTGAAAATCCAGCCTTTCGATGCCTCGCCGTCAGAAACACGCCTTGATGACCCCGCCGTCCACGCGCAACGCGGCGCCGTTGGTGGCGGAGGAAAGCGGGCTGCAGACGTAGGCAACCACGCTGGCGACTTCCTCGAGAGTAGCATACCGCTTTAGCAGGGAAGTCGGGCGATGGATCTGGAAGAACTCCTTCTCCACCTCGGCAAGGGCCTTGCCCGGCGTCCGCCTGGCGATGGCAGCCTTGTTGCCGTGAGTGAGCGTCGGTCCCGGCAGCACGGCGTTCACCGTGACCGCAGTGCCGGCGCAGGTTTCGGCGAGTCCGCGCGAAATGGCGAGTTGCGCGGTCTTGGTCATACCGTAGTGGATCATGTCCGGCGGAATCTGCATTCCGCTCTCGCTGCTGATGAACACGATGCGCCCCCAATTGCGCGCTTTCATTCCGGGAAGGTACGCTCGCGACAGCCGCACGCCGCTCATCACGTTGATGTCGAAGAACCGCTGCCAGTCCTCGTCGGCAATCTGCTCGAAAGGCTTGCGCTCGAAAATGCCGAGGTTGTTCACCAGGATGTCCACGGCCGGAAAGTGGCGGACCAGCTCGGCGGTTGGCTCCGATGCCGAAAGATCTCCGGCGAATCCGTCGAGCTTCGCCTTCGGAGCTGCGCTGCGGATCCCCGTCATTGCCTCGTTCACCGCAGCTTCCGTGCGGCCGTTGACGATGACTCGCGCACCCTCGGCGGCAAGCAATGTAGCGACCGCAAGGCCGATTCCCTTGGTGGAACCCGAGACCAGTGCCGATTTGTCCTGCAGCTTGAGATCCCTTTTTCTGATTTCTCCCGGTCGCGGCGCGGTCAGTTCGCTTCGAGGCACTGACCCACGGACTTCTTGAACTGCCGCAGACCGCGGCCCTCGGCCAGCATTTGCGAGAGCCGGATGCGTTCGTCCTCGTGGCTGACGCCGACGTAATCCTTGTAGCCCATCCGCATGGCCGCGCCATCGATCTGCTTCAGCGAGTCCAGGAGAGACTCCCTCTTTTGCGGGTCTCCCGCCTCGGCGTCGTAGGGCGCGAGGCAGGCCATGAGTTTCGATTCTTTCAGCCCCTCATCCGGAAACAGGTCGCGCGCGAACCTCATGAGAGTCCTGCCTTGTGCCGGCGTAAGGTTCCTGAGCCCCGCCGCCCAGGCATCGGCGACCTCGCCCGCCGCGACCGGCTCTCCCGGGTTTGCGATGAGCAATGCGGATAGTACAGCGGCGAGAACGGAAAAGCGGTTGCGCAGTAAATGCATGGCGTCTTGGCGAGGGTGAGGTTTTGGGCTCGTCACGGGATTTGCGGCGCGTATTGTCAACCAAATTTCGCGCGGATGCCACTGCGACGGTCTGGGTTTCCTGCGGAGTCGCTATCAGTCCGGTTTCAATGCCCGTGCGAACCACTGAGCCGTAAAATCATCCGCGGGGAAGAACATTTCGAGCCGCAGGTTCTGCAGCGAGACATCCAGTGGCGTTCCCATCGTCGCGATCATCGAGAACAGGGAAAGGCGGGTCTCGCCCTTACGAAAGCTCACCACCAGTGTGGGCGGGAAATCCTGTTCGGCATGCGAGATCTGCGCGATCTCCGCTACGCCGGGCAGTTCGAGCATCTTTTTCAATAGAGTCGCGGCCTCCGTTGCGCTGCCTTCGAGCATCGCTTCGGCGCGCAGGCGCCGCACCATCCAGGTCGCCACCTCCTCCCAGTTTTCGACGAAAGAACGCAGCCCGTCCGGCCGCAACACGATCTCGACCGCATTCAGCGGCGCCTGGGCAGCCGCGGCGGCGGCCTCGGCACCGATCAGGAATCCCAGCAGAGCACCCAGCGCGCGATTGGCGCGCAGGATGTTGTGCGCCTGATCGACGACCAGCGCCGGGTAGGGCTCCTGCTGGCGCAGCGCGTGCTCGAGCGCCTGATCGATCGGCTGCATTTCGGGGGCATTCAATGGGCGTTCCTTGTAGACCGGCGCGAACCCGGCGGACAGCAGCATCGCGTTCTGTTGGCGCAGCGGCACATCCAGCGCGGAGGCCAGATGCAGCACCATGCCGCGGCTCGGCCCGCTCCGTCCGGATTCGAGGAAACTCAGATGCTTCTGCGACAGCCCGCAGTTGAGCGCGAGGTCGAGCTGGCTCGCGCCGCGCGCCTTGCGCCACTCCCGCAGCATCGGCCCGAAGCCGGATGCGGAATTCTTTAACGAATGCCCGGTTGAATGCGTTGCCATGGTTCCTTTTTCCTCTGGTCCACACTCGCGGGCAATTACCTCACAGGTAATTGCGGCGATGTTTTCACCGCCGCATGATGCCCTCGCAATTTCGCAACTTCAACTGAAAAGGAGAACAGCATGACTACGCTTACTCACGAACTGCCCCTGTCGCGCAACATCACCCGCAAGCTGTGGCCCTTCCATGTCGGTGCGCTCGCCGACACGCTGGTCGGGTTGGATCTGGTGATTTTCGCCGGCGACATTGCCCGGCTGCTGGTGCCGGAGCAGGCGACGATCCTCGGATTCGCCACCACATCGGTAATGCGCTTCCTTGGCGCGTTCCTGATCTTGTTCGCGATCGACACCGTGGTGCTCGCGCGTTCGCAAGGCCGGCTCGCGCGCTTCCTGTCCTGGATTGTCGCGGCCAACTGGGCCACGGTGGCTTTGGCGGTGGTCGTGATCGCGCTGTGGCACGCGGCCTTCTCGGTAATGGGTATCGCGGCGGTTGCGGTCATCGCGGTGGCCGTCGGAATTTTCGCGGCGTTGCAACAGCGGGCGCTGTGACCGGACCGCGGGCGCGACGCAAGGGTATCGCGCCCGCGCCACTCGAATATTTCGTTCTTGCGAGGAAAAATGCTCGACTTGAAATCAGAAGCTGACGGGCAGGCGATGAGTGCGGCGGGGACGCGCGTCGTGTTGACGCCGGGAGTCGCGCGCCGCGCAGTGCGCCTTGCAATCGAATACATCCAGGCCAATCTCGCGGAGGAAGTCTGCCTGGCGGATATCGCCCGGGCGGCCAGTCTGAGCACTTTCCACTTTGCCCGCGTGTTCAGGAACGCAACCGGGGTGACGCCTTATCGCTACTGCCTTCAGGCGCGGGTCGAGCGGGTCAAGGGCTTGTTGCTGGAGAGTGAGGACGGCTTGGCGGCAGTTGCGATCCAAGCAGGGTTCTCGGACCAGAGTCACATGAGCAACGTGTTCAGGCGCCTTACGGGAATGACGCCCAGAGCTTTCAGAAATACTTCGATTGTTCGAATAGCTTATGGCTCTCCCGACCTCACGCATCCGTTGCGTTCTGAGCCGCCGCAATGAAAAGTGATCAGAATCCCACCGCCTGTCCGTCTCTTCTCCCCTCCGATCCGGCCACATACCCGCCCTCGACGCGATAGATGAGTTGCGCGCTGCCGTAGCTGCCGATTTCCACTTCCCCCTTTTTGGAGACGCGCACACGATGGCCGCGATCGCGCAGACCGTCGACAACTACTGGCGCAACGGAGGGTTCGAGGAGCACTTCGCCGCTCTTGCTGACTTTCCAGCGCGGCGCGTCGGCAGCGGCTTGCGGATTCTGACCGTAGTCGAGCATGCGCACGGTCATCTGCAGATGACCCTGGGGCTGCATATCCCCTCCCATGACGCCGAAGCTCATCACAGGCTTGCCGTCTTGAGAGAGGAAAGCGGGAATGATGGTGTGGAACGGACGCTTGCCTCCGGCGACTTGATTGGGATGGCCTGACTGCAGAGTAAAACACGCGCCGCGATTTTGCAGGCTGATGCCGGTTCCCGGAACGACGACGCCTGAACCGAAGCCCATGTAGTTGGATTGGATGTAGGAGACCATCATGCCCTCCGCGTCCGCGGCAGTGAGATAGACGGTGTCGGAGCTGGTGAGCGTCCCCGGGCCGAAGTCAGTGGCGCGCCGGGGGTTGATCAGGTGGGCGCGCTGACGAAGGTAATCGGGGTTCAACAGATCGTTCGATTGCACCTTCATGGTGGTGGGATCGGAAACGTAGCGATAGATGTCGGCGAAGGCCAGCTTCATCGCCTCGATCTGCAGATGAAGACTGTCGACCGAGTCCACCGGGTGATTCGCGAGGTTCCAATCGCGCAGGATGCCAAGCGCCATCAACGCCGCGATGCCTTGCCCGTTGGGCGGGATCTCATGCAGGTGATGGCCTTGATAGGCGACGTCGATGGGTTCTACCCAATCTGCCCGATGGGCGGCAAGATCGGCAGCGGTCATCGCGCCCCCTTGAGATGCGCTGGCCGCCGCGATCTTCCCGGCAAGATCTCCGCGATAAAACGTTTCTCCCTTGGTTTGCGCGATACGGCTCAATGTGTTTCCCTGATCGGGGAAGCGGAACAGTTCGCCCGGCTTGGGCGCGCGACCGCCCGGCATGAAGGATTCGCGGTAGTTCGGTTGGTTGCGAAGCCGGTCGATCGCATCGGCCCATTGCTTTGCGATCACGGGAGAAACGAGATAACCCCGTTCTGCGTATTCGACAGCCGGTTCGAACAGATCCGCGAACGGCAAGCGCCCGAAACGTTGTGACAGCGCAACCCAGCCGGAAACCGCACCAGGGACGGTTACGGTGTCCCACCCTTCCGTCGGCATCCTGTCGCGCCCGGCAAACCGTGCGGGAGACCAGGCGGCCGGGGCGCGACCTGAGGCGTTCAACCCATGCAGTTTGCCTTCGGCCCATACCAGCGCGAAGGCGTCGCCGCCGATGCCGTTCATCGTGGGTTCAACGACGGTGAGGGTGATGGCGGTGGCGACGGCTGCGTCCACTGCATTACCACCCTTGAGCAGCATGCGTAATCCCGCCTGTGCAGCCAAAGGCTGAGACGTCGCGACGACGTTCCTGGCAAGCAACGGGCTGCGTTGCGAAGGGTAGGGCAGATCCCAACTGAATGTCATGGACTCAAATCTCCTGGAGGCGCTGATCGGAGCCAGAGTATATCAACGTCGCGAACGCGGGGACGACGATGAGCCGGATCGTCTGCGCACGCGTAGAATCGCGCTGCGGCCCCATCGTCTTTGGTGATGATTCACGGGACGTGCGCGCCGAATGCGGGCGGCGACTACTCAACTATCAGGGGGACACCAATGAAACGCAGATCCTTTCTCAAGAGGGCGGCAGTGGGTGTTGCCGCCGGCACCGTCGCAGCTCCGGCCATTGCCCAGTCGCAGCCGAGTATCCAGTGGCGGATGGCGGCAAGCTGGCCGAAGAGCCTCGACACCCTGTTCGGCGGTGCGGAGCTGGTCGCGAAGCGCGTTGCTGAAATGACCGACGGAAAGTTCCAGATCCGTACTTTTGCGGCCGGCGAAATCGTTCCGGCTCTGCAAGTGCTCGATGCCGTGCAGGCCGGCACAGTGGAAATGGGACATACGGCCTCTTACTACTACTTCGGCAAGGACCCGGCATTCACCTTAGGCAGCTGCCTCTCGTTCGGCATGAATACGCGGCAGAGCTTTTCGTGGTGGCACTTCGGCGGCGGCGCGGAGGCAATGGCGCCGCTGTTCAAGGAGTACGGCTGTATTGCCATGCTCGCCGGCAGCACCGGCTGTCAGATGGGCGGCTGGTTCCGGAAAGAGATCAAGTCGGTCGCCGATCTGAAGGGGTTGAAGTTTCGCATCGGCGGCATGGCCGGCCTCGTGCTGGCGAAGCTGGACGTGGTTCCTCAGATGATCGCCGGACCGGACATCTACCCGGCGCTCGAAAAAGGCACGATAGACGGCGCCGAGTGGGTCGGTCCCTACGACGACGAGAAACTGGGCTTCAACAAGGTGGCCAAGTACTACTACTACCCCGGCTGGTGGGAAGGCGGGCCGCTGCTGTCGGTGTTGGTTAACGAGAAGAAGTGGAACGAGCTCCCGAAGGCCTACCGCGCAGCATTGACTGCTGCCTGCGGTGAAGCATCCGCCTGGATGCCTGCGAAGTACGATGCGCAGAATCCCCCGGCGCTGCGCCGGCTGGTCGCGAGCGGCACCCGGTTGCGTGCCTTCCCCAAACCGGTAATGGAAGCCTGCGAAAAAGCGTCCTACGAGCTTTACGAGGAGCTCAAGGCCAAGAGTGCGCACTGGAAACGGATCTATCCGGAATGGAAGAAATTCCGCGACGAGCAGTTCCTGTGGTTCCGAGTCGCCGAGTCCACCTACGACAACTACGCGTTTTTCTCGAAGCTCGGAGTCGGTAAGTAGCCGGGGCTACTTCGCAGGTTCTGCATCGCCCGGTTTGGGTACCCCGAAGTCGGGCACGTCGGCGTCACGTTCCATCTGTTCGCGATCGTGGTCCTGCGCCGGGATCTCAATCTCGATCCTGGACGGATCTGCCATGACCTTGTCCAGATTGCCGGTCACCAGGCCCGGGAACGCGATCACGATTCCGACCATGATGACCTGGATGACGACGAAGGGTACGGCGCCCCAGTAGATCTGCCCGGTCGTGATGGGGGTGATGGTTTTGCCAGTGATCTTGTCGAGGTACGCCTTTGCCGGCGCGACACTGCGCAGGTAGAAAAGCGCAAACCCGAACGGCGGGTGCATGAATGAGGTTTGCATATTGACGGCAAGAAGTACGCCGAACCAGATCAAATCAATGCCCAGCTTGTCCGCGACCGGTCCGAGCAGCGGAACGATGATGAATGCCAGCTCGAAGAAGTCGAGGAAGAATGCGAGCACGAAGGTCAGCAGGTTGACAACGATCAGAAACCCGATCTGGCCGCCCGGCAGGCTTGTGAGGAGATGCTCGACCCACAGGTCACCGTTGACCGCGCGAAACGTCAGGCTGAAGACGGTCGAGCCTACCAGGATGAACAGCACGAATGAGGACAGCTTCGCCGTCGTGTTCATCGCCTGCTTGAGCAGCGACCAGGTCAAGCGCCGGTTAATGAGTGCGAGCACAAGCGCACCGGTGGCCCCCATGGCGCCGCCTTCGGTCGGGGTCGCGACACCCAGAAAGATCGTGCCCAGCACCAGGAAGATCAACGCCAGCGGCGGCATCAGCACGAAGATCACGCGCTGCAGGAGCTTGAAGCCACGCAGTGTCCGTGCCTCCGGTGGAAGTGCCGGCGCCGCGTCGGGGAAGAGGAAAGATCTGCCGAACACGTACAGAAAGTACAGGCCGGCCAGCACCAGCCCCGGAAAGATCGCGCCCCGGTACATGTCGCCGACCGAGCGACCAAGCTGATCGGCGAGCACGATCAGGACCAGCGACGGCGGGATGATTTGCGCCAGCGTTCCCGAGGCGGCAATCACGCCGCTCGCCAGGCGCCGGTCGTAGCCGTAACGCAGCATGATCGGAAGCGAGATCAGGCCCATCGAGATCACCGAGGCCGCGACCACGCCGGTGGTCGCGGCGAGTAGCGCGCCTACGAAGACCACAGCGTAGGCGAGGCCGCCGCGCACCGGCCCGAACAGTTGGCCTACGGTGTCTAACAGGTCTTCCGCCATGCCGCTGCGCTCGAGAACCAGGCCCATGAAGGTGAAGAACGGCACCGCGAGCAGCGTGTCGTTGGCCATGATTCCGAAGATGCGCTCGGGCAGCGCGTGGAACAGGGCCGGTTGCAGCAGGTCGAGGTACACGCCGAGCAAACCGAATGAAAGGCCGATCGCACCGAGCGCGAACGCCACCGGGTAGCCGAGCAGCAGGAAAACGACCAGGGCGCAGAACATAAGCGGCGCCATGTTCGCGATGACGAACTCGGTCATTGCGCCGCGTCCTCGTGCGCCGTCCGGTGCCGCAGGACGGGATGCGCCTGCTTGTCTCCCGGATCAGGGATCAGTCCTCGCAGGAAGGCGACCCGCTTGACCAGTTCGGAGAGGCCCTGCAGGCTGAGCAGGAAGAAGCCCAGCGGAACCAGCAGCCGTACCGGCCAGCGGATCAAACCGCCGGCATTGCTGGAGATCTCCTGGCTGGTCCAAGCATTCATGAACACCGGCCAGGACAGCCACATGATGAAAATCGACACGGGCAGCAGGAAGAACAGCGTGCCGAAAATGTCGATCCACACCCGGGTGCGGTGGGAAAGGTGCGCCGATACCACGTCGATGCGGATGTGCTCGTCATTGAGCAGCGTGTACCCGGCGCATAGCAGGAATACCGCCGAAAACAGATACCACTGCAACTCGAGCCAGGCATTCGAGCTCAGGTTGAACAGGTAGCGGAAGGCTGCGTTGCCCGCGCTCACGAGCGCCATGACGAGCACCAGCCAGATCAGCGCTTGTCCGATCCTTCCGTTGAGCGCGTCGATCGCGCGCGAGATCCTTAACAGGGTTTGCATGGTCGGCCCCGCATTAGCAGGTTGCTGAAATTACCAGAGAACGCCGAGAGAACAGAGAAAAAAATTAACCACCAAGGCACCAAGACACAAAGGAACGTAAATGGGAACCTGAAAACTTTGTCAGTTTTTCTTGGTGCCTTTGTGTCTTGGTGGTAAGTATTGGTTTGGCCATCGTGTTTTTTCAACAGCTTGTTAGTGGTTGGCGCGCGCGGCGCCGCCACCGGGCGCCGCGCGCATAAAGGCGGCGCACCGGCGATTCTCGCCGATCGCGCGCCCGCGTGCAAAAACCGGGCTGCCTCCCGCCGGACGCCGCGCCGGATTATGATGTGGTCCCGACAATTACCGGTTCCTACGTTCCCATGTTCGAAACGACCATAGCGGGCAGCTTGCCCAAGCCATCCTGGCTCGCCGAGCCTGGAAAACTGTGGCCCCAGTGGAAGCTTGCAGGCGAGGCACTGGACGAAGCCAAGCGCGATGCGACACTGGTCTGGATCAAGGCGCAAGAAGACGCCGGGATCGATGTCGTCGGCGACGGCGAGCAGTCGCGACAGCACTTCGTGCACGGATTCCTCGAATCGGTGGAAGGTCTGGATTTCCAGCACAAGGTGAAGATGGGCATCCGCGACAACCGCTACGAGGCCATGGTGCCGGTGGTGGTCGGGGCGGTGCGGTTACGCGGCCGGGTTCACCAAACGGAAGCGCAGATTGCGAGGGCGCACACCACCAGGAAGCTCAAGATCACCATGCCCGGCCCGATGACCATGGTCGACACCGTCGCCGACTCGCATTACCGCGACAAGGCCAAGCTGGCGATGGCACTGGCCGAACTTCTCAACCAGGAGGCGCGCGCGCTCGAAGCGCAGGGCGTGGACGTGATCCAGTTCGACGAGCCGGCCTTCAACGTCTACATGGACGACGTGAAGCGCTGGGGAATCGAAGCGCTGCACCGGGCGATCGAGGGGCTGAAGTGCCGGACCGCGGTTCACATCTGCTACGGCTACGGCATCCAGGCCAACATCGACTGGAAGAAGTCGCTCGGCAGCCAGTGGCGGCAATACGAGGAGATTTTTCCGGCGCTGGCGAAAAGCCGCCTTGACCAGGTCTCCGTCGAGTGCATGCACTCGCATGTGCCGATGAACCTGCTCAAACTGCTGGCAGGCAAAGACGTGCTGGTCGGCGCGATCGACGTGGCCACTGAACGGGTCGAAACCCCCGAGGAGATCGCCGCCCTGATCGCGGAGGCGACCAAGTACGTGTCCAGGGAGCACATCTTCGCCTGCACCAACTGCGGCATGGCGCCAATGAAACGCGAGGTCGCGGTCGCCAAACTCCAGGCGCTCAGTGCCGGGGCCGCGCTGGCGCGCGAGCGCCTGGCTTGAAGGAAGGGGACACCGCGTTCATCACCCATGCGTCTTGCGGCTATCCTCCGGCGCGCCGGCACGCTCGTTCATCCCGTAGTCGCGCATCACCGAGGCCACTCGCAGCCGGTAGTCGGCAAACACCCCCCCGCGCCCCTTTGCCTGGGCCATTCGATGCGCCGTGAGATTGCGCCACTTGCGAATCGCCTCTTCGTCACGCCAGAACGACAGTGACAGATACTTGCCCCTTGTCGTCAGGCTTTCGAAGCGCTCGACTGATATGAATCCGTCGATCTTTTCCAGGTCGGCCTTGAGGGCGGCCGCGAGATCGAAATACTCCGCGGCACGTCCTTCGGCCGGCCACACCTCAAAGATCACCGCAATCATGGCGTCTCCCTTATGTAGTAGTTCTTCCGACTTTGGCGTGGGTCACAATCGCCATGAAGCCAGGGTTCAGTCGCGAGCGTCGCAGTTCTGCCCTCATCCCCAGCCCTTCTCCCGGAGGGAGAAGGGTGAACACTACCCTCTCCCTTTGGGAGAGGGTCGCGCAGAGCGCAGGGTGAGGGAATTGAGCCGCGTCCGGCTGCCGCAGTTACCGGGATTCCGGAGGAACGAAGATTGCGAGTCCGCGCCCGGTTTTGCTCGCGCCGGTCGTGAAGATGCTGGTGCCGATGGAGATCCCGCCGCCGCCAATACCCGTGCCGATGCCGGCGCCGACACCTCCGCCGCCACCGTCCGACCCGGTGCGCTGCAGCAGCACGCCATTCGCGCCCAGCGACGCGGCTTCCTTCTTGAGCCGCTCGATGACGGCGTCCAATTTCTGTTGGTCCCCGAACGAGAAGGACGATCGGCTGGACGCTTCTATGACGGCGATCTCTTCGTACTTCGGAGGCGCAGCAGAATACAGCGTCACCTGCGATGCGTCGATCGGCGCTCGCGGTTTTCCGGTAATAACGTGCGACGTCGTGGCACAGCCCGCCAGCGCGAGAACCGCAAGCCACAGGCCCAACGACCGGGTTTTTGAAGTTGGCATCATAGGGAACTCCCTTGTCCTTGCACGAGCGACATGTAAAGGCGGGTCTGCGCCCTAGCCCGCCTCGATCAGGTCGACTTTTCGGGGGTAGAAGGCGAGGTACTCCCTGATCTCCATCACCTCGTCATAGGGATGCTCGTAGCTCCAGACGGCGTTCTCGATCGTCTTTCCAGCCGCGGAGATGCTGTAGTACGAGGCCTCGCCCTTGTACGGGCAGTAGGTTTGGTGATCGGTGCGCAAAAGGGCGTCCATGCGCACGTCCTTGCGCGGGAAGTAATAGACCGGCGGGTAGGTCGCCTCACGCAAAGTAATCGCCTCCCTGCTCTCGGCGATGGTCTGGCCGGCGGCGACAACGCGCACGCGCTGGGCGTCGCGCGTGAGGGCGATACGATGTTCCGGGTTCTGCCTGTAGCCGGGGCCACTATTTCCTGACATTCTGAGTCCTTTGGCGCATTTTGCCATTCAAACGATTGGCCGAGGCCGGCATTAGTTCTTGCGTTGCGTCGCTTCCGCCCGGGGCCGCCGCAATATCGCGGGCGAACCTCCCTCATGGTTCGACCCTACCGAAACTCGATCTTTGCCGCAAGGCTTATGCCCGCACTACCGTTCTGCCGGAACGACTCTTGGGCCGATGCGAGATCAGATAATGCAGGTTCCATTTGACTGCGGCCGTACGCGCTGTCGCGTTTGCGGGCGTGTCGAACCAGGCGCGCGTACGCATGCCGGTTAAACGAAACGGTAATAGATTTGCCACTTTGCCTACACAGCTCGCGCCTACCGTGGCAGGTGCACGCCCGCGAATTCCACATTGAGCTGAGAGGAGCAATCGATGCGCAACATATCTGAGAGGCTCGCCGTTACCGCAGTATTCGTCATGACGTCTGTGTTCGCATTAGCGGCCTATGCCGAGGACGATAGTCGTTTTTATGGGGGCAGGCACAACGAATACTATGACGGCCGCGGTTTCTACGGGGACCATGGCCAGAAAGTGCAGGATGAAACCGTACAGCTTGGCCCGAGACCGTTTTACCTGGTGGACGGCATGGACGAGGGCAAGCTCAAGGATCGTTTGAAGAAGTGCAAGGATGGTCCTTTCTATCGCGCCGATTTTTCGATAGGCCATCGCGGCGCTGCGTTGCAGTTTCCGGAGCACACGAAAGAGTCCTATCAGGCCGGCGCGCGCATGGGCGCCGGCATCGTGGAGTGTGACGTGACCTTTACCAGGGACGGGGAGCTCGTCTGCCGTCACGCAGAATGTGACCTGTACACGACCACCAATATTGTTGCTACGCCGCTGAACGCGAAGTGCAGCGTGCCATGGACGGGGCCGGGTTCGAGCCCGAGATGTTGCGCCAGCGATCTTACGCTCACCGAATTCAGGACGCTCAAAGGCAAGATGGATGCGAGCAATCCATCGGCAACGACGCCGGAGGGATATCTGGGCGGCACTGCATCCTGGCGCACCGACCTCTACATCGGGCGCGGTACCCTGCTCACGCTCAACGAAAGCATCGAACTCAACCAGGAAATGGGTGTGAAACACACGCCGGAACTCAAAGCAGGTGACCCCGCTCGGGTCAATGCGGTGTTCGGCAGCCAGGCGAATTACGCGCAGAGGATGATCGACGTATTGAAAGCGGCCGGGGTCTATCCGGAAGACGTGTGGGCTCAGTCCTTCAACAAGGACGACGTTCTGTACTGGATTCATAACGAGCCGCGTTTCGGGAATCAGGCGGTATTTCTGGACAGCATCGACCCCACCGTTACTCCGCCGATCCCGAGAATGACGCTCGACGAGCTCAGGCAATTGAAGAGAAAAGGCGTCAAAGTCATCGCGCCGCCGATTTTTGCCTTGCTTGCGGTGAACGAGTACAACAAAATCGTTCCGTCGCAGTACGCGCTGGACATCAAGGGGCTCGGGTTCGACATCATTACCTGGACCTTCGAGCGCTCCGACCTGCGCCGCGGTGCTGCGACTGCCGGTTTCTACTACCTGTTCGATCCCGAGGGCAAAGCGGTGAAGAAGGACAGCGACATGTACAAGGCGCTGGACGTGCTCGCGCACCAGGTCGGCATCATAGGAATTTTTTCCGACTGGCCAGCGACCGTCACCTATTACGCCAACTGCATGGGCCTGAAGTGATTTGTGGAGCGGGCGGCCGCCGTATGTCGGCTGCCCGCGAAGCGTGTCAGCTCAGCCCGATCCCACTGCCCTTGCATGAATGGCGGTGAGGCCCGCTCTGCTCAGCGACGTATCGAGGATCATCGCCATTTCGAGCGAGTGCTACCGTTCGTGGGAAGCGCCGTTCTGGTCCAGCAGCCGGAAGTTGTCCACCCGGTCGCCCGGGTTCAGAGCCAGGGCCGATGCCGCCATGCCGAAAGCAAGCAGTAGCACGCTGATAAAACGAAGCACGGCGTTCATCCGACTCCTGCTATTCCTCGGTACGGGGCGGCGAGCGCCGCAGCAGAGTCAGGTTTCGCTCTTTGGCAACTTTGGTTGCGAACGGGATGCTGTTGTAGATCGTTTCAATGTAGAAGTTCCGGCCTCCGAAGTGCGTCTCGGCGTAGCGGTACACGCCGCCGAGCTGATCGTTGAGCCGAGCCATCGCGCTCTTGTAAAAGCCTGGTGTCTTCACCACCAGGTCTTCCGCCGATTTGAATTTCACGCTTTCCCGGTGGTCGGCCTTGTCTCGGGCGGCCAGCCCGCCTTCAACGAACTCCAGAAACAGACGGTCGCGACACTTCTCCAGATAGCAGCGGTCGGCCATTTGCGCAATGATGTCCGCGGTGCCCAGCATGTTGCCGAGCAGGCGGAAGGTGGGATTGGGCACCCGGATCTTGTGGGTGGGCCGCTCGTAGCCGGTAAAGTGGATGACTCGCGAGGCCGCTGGAGCGAGCTTTGCCAAGCCCAGCCTGTTGAGGTACTCCGCGAGAAACCTGGCGCCGCGAGTCACGTGCTTGAGCGTATATTCCGCACCGTTCCTGTGCCGCGTATCACTGGTGTGGCGCAGGTAGCCGACATCGTGAAATAACGCCGTGACGACTCCGAAGCCGAACAGTCTGGGACCGAGGGCGTCGGCGCCGTCGCGTGAGCGTTCGTAGCCGTCCATCAGCCGCGCCATTGCCAGGGTGACGTCGAGCGTGTGCTGCAGGTTATGGTAGCCGGTGTCGCTGGCCCTGTAGCCCGGATACTCGCCGAGGTGAAGGCGGACGAGATCCCGGAATGAGCGGTTGAGAACCCGGTTGGACGCCTTCGGGTAGAGCTTCGCGAAGATGCGGTTGATTTCGCCGTTGACCGCCGCCGGGTCGGTGGTATTGACCCGGTTGGTCACATCGTAGTCGTTCCGACGTTCCATTCTTTGACGGATGTCCCTATCCAGGCCTGGACGATTTCGCAAGGCTATCAGGAGTTGTCGAATTGAGCCATATGCACGCGTGGCTCGGGGGGGTCGTTCGGGGTTCGCTTAAGAGGCCCCCTTATCGGCATGAATGTCGCTGCGATAGGTCTCTGGGCCGTAATAGATCGCGATCGCCGTGAGCAGCGACAGCACGATGATATAGCCCGCCACGCCCCATGGCTGGCCGCCCGCCCATATCAGCAGCAGGCCGGAGACGAAGGGTGCGGGCCCGCCTGCGAGCAACGAACCCAGTTCGCGGGCGGAGGCGAAACCGCTGTAGCGCAGCCGCGCGCCGAACAGTTCCGCGAAGTACGCCGCCTGCGAACCGAACATGCCGGCAACGCCGATGGCGATCACCAGAATGAGTGCGATCCATACCAGCACCGGCGAGCCGGTGTTCACCATCCAGAAGAATGGAAACGCCATCACGGCGGAGAACAGCGCCGCGCCGCCATACACCGGGCGCCGGCCGATGCGGTCCGACAGCGAGGCGAAAAAGGGGATGGTGAACAGCGAGATCGCGTACGCGCACATGATTCCGGAAAGCACCATGGTCCGGGAAAGACCGAGTTGCTTGGTCATGTAACTCAGCGTGAATACCGGGTACAGAAAGCCCAGTCCGTTTTCCGCGAGACGCGCGCCGAACACCACCAGGAACTCGCGCGGGTGCTTGAGAAAGGCTTCCTTCACAGGTGAGCGCGCGGCCTTGGCATTGGCCGCGATCTCGCTGAAGACCGGAGTTTCCGATACGCGGGCGCGGATGTAGAAGCCGAACACGATCAGGACCATGCTCAGCAGGAACGGAATGCGCCAACCCCAGTTCAGAAAATCCTCCTTGGGAAGCAGCGTGACCAGCGCGAAGACGCCGGTGGCAAGCAGCAGTCCGAAGTTCACGCCGAGCGCCGCCCAACTGCCGAAGAATCCGCGCTTGCCTGGGGGCGCGTGCTCGACCGCGAGGATCACCGCCCCGCCGTACTCCGCGCCGGCACCGAAGCCCTGCACCAGCCGCAGCGCCACCAGCATGGCGGGCGCCCAGATGCCGGCCGTCTCGTAAGTCGGCAACAGGCCGATCAGGAAGGTGCCGATCCCCACCAGCATCAACGTGATCACCAGCACCGGCTTGCGCCCGAGCCGGTCGCCGAGGTGGCCGAACACCATGCCGCCGATCGGACGCGCGAAGAATCCGACGCCGAATGTGGCGAAAGCGGCAAGCGTGCCCACTGTCGGGTCGAGCTTGGGAAAGAACAACTCGCCGAAGACCAGCGCCGCCGCCGTGCCGTAGATAAAGAAGTCGTACCACTCGAGTGCCGAGCCGACGGCCGACGCCATGAGTACCTTGCGCTGTGACTTGTCCATGATCCTCCTTTGTTTTTGCGCCCCGAAAGGCGCTTTGTTTTCGTTAGTCGTTGATCGACAGAATCGCCACAGCGTACGGTTTCAGCGACAGAGTATCCTTCATCGGCTTCCACGACTTCTGAAAATTGCGCGTATCGGTGGTCGCGCCCACGAAACTGTCCTCGTCGAGCATCGAGCCGAACAGCGCGCCCTTTGCGCCGGCGATCCGCACTTTCTGCTCGCCGGCGGTGAGGTTGGCCAGCCACAGCGTGGTGCCGCCCTTGCCGCGGTAGGCCAGGCATTCCACTTTCTGATTGTCGGAGGAGGTGGCTGCGACCAGCTTTTGTCCTGCGCCGCGGGTAAGACCGGCTATAACGTGGTACACCGGGAATACGGCCGGGCCGGAAAGCTGGTCGTACCACGGCTGATTGTGCTCCGCCTTGCGGTAGATGATACCGAGCGGCCCGGTTGGCGCGCCCATGGAAATGGCCTCGATGCCGGTGCGGGCGAAAGTGGCGATGTAACCCAGCGTCCAGGCCGCGCCGAATAGTCCGCGCTGGCGCGGCTCAAGCTTGGTCAGGCACACGCGCACGTTGTCAGAGTTCGGGGTCCAGGTGGCGCCGTGCGGATTGTCGCGGCAGCCAATGCCGCTCGGCCCGATGCGATACGGCATCTTGCCGATAAAGGAGCGCGCGGTCGTCACCTGGTAAGGGAGCGCCTCCAGTGTCTCCATTACCGAGCGGTCGTCGGCGGCGTGCACGATCGGGCAGGTGGTGGTGTGCACGAAGTCGAGCCGTTGTGCAGGCACGCGCTTGCGATTGAGCTCGGTAAAGAACGAGAACATCCCGCCGCCGAGTTTTATGCCTGGGAACGCCGCGCGCCCCGCGTCGTAGAGGTCTTCCAGCTGTGGTGCGGGCGGGCGCGGACCGCCGGGCAGAACGGACTTCAGGTCGCCGACCGGCACCACCTCGATCGCTGCCAGCTTGAGCCCCGATTGCTTCACCATAACCGCGAGCCGCTGCAGTTCCTTCTTGTAGCCGTCCACGCTCTCGACCACGATTTCCAGCACCGTCTCGGCGCCGGTCTGCTCGCTCAGCACCCGGTAACCGTACAGCTCCTTCAGCCCGTGCTTCTGGCGCGGGTCGAGATGACAGACCAGGAAACGCGGTGCCGCGAGCTTCAGCAGCCCCAGTTGCTTGACCGCATGTTCGATCTCCTCTGCCGGCATCCCCAGGCCGAGCGGCTGCAGCGTGTCGCGGGCTGGCTGCCCAATCCTGATTTCGATACCTTTGCCTGCTGCAGCCTTCGTGCCGCCGGAAGCCGAACCGCTAAGCGTGACCTTGATCGACTGCTTCACCTCCTCGCCGGCCTTGAGCGTATATGGCCAGGGCAGCACCAGCGGGCGCACATAGGTCTTGAACGAAGCGTCGGTCCAGTTACGGTGATCCTCCATCTCGAAAGTGTCACCCTCCATGCGCACGGTCGCTTTCAATCCCGGCAGCACTTCGTGGGTGAGCTCGCGGATGTTGAGGAAGGGCTGGAGCGGGTTCACCAGCTCCGGGAACTTGTCCTTCACCATCCTGCCGTCCACGTGCTCGACTTCAACCGGATTGCCCGCCACTCCCTTGAGCGGATGCAGCACGACGAACCCGGTGCGCGCCGTCTTGAAGTCGGTCTTGGGAATGGCGGCGCCGTCGAAGACTAGATTCCCGTCCCGTGTGCCTTCGATTCTGGCGTCGTACGCGATCTCCTGGTCGGGGCGTTTGCACACTGCATGGAAGGACACTGAAAAACTGTCGGCACGTTGGTCGATGCTCAGACTGCTGATGGCCGGCACGTAGGTGCCCCAGTTCTCGTCGCGCACAAGAAAGCCGACCGCGCGCAGCACTTCGACGCCGTTGACCCTGAGGTAGCGCAACTGGCCGTTGTCGAATTCGACCGACATCGGCCCAGCCTTGAGTATTCGTCCGGGCGTGTCCGGCTGTTCGGTGCCGCACAGCGTGACCGCGCGGGAAGGATTTGGATTTTTCATTTCTTCTCCCCCTATCTAGAGAATCAAGTTTGAACCACGGAGGACACGGAGAACACGGAGGAAAAACAAAAACAAGGAATGGCGAGTTGGGTTAAACGCTGGGCGACTGTTTGTGAACCGGTCCGACCCACCTTCACTGCGAGTGATCGTCAATCAGCGAAAGACCATAGCCCGTACATTCTTTTCTCTCTTGTCTTTCCTCCGTGTTCTCCGTGTCCTCCGTGGTTCATTTTTTCTCAAAGCACTTTTTCAGTGGCGGGATCGATAAGAACCGCGCGGTTCATGTTGGCGGTCAGCTCGACGCGCTGGTTGATCTCGGTAACGTCGTGCGCCTGCAGCTCCGCGATCACTTCGGTGCCGCCCAACTTGAAGGTGGCATAGGTGCGCGAGCCGGTGGGCTGCAGCAGCTCGATGTTCGCGTTGTAGCGCGCCAGGCCCGGGCGGGCGTCGCCCTGGACTGCGCGGCTCATGTGCTCGGGACGCAGGCCCAGGACGATCGGCTGGTCGCGCTTTCCCACGAGCCTGTCCTGCCGGCCTGCCGGGAGCGCGAGCAGCGTTCCGTCGCCGAGCCGCACCGCCAGGCCGTCGTCGGCGGAGACCAGCGTGGCGTTGACGAAATTCATCGCAGGCGAACCGAGAAAGCCCGCAACGTATTTGGTGGCCGGGCGTTCGAACAGATCGAGCGGCGCGCCCGCCTGCTCGATCTGGCCGTCGCGCAACAGCACGATGCGGTCGGCCATGGTCATGGCCTCGATCTGATCGTGGGTGACGTAGATCATGGTCCGGTCCAGCTCCTGGTGCAGGCGCTTGATCTCGCCGCGCATCTCGTCGCGCAACTGCGCATCGAGGTTGGAAAGCGGCTCGTCGAACAGGAACAGGCGGGCGTTGCGCACGATCGCGCGGCCGATTGCGACGCGCTGCAACTGGCCGCCGGAAAGCTGGCGTGGGAAACGGGCAAGCAGGTGGTCGATGCCGAGCATCTGCGCCGCGCGCCGCACCTTGGGCTCGATTTCCGCCTTGGGCGTCTTGCGGGAGCGCAGGCCGAAGGCGATGTTGTCGTACACCTTCATGTACGGATAAAGCGCGTAGTTCTGGAACACCATCGCGATATCGCGGTCGCGCGGCGGCAGGTGATTGACGATCTCGCCGCCTATTTCAATGGTGCCCCGGTCCGCATCCTCCAGTCCGGCGATCGTCCGCAGCAGCGTGCTCTTGCCGCAGCCGGACTGGCCCACCAGTACAGTGAACTCCCCTGCGGGAATCTCCAGATCCACGCCGCGTACCGCGTGCACCTGTCCGTAGTACTTGTGTAGTGCTGTTATCTTTAAGTCAGCCATTGCTAAGGTCCAGGCGATTCCGTGATTAGGTGATTAAGTGATTGAGTGATTACCGGACGTCACCCAAATACCTAATCGCCTAATCCCGTAATCACTAAATCACTCAATTACTGATTCATCCCTTTACCGCCCCCAGCGAGATTCCTCTCACGAGGTAGCGCTGCATGAATGCCACCGCAATGAAGATCGGCACCGTTCCCAACACCGACATCGCCGAGATTTTGGCCCAGAAGTTCGATTGGCCGCCGAAGTAGTGGGTGACCTGCACCGTGTAAGTCGCAACCTCGGTGCGCGTCAGCACCAGCGCGAAAATGAAGTCGTTCCACGCGAACACGAAGGTAAAGATCGCGGTCGCGAAGAGTCCTGCCCGGGACATCGGGAAAACCACTTTCCAGATGACCTGCCAGCGGGTGCAGCCATCCACCAGCGCGGATTCCTCCAGCGCCCTGGGGATGTCGAGTATGTAACCGCGCATCATCCAGATCACGTAGGGCAGGTTGAACGCGGTGTAGAGCAGGATCACGCCGATGTAGGTATCGACCAGCCCCAGCCAGACGTAGAGCAGGAAAATGGGGAAGACCACGGCGATCGGCGGGATCATGCGCTGCGAAATGATCCAGTTGGCCAGGTGTTCGCCGCCGGTCCGGAACCTTGCCAGGCTGTAGGCGCAGATGGTGCCCAGAAACATCGCGATCACGGTGCTCACCCCGGCGACGACGAAACTGTTCCATACCGTGATCGCATCGCCGTCCTTGAACAGCACCGCGTAATTGTCGAAATGGATCCGGCCCGGATACCACATGGGCGGGAACGAGTAGATTTCCTCCGGCGTCTTGAAGGAAATCATGAACAGCCAGTAGATCGGGAACAGGAACAGCACCGTGATCGCGACCGCGGCGGCCAGACGCGCACCGGTGCGCAGTGCGTAGCGTTGTCTGACGGTCATCATCTGGACAGCTCGACTCTCTTTAACGCCAGCATCACCACCACCGACAGCAGGATGATCACCAAAAAGGCCACTGCCGCTGTGTAACTGGTCTCGAACTGTTGGAAGCCCTTGATGTAGGTGAAGATCGAAATGGTTTCGGTCATGGTTCCGGGGCCGCCCTTGGTGAGCGCCCAGACGATGTCGAACAGGCGGAACAGGTCCAGCCCGCGTATCAGGATGGCGATCGCCATCACCGGCCAGATGGCCGGGAGCACGATCTTGAAGAAAGTGCGCCACCAGCCGGCGCCATCGATCGCAGCGGCCTCGAGCTGCGACTTGTCCACGTTGGCGAGAGCGGCGAGCAGCAGCAAGAACATGAACGGCGTCCACTGCCAGACCTCGGCAGCGAGGATCGCCGGATAAACGAGAAGCGGGCTGATGGACCACAGCAGCGTAAGCTCCTCGCCCCATATCCAGCCGATGATCTGGTTGATCGGCCCGAAGCGATGGTTGAACATGAGCGACCAAGTCGCGCCCGAGACGATCGGGGATACCACCACCGGCAGCACCAGCAGCGCGATGAAAATCTGCCGGCCCGGCAGCCGGTCGAGGAATAACTGCGCCATCGCCAGCCCGAGCAGCAATTCGAGCGGCAGCGCGATCACGGTGAAGATCACGGTGTGCAGTAGCGCTTCCCACAAACGCGTGTCTTCGAACAACTGCGCGTAATTGGCGAAGCCTATGAAATCGGTGCTGGTCTCGGTCATGGTGATACCCTGGAAGCTCACCGTCAGCAGATAGACCAGGGGGAAGATGCCGATCAGCAGCAGCACGAAAATCGCCGGCCCGATCAGCAGGTATTTAAAATTGCGCTCGCTGAAGCTGGCGCGGGACGTTGCCGAAATTGAAGTCAAGGTGAAAACCTTTGCAGGGACAAAAAAGGGAGCGCCAGCGTGACGGCGCTCCCACCATTTTGCCCCGCCGCGGCTGCCCCGATTGGCGCCTGCCGCGGGCGATCGATCTTATGAAGACGGCGCGAGCCGCCGGCTCATTACTTCGGGTAGGCGCCGGATTTCGCGGCCCAGGCGGAGTACACGGCCTTCTGCTTGCTCACCCCGACCTGTTTGGTGACCGCATCCCACTGCTTGGCGACGTCGTCGAGGATCTTCTTGGGATCCTCGCCCGCCCACAGCCGACTGATGCCCTGCCGTAGCGCCTCTTCGTACTTGTCGGTCTGAATCAGCGAAAGGTCCAGGAGGCCGGTCTTGGCGCCCTGGCCCAGTGCCGCGAGATAGTCCTTCGCATCCGGCCACAGCTTCAGGTAGCCCGGATTGGTGAAGTGCGAGTTGCGGAACGGGTCGCGAAGCGCATAAGGCAGTTGCACGCGCTTGTTGCTGGTCTCTTCGCTG
>DASYUW010000250.1:0-37437 GCA_036000845.1 Burkholderiales bacterium
AGTGGTGGAAAGCCTGGTGATCGGGCAGGACTGGGACAACGACGTCCGCGTGGTGCTGTTCGTGCGCTTGCGCGACGGACTGACGCTCGACGACGCGCTGGCGAAGAAAATCAAAGACCGGATTCGCGTCAACACCACCCCTCGCCACGTACCGGCGAAGATCGTACAGGTGGGCGATATTCCGCGAACCAAGAGCGGCAAGATCGTCGAGCTCGCGGTTCGCAATGTGGTGCACGGTAATCCCGTGAAGAACCTGGAGGCGCTCGCCAATCCAGAAGCGCTCGAGCAGTTCCGGGACAGGCCGGAACTCACCTCTCCCTAACCCTCTCCGCCCGCTTGGGGGGAGAGGGCCGGGGTGAGGTGGGAGGGGGTATGCAGGATACCCCACCCCGGTACTTGACTGGTACCCCCGGAGGGTACTAGAGTCGATGCCATGGATTCCCCGAACGTCCCTACTCCTGCACGCACCGTCGAGCTTGCCGTCGACGGCATGACCTGTGCCGCTTGCGCCATTCGAATCGACAGAGCCCTGAGCATGCTGCCAGGCACAGAGGCGACGGTGAACCTTGCAACCGAGCACGCGAGTGTGCAGCTCGTGCCGGGCCGCACCGACGTGGCGAAGCTGATCGAAACCGTCCGCAAGGCCGGGTATGGAAAGGACAGTACTGAAAGTGAACGGCATGACCTGCGGAGGCTGCGTGCGCAGCGTGAAGAACGTGCTGGAGAGCATCCAGGGTGTAAGCAGCGTCGAGGTGTCGCTGGACAAGGCGCAGGCCACTGTGACTTATGATCCCGCGAAAACCGATGTGAACAGGATGAGCGAGGCGGTGACCGATGCCGGCTACCAGGTCGCCTGACAAGGCGAAGCATCAGCAGACCGTCGAGCGCGCCAACAAGGCGGAGCTGTCAAAACGTCTGAACCGCATCGAAGGCCAGGTGCGCGGCATCGCCAGGATGCTCGAAGAGGACCGTTACTGCCCGGACATCCTTACCCAGATTGCCGCGGTACGCTCGGCGATGGATGCGTTGGCGCTGCAACTGCTCGAAGATCACTCGCACGGCTGCCTGCAGAACGCGATTCGTTCCGGCAAAGGCACGAAAGCAGTCGCCGAGTTGATGGACGTGGTCAAACGCTTCGCGCGATAGTCGCCTGCCCGCGCGAGGCTCTCTAACCCTGCCAAGCGCGAGTGGAAGAACCGCATAGTGGTCGATGCGGAAGAGATTACCGGCGGCTGGGGGGCTTCTGTGGCAGCCTGACGCTCAGTCGCCCGTCGCATCACCAGAGTTTCCACCACGCTTTGCTCTGACGGACCTTGGCGGTGGCTTCGGGGAAATTCTTGTCCAGCGTGCGCTTGGCGTCGTCGCGCAGGTCGGCAATCCCCATCTCGTCATAGGCCTTGACCAGCACTTTGAGGGCGCGTTCGATCGCCGGTGCCTCGGGGTAGTTGATCAGTGCGAACTGGGCTCGGTTGACCGCAGCGACATAGGCGCCGCGCCGCAGGTAATACTCGGCCACGTTCACTTCGGCTGAGGCCAGCGCATTCACCAGGTAACCCATGCGCGCGCGCGCATCGGGCGCGTACCGGCTTTGCGGAAAGCGCGATACCAGTTCGCGAAATGCGTCGAAAGCCTCCAACGCTGCTTTCGGGTCGCGCTCGGTCATGTCTTTCTCGGCGAGATAGCCCATCAGTCCCAGGTCTTCGTTGAAGTTGATCCGCCCCTTCAGGTAGTAGGCGTAATCCACGTTGGGATGATCGGGGTGCAACTTGATGAAGCGATCGCAGGCTGCCAGCGCTTGGGCGACTTCGCTGTCCTTCCAGTATGCGTAGGCGCTTTCGATCTGCGCCATCTGGGCGTAACGGCCGTACGGATAGCGCGATTCCAGCTTCTCGTAGTAGCCGATCGCCTTCTGATAGTTCTTGCCATCGAGTTCCTCCCGCGCGGCGCTGTATATCCGTTCCGGGCCCCAGTTCTTGGTTTCATCGACCGGGTCCAGCGCGCATCCGGCGGCCAGCAACAAGGCAAGAATCGCTACACTACGTTTCATGACGGAATCCGCAACAAAATTGCCGAATTATATAGAAAACCCTTCGTCTGACCGGCACCATCGCTTCGCCGTTCCCGCGCAATGCGCAGGCATGCGCCTCGATCAGGCGCTGGTCCGGTTGTTGCCCGAGTACTCGCGCAACCGCCTTCAGGAATGGATTCGCAGCGGGCACGTAACCATGAACGGAGCGCCCGCCTCCGCCAAGGCCAAAGTGTGGGGCGGGGAAACCATCGTCGTTGCGCCGCAGCCTGCCCCAGGCGACGCGTCGCACCGCCCCGAGGACATCCCGCTGCAAGTGGTCTTCGAAGACGACCAGATCCTGGTCATCGACAAGCCTGCCGGTCTGGTCGTACATCCCGGCAGCGGCAACTGGAGCGGCACCTTGTTGAATGCCCTGCTCCACCACGCGTCGCAGCTCTCCGGAGTGCCGCGAGCCGGCATCGTACACCGGCTCGACAAGGACACCAGCGGACTGCTGGTGGTGGCAAAAACAATTCCTGCACAGGTCGATCTGGTGCGACAGCTGCAGGCACGCTCCATTATCCGCGAATACTCGGCGGTGGTGCATGGCGTGGTGGCGCGCGAAGGCATCGTCGAGGCACCGATCGGCCGCCACCCGGTAAGCCGCACCAGAATGGCGGTGGTGGCCAGGGGCAAGGCGGCCACCACGCACTACGCCGTGCTCGAGCGCGGCCGGTCCTGGTCACTGCTGCGCTGTCGCCTTGAGACCGGTCGCACGCATCAGATTCGCGTGCACCTGCACTCGCTCGGCCACCCGTTGATCGGGGATCCTGTATATCGCCTCAACAATCGAAGCACGAAACTGCCCGCGGAGGCGATCGATTTTCCCCGCCAGGCGCTGCACGCCGCCGGGCTCGGCCTCGTTCACCCGCACACCGGCGAAACACTGACATGGCAGGCGCCGGTGCCCCCGGACATCGCACATTTGTTGTCGGTACTGAGAAATGCTTGAGCTGCCTCGCGACTGGATTGTCCCCGACTGGCCGGCCCCGGCAAACGTTCGCGCGCTTATTACCACCCGCGGCGGCGGCGTGAGCACGGGCCCTTTCGCCAGCATGAACCTGGGGCAACGTGTCGATGACGACATGCAGTCGGTGCGGACCAACCGCGCGTCGTTGCGGAATCTTCTTCCTGCCGAACCCAAGTGGCTGCAGCAGATCCACGGTGTCGACGTAGTGGATGCCGACAGGCTGCAGCAGCCGGTGGAAGCGGACGCCGCAGTCGCCAGGAACCCCGGTTCAGTGTGCACGGTCATGGTAGCGGACTGCCTGCCGGTGCTGCTCACCGATCGCGCCGGCAGCGTGGTCGCGGCGGCCCACGCCGGCTGGCGCGGGCTGGCGGCGGGCGTACTGGAAAACACGGTGCGCGCGACGGGCGCCGCTTCCGTTGAGCTGCTTGCCTACCTCGGCCCTGCCATCGGCCCTTCCGCTTTCGAGGTCGGCGCCGACGTGCGCGACGCGTTTCTGGCGCGAAGCGCGGATGCAGCCTCCGCTTTCGTCGCGCACAAGCCGGGCAAATGGCTGGCCGACCTGTTCGCGCTCGCTCGGCAGCGTCTCCGGGCAAGCGGGGTGACGCAGATCTACGGCGGTGGCCTCTGTACTTACTCCGACCCGCGGCGCTTCTTCTCGCACCGGCGCGACAAAGTCACCGGTCGCATGGCCGCGTTGATCTGGCTCACCGACTGAGGGCTTGACAGCCCGGCTATACTGGCCGGCAGTCCATCCTTCATCCGCCGTCTTCGTTCATGTCCACTCTTGCCTGGATTGTCGCCGCGACCATGGTCGGCGCGGTGCTCAGCGTACTGGCTGCGGCGGCTTTCGCGCTGCGTGCATCCCCGGCACGCATCCCGATGCTGATCAGCTACGCCATCGGTGCGCTGCTTGGCGCAGTGTTCCTCGAAATCCTGCCGCACGCACTCGAGCAGGCCGCGAGCGTGCATACGCTCACGGCGGTGATCCTGCTCGGGATTCTTTTGTTTTTCGTGCTGGAGAAGCTGGTGCTGTGGCGCCACTGTCACGCCGAGGAGTGCGAAGCGCACGATCATCACGCCGATCCCAATGACCACGGCCGCAGCGGCATGATGATCATGGTTGGCGACACCATCCATAATTTCGTGGACGGCATCCTGATCGCCGCTGCGTTCATGGCTGACACCGGGCTGGGAATCGTCACCGCCGTGGCGATCATCGCCCACGAAATTCCGCAGGAAGTCGGCGATTTCCTGATCCTGCTGCACTCCGGTTTCAGCCGCACACGTGCCTTCGTCTTCAATCTGATCTCCAGTCTCGCCACGCTGATCGGCGGTCTGCTCGCGTTTTTTGCGCTGCAGCCTCTGCAGGAGTGGATTCCGGTATTGCTCGGGCTGGCGGTGGCCAGCATGCTTTACGTTTCGGTGGCCGATCTGATCCCGGGACTGCACAGGCGCCCGGAATTGCGCGCCACGCTCGAGCAAGTGTCACTCATATCGCTTGGCATCGGCTCGATCGCGCTGGTTGGTTTCCTGGCAAGGGGGCATGGTTAGGAACACACGCCACGGACGTACAGCGGCGGATGCTGCTTGACTTGACTGGGGGTGCGGTCAAGAATCTCAAACGTGATGTGACTTCGATTCTTCCGGCGTCCACCGGGACATGAACTCACCTGCAGAATCCGTTCCCGGCGCCTATCAGGAATTCGCCAAAACCAACCAGGCCCTGGTCGAAGATTTCATACGCCAGCTTCCCTCTTCCGGCCGCCTCGAGTTCACGGAACTGATGCGCACGCTGGCATTCGGTTCCGACGCGCAGCGTGAAAAACTGCGTTCGCTCCAGGAGCGCCTCTATCGTGAGCACCTCGCGCTCTGGGGCAGCCTGCTCGGTGGCGGCAACGACGTCATGCGGAATGCTGCCGCTGCCGGCGATCACCGCTTCGGCGCACCGGAATGGAGCGAACTGCCGTTCTTCCGTTACCTGCGGCAGGCCTACCTGCTGAATGCGCGTTTCCTCGACGAACTGGGCGAACTCGCTGAACTCGACGGTCGCGCCAAGCGGCGGCTGCAATTCGTGTTGCGCCAGTTCGCGGACGCGATCGCGCCCACGAATTTCGCCGCGACCAATCCTGAAGTCATCAGGCTCGCACACGAGAGCCGGGGCGAAAGCCTGTCGCAGGGGATGAAATTGCTCGCCGCGGACCTGGCACGCGGTCGCATTTCGATGACCGACGAGCGCGCCTTCGAAGTCGGCCGCAATCTCGCGGTGACACCTGGTGCAGTGGTGCTGGAGAACGAAGTGATGCAGCTGATCCAGTACGCGCCGTCCACCGACCAGGTTTTCGAACGGCCGCTGCTCATCGTGCCGCCGTTCATCAACAAGTACTACATCCTCGATTTGCAGCCGGAGAATTCCTTCGTACGCTACTGCGTCGAGCAGGGTTTCACGACCTTCATCGTCTCCTGGCGCAACGTTCCGCCGGAACTCGGGCATCTTACCTGGGACAACTACGTCCGCGAGGGCGTATTGGCCCCCCTCGATGCGGTGCGTGCAATCATTGGCGCCGATCAGGTCAACACGCTGGGTTTCTGCGTCGGCGGCACGCTGCTTGCGACCGCGCTCGCAGTCATGGCGCAGAAGAACGAGGCCTCGGTTGCTTCGCTCACTTTGCTCGCCTCGATGCTGGATTTCTCCGAGACCGGCGACATCAGCGTGTTTGTGGACCGGGAATTCGTCGAGCGCGCCGAGCAGGAATTTCGCAACAGTGGCTCGATGCCCGGAAGCCAACTCGCCGCGACCTTTGCGACGCTGCGCGCGAACGACCTGGTGTGGCATTTCGTGATCAATAACTATCTGAAAGGCAGGGAACCGAAACCCTTCGACCTGCTCTACTGGAACGCCGACGGAGCCAACCTGCCGGGCCATCTCTATACCTATTACCTGCGCAACATGTACTTGGAGAATAATCTGAGAATTCCCGGTAGACTCGATTCGTGCGGCGTGCCCGTTGACCTGGGCAAAATTGAAGTGCCGGCCTTCGTGCTGGCCACGCGCGAAGATCATATCGTTCCCTGGAAGACCGCGCATCTGAGCGCGACGTTGCTGGGCGGACGCACTGAATTTGTGCTCGGCGCGAGCGGACACGTGGCAGGCATCGTCAACCCGGCAGCGAAGAAGCGCCGCCACTATTGGACCAATTCCGCGGCGGTGCCGAACGCGGACGCGTGGTTTGCGGGTGCGGCGCAACAAGCCGGAAGTTGGTGGCCGCACTGGGCGAACTGGCTGCGCGAGAAGTGCGGCAACAAGCGGCCCGCGCCAACTGCGTTGGGGAACAAGCGATTTTCTGTGATCGAGCCGGCACCCGGGCGGTACGTCAAGAAGAAGTTCCGTTGAGGGCACGGACCCAACGACAGAGTTCGGCTAAGAAAATGGGGAGGAAGCGGCCATGGCAAAACGAAACGTCCTCGTGACCGGGGGTATGGGCGGGCTCGGCGAGTCCATCTGCACCAAGATGGCGGATCAGGGTTACACCGTCGTCACCACCTACTCGCCCGACAACAAGACTGCGAAGGAATGGCTAGCCGGAATGAAGAACCGCGGATACGGCTTTCAGGCGCATCCTGTAGATGTCACGGACTTCGATTCCTGTGTCGAATGCGTCAGGCGAATCGAGGCCGAGGTCGGGCCGGTGGATGTGTTGGTCAACAATGCCGGCATTACCCGCGACATGACCTTCAGGAAGATGACCAAGGCCGACTGGGATGCAGTCATTCGTACCAACCTGGACAGCGTCTTCAACATGACCAAACAGGTGCTCGATGGAATGGTCGAGCGCAACTGGGGACGCATAATCAACGTGTCGTCGGTGAACGGCCAGAAAGGCGCGTTCGGCCAGACCAATTATTCGGCGGCGAAGGCCGGCATGCACGGCTTCACCAAGGCGCTGTCCTACGAAGTGGCAAAGAAGGGCGTGACCGTGAACACCATCTCGCCGGGCTATATCGGCACCAAAATGGTGACCGCCATCCCGCAGGACATCCTCGACTCAAAAATCCTGCCGCAGATTCCGTTGGGCCGACTGGGAAAGCCTGAGGAAGTGGCTGGACTGATCATTTACCTGGCCTCGGATGAGGCCGCCTTCGTCACGGGCGCCAACATATCGATCAACGGCGGACAACACATGTCCTAGAGGCAGTGACGGGTCACGAGCTGGCTCGTGGCTAGCGAGCCTCGGACATCGGCAGGACGGACGGATCGTTGCCCAGAGTTTGACCGCGGGCCTGCTCACTTTTTAGATTCAAAGTACCCCATAACCATTCGTCTCAACTGGTTATTTTGAGCACTTTTCTCATGGTTTGACCTTCGTTCGGGCGCCTCCCTTGTGCCGCGCCGCGTCAATTTTCTGCCGTTTTTACGCACCAGGAATGGGCAAAAAAAACCCCGGTGGAGTTACCCACCGGGGTGAACCTTTACCAAAGGAGAACCTTTAGATAAAGGGGGAGGAGCCTTGCATCCGTTACTTCGCGGCGCCCTTCACGGCTTCCGCCGTCGCCGTCGCGGCCGCCCTGACGTTGGCATCCGCGTATCCGGCCGCCTGCTTCGCGGCCTTCGAAATTCCTTCGATCATTGCCTGGGCATTGGCCATCGCCGCCTTTGCTGCAGAAGCCGCGACTTCCGACTGGCCAACCGGGGAGGATTTCAACGCCACCTCAACCCAGTCCCGTACTTCCTGATCTGATTCAAGCAAGCTCTGTTCCAGCAATTCACCGATATCGGCCTGGACCTTCACTACGATCTCGTACAAGTGGCTCGAATACCCCAGGACTTTGTCAGCTCCGGCCCGCGCCTGGCTGTCGCGCCACTCGTTCAGCTGTTCGATGTCTGTCACAGCTGCCAGCGTCTTGACGCTTGCCACACCCTCCTGGAACAACATCCTCGCCGCCTCGATGTTGAGCCGGGTCAGCTTCTCCATGCTCTCGAACACGATCTGCGCCGTCTGAAGCGCAGTCTCGACGTGCTTCTTGTTCAGTGCAGAAATTTTCTCGTCCACCGTCAATACCCTTTAACGTACTGTTTAATGGCTGAAAACAGTCACGTCCGCGATTCCATTGAACTCTTATTGCTGCGTCGCACCAGTCAAATAATAAGTGCCGTCCAGACCCCTGTCAACTTTTTTTATGGCACTGCATAAACACTGGAAAACCTAATTTTCAAAAGGTTATAATTCCGCTCTCGCGCGCCGCGGCAGAGCGCGCGCCGTCGTCAATCCGAGCGCCTTCGGGGAATTTTCCGGACTGCACAAAAAAATGACTGAAGAGATCCGCCTGATAAAGAAATATCCGAATCGTCGGCTTTACGATACCGCCACCAGCAGCTACATCACGCTCGCCGACGTCAAACAACTCGTTCTCGACCAGGTCGTTTTCAAGGTCATCGATGCCAAGAGCGAGGAGGATCTCACCCGCAGCATTCTGTTGCAGATCATTCTCGAGGAAGAAAGCGCCGGAGCGCCGATGTTCTCTTCCGACATGCTGTCGCAGATCATTCGCTTCTACGGCAATGCGATGCAGGGAATGATGGGCAGTTATCTCGAGAAGAACATTCAGACCTTCATCGAGATTCAGCGCCGCCTGCAGGAACAGAGCATGCCCAAATTCGGCGACAACCCGATGCTGAACGCCGAAGCCTGGAGCCAGTTCGTAAAGATGCAAGGCCCGACGATCCAGGGACTGATGTCGAGTTACCTTGAACAGAGCGCCAACACCTTCCTCGACATGCAACAGCAACTCCAGAAACAGGCACGTTCCATCTTCGGCAACTTCCCCTTCGGCAACTTCGGCGCGCAAGCGGCAGAGAACAAGCCGGAAGCGCCCGCCTCCGACACCGACAGCTTCAAGCAACCGCAGAAGAAAACCGGCTGAAACCCCAATTCATTGCGAAAGCGGCGCGGGGTCGATGATCCCGCGCCGTTTTTCATCCCACCCGATTCCGAATGACCGCCGTCAAGACCCGCAAGCTCATCGCTGAAACGCCCAGGGTAGGTTTCGTTTCGCTCGGCTGTCCGAAGGCGCTGGTCGATTCCGAGCGCATCCTCACCCAGCTTCGTGCCGAGGGATATCTGATCTCCGGCAACTACCGGAATGCCGATCTGGTCGTCGTCAACACCTGCGGCTTCATCGATGCCGCGGTTGAGGAATCTCTGGACGCGATCGGTGAGGCACTCACGGAAAACGGCAAGGTCATCGTCACCGGCTGCCTGGGCGCCAAAGGCAGCGTTGTCAAGGACGCGCACCCGCGGGTACTCGCCGTCACCGGCCCGCATGCCACCGAGGAAGTGATGAGCGCGGTGCACTCGCACCTGCCCAAGCCGCACGATCCTTTCGTCGACCTCGTGCCGCCGCAAGGTATCAAGCTCACCCCGAAGCACTTCGCGTATCTGAAAATCGCCGAGGGCTGCAACCATCGTTGCACGTTCTGCATAATCCCCTCGATGCGCGGTGACCTGGTAAGCCGCCCCGTGGGCGAAGTCATGCAGGAAGCCGAGAACCTGGTAAAAGCCGGGGTGAAGGAACTGCTAGTGATCTCGCAAGACACCAGCGCCTATGGTGTGGACGTCCGCTACCGAACAGGGTTCTGGGGCGGGCGTCCGCTGAAAACACGCATGACCGAACTGACCCGCGCGCTCGGCGATCTCGGCGTGTGGGTCCGGCTGCATTATGTCTACCCCTACCCGCACGTGGACGAAATCGTGCCACTGATGGCGGATGGCAAGGTGCTGCCTTATCTCGACGTGCCGTTCCAGCACGCCAGCCCGCGCATCCTCAAGCTCATGAAGCGCCCGGCCAGCGCCGAAAACAATCTCGAACGCATCCGCGCTTGGCGCGAAATCTGCCCGGATATCACCATCCGCAGCACGTTCATCGCAGGTTTTCCGGGCGAAACCGAAGCGGAATTCGAAGAACTGCTGCAGTTCCTGGAACATGCGCAACTCGATCGCGTCGGCTGTTTCGCCTATTCGCCGGTGGACGGCGCCGCCGCCAATGCCCTACCCGACCCGGTTCCGCAAGAGGTCAGGGAAGATCGCCGCGCGCGCTTCATGACGGTCCAGGAGAAAATTAGCGCGCGCCGGTTGCAGCAGAGAATCGGCAAGACACTTGCGGTCCTGATCGACGAATCCGGCGAGAAAGTCGCGATCGGCCGCTCCAGCGCCGATGCGCCCGAGATCGACGGCGTGGTGCATATCAGGAAATCCAAGGGGCTCAATCCCGGCGAATTCGTGCAGGTGCGCGTCCTGCGCAGCGACGCCCACGACCTGTACGGCGAGATCGCTGCGTAGTCGTGCTGCAGCGGCTGAAAAACTGGGCCGTTACCCTCAAACGCGAGGTCATGGTGCTCTGGTTCGCCTGCCGCGATCCGCGCACGCCGTGGTATGCCAGGGTGCTCACGATGCTGATCGTCGCCTACGCGTTCTCACCCATAGACCTGATCCCCGATTTCATTCCCGTGCTGGGCTATCTGGACGAACTGATCCTGCTGCCGGTCGGGATTTACCTGGTGCTGAAGCTGGTGCCCGCGCAAGCATTGACGGACGCGCGCGCAAGGGCGCAGTCCTGGGTCGAATCGCGACAGCCGAAACCGCGCAACTGGATCGCCGCCGCGGTAATCGTGCTGGTGTGGGTAACGCTGCTGTGGGCGGCCTTTCTCCTGATCTGGCCAACGTTCTTCCTGGACTGACTTGCGCGATCAGCGCGCCGCGGCCGCTTCGTTAGCGGCGATGCTCTTGTAGAAGTCGCGCACCTCGCCGAGGTCCCGGGTGCGCTTCATCGGCGGCAGGCTGCGCCAGATGCGCTTGCCGTAGTGCTTGGAGATCAGGCGCGGGTCGCAGATCATCAGCACACCGCGATCGTTCTCGTCGCGGATCAATCTGCCCGAGCCCTGCTTGAGCGTGATGACCGCTTGCGGAACCTGGTATTCCATGAAGGCGTTGCGGCCCTCGCTGTTCATTTTCTCGATTCGCGCCGCGAGCACGGGATCGTCGGGAGGCGCGAACGGCAACCGGTCGATGATCACCAGCGACAACGCCTCGCCTTTGACGTCCACGCCTTCCCAGAACGACGCGCTCCCCAACAAAACCGCGTTGCCGAGCTTGCGGAAGCGCTCCAGCAATTCGGTGCGCGAGCCTTCTCCCTGCATCAGCAGCGGATACTCCATGCCCATGCGCTTCATTCCGGTCTCCATCAATTCACGCGCCTCGCGCATCGCCTTGAGGCTGGTGAAGAGAAAGAATGTCCGCCCTTCCGCGGCCTCCATCACCGGCAGCGCCGCGTCCACCACCGCCCGGGTGTAGCCCTCGGAGTTCGGTTCCGGCAGTTTCTCGGGGACATAAAGCAGTGCCTGGTTCTGGTAGTCGAATGGGCTTTCCCAGAATGCGGTGGCCGCTTCGTCCAGGCCCATTTCGCGCTGGTAATGAGAGAAGTCGCCGCCCACGGATAGCGTAGCGGAAGTAAAGATCCACGCGCGCGGATGGCCGCTGATCTGACGATGGAAGATGTCCGCGATCGAGAGCGGCGTCGCGTTCAGGTGCACCGAATGGACAAACACCTCGACCCAGCGCACCCGCTCGCGGTCCTCTTCCTCCTGCCAGCGGCCGAGGCGGTCCAGCATCTCCATCCCCCGCATCCAGCAATTGTGAAGCCCCTCGGAGCGATCGGCCTGCGATTTCAGCACCCCTGCAAGTTCGGTGAGCTGCGTCACTGCCACGTTCAATGCCTCGGTGAAGTCGCTATTTGCCGCGGCCTGCGCGTAAGGCTGGCGGCCGATTTCGTCGCGCACCTGCAGCCGCAGGTCTCGCGCTGCTTTCTCCAGTTGCGAAGCGGCATCCGGCAGTGCCGGATTGTCTTTTGCCGAAATGGCGGCTTCCATCCGGGTGTCGCGCCCCAGTTCGATGAGTTGATGGGTGGAAACCGTCTCGCCGAAGAACAGGCTGGCGGTCTCGGGCAGTTGGTGCGCCTCGTCGAAGATCACGGTGTTGCACGCAGGCAGCAGCTCCGCCACGCCCTCGTCGCGCAGCACCACGTCGGCAAAGAACAGGTGATGATTCACCACCACGACGTCCGCTTCCATAGCCTGCTTGCGCGCCTCCATGACGAAGCACTGTTTGTATTTCGGGCAATCGCCGCCGAGGCAGTTTTCCCGGGTCGAGGTCACCTGCGGCCAGACGGTCGCGTCCTCCGGCACTTCGGCCAGTCCGCTGCGATCACCGGTCTTGCTGGTCCTGGCATAGGACTCGATGCGCGCCAGGTACACCACGTCGTCGCGGTCCAGGAAGCGCCCGTCGTTCTTGGCGCGCTCCAGGTGGTAATGGCAGACATAGTTCGCCCGCCCCTTGAGCAGCGCCACCGTCACCGACGCCTGCAGCGCGTTGCGCACCATCGGGATGTCGCGGCTGAACAACTGGTCCTGCAGGGTCTTGGTGCCGGTAGAGATGATCACCTTGCCGCCCTTGGCTAGCGCCGGCACCAGATAGGCGAACGTCTTGCCGGTACCCGTACCGGCCTCGGCGATCAGGACGCTACGCTTTTCGATCGCCTGCTCGACCGCCTGCGCCATCTCCACTTGTTGCGGACGCAGGCGGTAGCCGGGAATGGCCGAGTTAAGCGGGCCGGAATCGGAAAAGAATTGTTCGAGCTGCAGTTTGGTGTCCCTCAGATTCAGATCGCGCCCAGCGGGCTGGCGACTGCCCAGCCGCCGTGATCAAGGATGTGAGAGTGTAAATCATCGTCGTGCTGACGTCAGAGTGCCCAGGCAAATCC
Source organism: Burkholderiales bacterium (assembly GCA_036000845.1). Taxonomy (GTDB): domain Bacteria; phylum Pseudomonadota; class Gammaproteobacteria; order Burkholderiales; family JACQAP01; genus JACQAP01. The sequence continues at coordinate 12,849 of DASYUW010000250.1, forward strand.
TCGTCGTCGGGCAGGTGTGGAAATATTTTCAGCATTGTTGCCCGGAGTTTCGTATGCTTGTTGCCTCTTACGGACAGGAGGTCACGTCATGGCGACTCCAAACCGAAAAGCCCCCACGCAGCACTGGATTGTGCGATTTTTGCCGCTTGAAACACTGAAGGAGGCGCAAGACCTCGCACAAAGGTTCCAGGAAGTGGAGGGGTTCCGGCTCTACGTCTTCGAGCGAAAGCGGCTCGTGATTCCGGCCGTGCTGTTCATTGTCCTCATCAGCATTGCGTGCGCCGCGGGGACCGTGGTGTTTCTTGCCGGTGCGCACGGACTTCTTACGCTCTTGGCGCTTGTCCTCGCACCTGTCATCTTGATCGGCAGCCTGTTCGTTCAGATGTACGTGTTTTTCTACTGGCTCGAGAACCGGGCCCTGGCGCTAGCGCTCGGACATCACGCCAAGCCAGCGCAGGGAATGCTTGCGGCGTGGCTGTCCAGAAAGTTGGGCGCGGATATGGGGACATCTCCACCCGTGCCATGGATCCTGGCGACAGTCGTCCTGTGCGCGCCGCTGGTGATGCTGGCTCTCTTTGCGCTGAACGTCGCGTTGGTGTTGATCGTTCTCGCGATTCTGATGCCGATCCTTTATGCGCGGTTTGATCGGTGACCGCGTTTGCCTGGCCGCGCATTCGCGCAAGCAGTATTCACTCTTTCAGGTGAGGCCCACCGACCGGTGCCAGGCATCACGACGCTGCGTTCATATATCGACCACATAGTCGTCACGGCGCCGTCGCTTGCGATCGGCGTGGAGTACGTACGCGACGCTGTTGGCGTAACGCCTCAAGCCGGAGGTGAGCATCCGCGCATGGGAACACACAATTGCCTGCTCAGGCTTGGAGATGCCTTGTATCTCGAGGTCATTTCGATCAATCCCGCTGCCGCGAACCCCGATCGCCCGCGCTGGTTCCACCTCAATCGGGAACGCTCGAACGCGGTACCGCGCCTTGTAACGTGGATCAGTCGAACCAACGACATTCGCGCTGCGACGGCCGCCTCGACGGTTCCCTTGGGAAATGTTGAAGCAATGAGCCGTGGGTCGTTGAGTTGGCAAATTACTATTCCCACCGACGGGGACCTGCCTCTCGACGGCGTCGCCCCAACGCTCATCGAATGGAAAGCTACCATCCCGCGAGCACTCTCCAGGATTTCGGCTGCACACTGGTCAGACTCGAAGCAGACAGCCGCAATCTCGAACATGCTGCAAACCATCGGCTTCCAGGATGAATTCCATGTTTTCCGGATCGCACGGGGCGAACGACCCCATCTGGTGCCTCACATAGAAACATCTGCCGGATTACGCAAACTATGTGCCGCCTGACCCTTCGGTCAGCCGTACTGCGCGATAGGGCCGCGTTGCACCCTCTCCCCTTACGTTAGGACAACCATGATTCCTGTCGGGTACATGGCCAAGCGGGTAAGCATCCGCCCGGAATGGCTAAAGGCTGGGAGCGTCACGGACATTTACTCGGTCAGCAACTGTATATCCAAGGACTTCACTGACTACATCAACTATTGGAAGCACAATGGCTGCTGGTTTTTCGATACCCCGGAAGCCATCCGGCAACTAGCACGGGAAAATCACATTGATCTGACAGGGACAAGTCTTTTTTACTACGAAGCCCATGATCTCGAATTCGATGACACCGGAGGTCAATGGGCGAGCTTCGAACCGGAACCTTCGTTCACAACCGGAGTGACCGCACCGCACGGGAAGGTTTTGGAAGGCTACGACGTCGTAACTTTCTCTGTGGGAACAAGCGCCGAATGCTCGCCCTTATCCTGCAACGCCCTGGCTGGCGAAGTGGAAACGAATGAGCATTGCTTGTTGGTTTCTTTGGAGCATGCACAGCAGCTGTTGGAGAATTGCAAGTTCAAAAACACGGAACCGGGGCCCTATCGGATATTTACCGTCTTTTCATTGGAGTGGCCTTGAAAACCGCATGCAGTGAACGTACGCGGCGGAGGTCCCGCGCCTTGCCTGCACTTTCCTTCTGTGCTGCCGACCTTCATCTCCAGGCCGGACACGCTAACCGCCATCAAACAAGAGTTACTGCACCGGCGCTTCCCGACACGCTGTGCTGTCCCAGCGGGATCAGGTGGAGTGCGAAAGCCCGTTGTTCGAACTGCTGCGCACCAGCGGGCGCCGCGCTGAGTTCACTGGATGCGGCGTCTCCGTTAAGCCGGCACGTCGGGTAAGTACAATGACTGAGTTCGCAGAACCGTTATCGCGGACATGAGTACCGACGCGAGCCATATTGAGCGACTGAGCCCAGCCGAAATTCTTCTCGTGTACGACCGGGAATGCCCGGTGTGCGATGCCTACTGCCGCATGGTTCGCATCCGCGAGTCGGTTGGCACGCTGCGCTTGGTCAACGCGCGCGACGCCGGTGCAATCATGGACGAGATCTCCGCAAAACGTCTCGACATCGACGAAGGCATGGTGCTTAAGGTCGGCAATACGCTGTACTACGGTGCCGACGCCATCCACGTCCTGTCGTTGATGAGCAGCCGATCGGGCGTGTTCAACCGGCTCACCTACTGGATCTTTCGGTCAAAGGGCCTGTCCGCCATCCTTTACCCGATGTTTCGATTCTTCCGCAACCTGCTGCTCAAGCTCCTGCGCAAGTCCCGGATCAACAACCTGGGGCTCCCTAACCGCGAAAAATTCTAGTCGAACGGCGCTTGCCTTCCGCGGGAGCATCCGGATACTCTGTGTCCGCCGAAATTCAAGGAAAGGGGGATTCGGTGGCATCACCGCGTATCGACGAGCACCGCATGGCGGCCACGCGCGCTGGACTTAGCTATGTCACGGACGGCCTGGCGGGAATAAGCCGGCGCCGCGCCGGCAGGGGTTGGGCCTTCTACGGCCCGGACGGCGTGCGCATCACCGACTCGGCTCAGCGCAAACGTATCACGTCCCTGGTGATTCCGCCGGCATGGACCGACGTCTGGATCTGCTCGGATCCAAACGGTCACATCCAGGCCACCGCGCGCGATGCCCGCGGGCGCAAACAGTACCGCTACCATCCCTCGTACCGCGAAGCGCGCGACAAGTCGAAATTTCGGCGTATCCTGGAATTCAGCGAGGTCCTCCCTGATATCCGCGATCGTGTGGAGCGCGATCTTCGAGCCCGCGACCTGTCGCGACGCCAGATCCTGGCCACAGTGGTGCAACTGCTGGATCGAACGTTGATTCGGGTCGGCAACGACGAGTACGCACGCGAGAATCGCTCTTTCGGTCTCACCACCCTGCGCGGGCGCCACGTTCAGATCAAGGGCGCGACATTGCGGTTCAGTTTCCGGGGCAAGAGCGGCGTCCAGCACGACGTGGCGATCACCGACCGCCGGCTGGCGCGCATCGTCCAGCAATGCCAGGACCTGCCCGGACAGGAATTATTCAAATTCCTCGATGCCGCCGGGAAACGCCAGTCGGTCGCTTCCGACGACGTCAATGCCTATCTGAGGGTGATTACCGGTCGCGATATCACTGCCAAGGACTTCCGCACGTGGGCCGGCACTATGCTGGCGGCCCGGGAGTTGCGAGCCATGAGGCCGGCATCGAGCCAGCGCGCGACGGAAAAGAACATCGTGCATGCGATCGACGCCGTGGCTGAGCGGCTCGGCAACACGCGCGCGGTATGCCGGAAGTACTACGTTCATCCCGCGCTGTTGCAGGCCTATCAGCATGGCCGTACCGCGCCCCTGCCGTTGCCGGCGGAAACGCCGTCGCGTCGCAAGCGTCGCGAAAGCCCTCCGCCGGCGTTGCGCCAGGAAGAAGTCGCGGTGCTGCAGTTCCTCCAGGAGGAAGCGCCTAGCCCTTAGGCCAGCTTCATCAGTCGATCAGCCGATGCCCGCCCCGCTTGATCCCAGTACCCGGACCCCCGCCCCTCACCTTGCGACCGCAGCCTTCGCCTCGCGGTCGCGTATCAGCCAATAGGTGATACCCAACGCGATCACCACGGCGGCGAGGCCGAGTATGGTCTGCGCCGAGTATTGGTTGGGTTCGAGGATGATGAACTTGCGCGAGATCGCGAGCAGCGCGATCAGCAGCACCGTCTTGACCTGGATGATGCTCTCGCGATGCGCCACCACCTTTATGATCGAGTGCTTAAACTCGAGCGCGATCAGCAGGGTCATGATCTGGCCGAAGATCACCTGGAACATCTTGTGATCGAGCGGATCGAGAAGTCCGTGCCACGCCAGAAGGAATACCTCCTTGGCGAGGTCCCAGCTTGCGATCAGGATGATCACCGCGATGAGGTAAGTGAGCACCAGCGCGATCACCTGCTCGATGCGCTCGTAGTAGTTCAGCGTCTGCCAGGTTTCCTTGAATTCACCGAAACGTACGATCAATCCGGATTGCTTCGTGGCCATCGCTCACCTCGCACTATGACAATCGGTCAGCAAAGTATCTGCCGCCACAAATGGAAAGTCCAGCGGGTGTGAGAGCAAGGATGAAGGCGGAAGGATGAAGAAAGGCCGTAGTGGCCAACATCAATCCTCTTATTCTTGTATTCCTTTGCGAACTTTGCGTTCCTTCGCGTCCTTTGCGTGAACGCTATTAATGCCGGCCTACGGCCGGCTGGTGTCACTCTCGCCTCGCCCGTTCATCTTTATTCCTTCATCCTTCCACCTTCATCCTTGGTCCTTCAACCTTCATCCTTGCTCCATCATCTGGCACATCACGTTGCCGAAATTCTCATCCAAATAAGCCTCATCCCTGCTATCGTGTTCGACACAAAAGTATGTTCACCCGGATCAATTTTCTGCTCGGCTTCGGTCTGCTGGTGGCCATCGGCTTCTACTTTGCCGGCAGTTACCTGGTGGTGTTGCCGCTGTCGAGCATCGCGCCGAATTGGGCCAAGCCGATTGCCGGACTGGCGGTCCTGGTCAGTCTCGCACTGACGGTGCAGATACTGTCCATGGTGGTGAGCGGCATGATGGGCGTGGCCAGTTATACGGATACCGATGGCCCCGGCACGCTCGCGCTCACCAGCCAGGCGGCCATCGTCTGCGGGCACGCCGGCCTGGGTTACATCGCAGTGGCCTTCTTCTTCGGGGGAAAATCTGTCACCGAACTGCAATTGCTGGTCGTGGCCGCACTGTATGTCGCCGGCATCGCAATCGCGATCCAGGAATGGCGCCAACGCAACGCGGGTTCGAAATAGCCGTGGACCACGGAAGCGAGCCGGTGCCGTTGTTCCTGGTGGAGGAAACGGGAACAAACTGAGAGGGAAGGCAATGGGCTACTACGCAGTCAAGATCCTGGTGTCCGCGGTACTGATCGTGCTGATATCCGAGATCGCCAAGCGCAGCACCCTGGTCGGCGCGTTGGTCGCGTCGCTTCCGATCACCTCGCTGCTGGCGTTCATCTGGCTCTACCTCGACACCGGGGACAGCGCCAGGATTGCGACGCTGTCCACCGGCGTGTTCTGGCTGGTGCTGCCCTCGCTCGCGTTTTTCGTCGTGCTGCCTCTCGCGTTGCGGGCAGGATGGGCGTTCTGGCCGGGCCTCCTCGCCGCTATGCTCGCCACCGTCGCCTGCTATGGCATCATGGTTCCGATCCTGAGAAAGTACGGCATCGAGGTCTGACATGGTTGGGAGACCTTTCACCGGCGGTTGCCTGTGCGGCCGCATCCGCTACGAGGCCACCGGCAAACCATCCAACGAAAGCCACTGCCACTGCGAAACCTGCCGGCGCGCAAGCGGCGCCGCATTCGTTTCCTGGGCAACTTTCCGGTCCGCCGATTTTGCCTTCACCAAGGGCAAACCCGCGCGTTTCGATTCTTCCGAGATCGCATTTCGCCAGTTCTGCCCGAACTGCGGCACGCAACTGACTTTCCAGTTCCACAAATCGCCGCAGACGATCGACGTCACGATCGCCAGCCTGGATGATCCCGGAGCGATCACGCCGGTGGACCACATCTGGACCAAGCGGCAGATTCCCTGGATCAAGCTCGCCGACGGGCTGCCGCGGTACGCAGAAAGCAGATCTTCAGAGGAAGAGTGAACCGCCCGTCAAGAATCTTCACCATCGGCCACTCGACACTTGCGGCCGATGCGTTTCTGCCAATGCTCTCGGCGCACCGCGTCGAGTTGCTTGCCGACGTGCGCCGCTTCCCTGCTTCCCGCCGTCATCCGCAATTCAATCGCGACGCGCTTGCGGAACTGCTGGCAGGCAAGGGTATCGCGTACCTGCATTTTCCGGAGCTAGGCGGGCGGCGCGAGCCAAAGCCGGGTTCGCCCAACACCGCGTGGCGCGAAGCGGGATTTCGCGGCTACGCGGATTACATGGAAACTGCGGAATTCAACCAGGGCATTGCGCGCCTGCTCCATGCTACACAGGCGGGAGCGACGGCGATCATGTGCGCTGAGAAGTCATGGCGCAGTTGTCACCGCGGGCTGATTGCCGACCATCTCAAGGCGTTGGGAATCGAAGTCATCCACATCCTCGACGCAGCCGCTACCGAACCCCATCCCTGGACTGCCGCTGCACGGATGATCGACGGCCGGCTCTCCTACGCCGTCGCAGGAATCGACCAACAACAACTGCCTTTCTGAGAGAACAATGAGCGAAAAGACGCGCTGCAAATGGGCAACAGGCAGCAACGTGCTCTACCTTGACTACCACGACCACGAATGGGGCGTACCGCAGCACGACGACGGGGTGCTGTTCGAGTTTCTGATCCTTGAAGGCGCGCAGGCCGGGCTTTCCTGGTCCACCATACTTAACAAGCGCGAAGGCTATCGCAAGGCGTTCAGCGGCTTCGATCCGGAGAAGGTCTCGCGCTACGACAAGGCGAAGATCAACAAGCTGCTGCAGGACCCTGCGATCGTGCGCAACCGGCTCAAGGTCGAGGCCGCGGTGAACAATGCCCGGGCGTTTCTTGAAGTGCAGAAGGAATTCGGCAGCTTTGACGCCTACATCTGGCGATTCACCGAGGGCAAGCCCATACAGAATTCATGGAAGGCCATGAAGCAAGTACCCGCCAGCACCAAAGTTTCCGATTCGATGAGCAAGGACCTTAAGAGCCGCGGCTTCAAGTTCGTCGGCAGTACCATCATGTATGCCCACATGCAGGCCACCGGAATGGTGAACGACCATACGGTCAACTGCTTCCGATGGAAGCAGTTGCAGGGCCGAGGGACGAGGGGCGAGGGATGAGCGAAAACCACATCATGAAACCCGAGAAGAACTTTACGATCTCGAAGAACAAGCGGCGGGTCACCATTTCGGATGCGCTCGACGCCGTGTCGAAGATCAGGGAAGGCATTCGGTCCGCATTCTGTTTCGAGCACGGCACGCTGCAAGTGAAGATGTACCGCCCCGCCGGGCAAGACCCGCAGAAGCCGCACACCCGCGACGAGATCTACGTGATCGCGCGCGGCTCGGGCTGGTTCGTCAACGGCACTGACCGTCATCCCTTCCAGACCGGCGACGTGCTGTTCGTCCCGGCGGGTGTAGAGCACCGCTTCGTCGAATTCACCGACGATTTCTGCACCTGGGTGATGTTTTACGGGCCGGAGGGCGGTGAAACAGCATGAAAGGGGAAACGCCCTCAACGCAAAGGACGCAAAGGTACGCGAAGGAAAAACGAAAGACTAAATGGAAACCACCAAGATGCCAGGAAGCCAGAGATAGGGATAAATTGGGCGCGATTATTTCCCCGTTTAACCTTTCCATGCGGTTTCCTAGGTTCCGTTGCGTACCTTTGCGTCCTTTGCGTTAAGTGAGGTTCATTCTTGGCACAAGACAGTTCGACGTCAGACTTCTGGGAAAGCCGCTACCGCGACAAAGTCACGCCGTGGGATGCGGGCAAGGTGCCCGCAGCGTTGCGAGAGTATGTGCCGAAGATGCCCAGGGGCGCTCGAGTGCTGATTCCAGGCTGCGGTTCGGCGTATGAGGCAGGTTACCTGGCCGAGAACGGTTTCGACGCTCTGGCGATCGACTTCAGCCCGGCGGCAGTGGAACTGGCGAAGAAGAATCTCTCCCGTTTCGGTGACATCGTCCTGCTCGCCGATTTCTTCGAGTTCGACTTCGGCAAGCCCTACGACGTGATCTACGAGCGGGCCTTCCTGTGCGCCCTGCCGCCGCGAATGTGGCCGCAATACCCGCCGCGGACGGCGCGGCTTCTCCGGCAGGGCGGCGAGCTGGTAGGGTTCTTCTTCTTCAAGGAAACTGAAAAGGGTCCGCCCTTCGGCACTACTCCTGAAGCGCTGCACGCGCTGCTCGACCCCTACTTCGATTTGGTCGAAGACAAGGCGGTCACCGACTCGATCCCGGTGTTCCAAGGCGCTGAGCGCTGGCAGGTCTGGCGCCGGCGCTAACGCCAATTCCGCCGCGATCCGTGCCCGCTGCTCGGGTGTGAGCAAGCATTCATCGCAACCCAGTATCGCGCTGGCGCACAGAAACAGATTGACCGCCAGATTCCGGCGTCTGACCAGATCGCGCTGCTCGGCGGAGATGGGATTGCATCCGACCAAGGTGCCGACCGTGTTCATGCAACCCGAGAAGTTGCGCTGCGCGTAGGAATCTCGCACCGCGGCAAGTTGAGCCTAGCTCAACATCGCCTCTTTGCAACGGGTGAGGCCGCCCAGACAAGCCTCGAAATTGCGTAACCGGCAGCGCCTGCATCAGACACTCGGCTATCTGTCTCCCGTCGAGTTCGAACGTCGTGCAGGCGTATCCTAAATCGCTGTCCACTGAATCGGGGCTAGCTCAGCGCGACCCTGTTGCCCACGATCAGCAAGGCGAGAGCGGTCAGGCGGGCGCGGCGGCTACTCATGCGCCTGCCGCTCGGCGAGCAGCGCGTCCACGGCTTGCCACATGCGGAAGATGTCCGGCAACTCCCGTGTCAGGAAGCGCCAGGTGAGGATATGCGAAACGCTCAGATCCACATGCCCGAGGATGACGTGGAGGAGATACAGGCGCGCCTGGGAAGGGGGAACTGCCGCCGCCAGGGCGTTGCTTTCCTGGTAGGGGATCAGATTGTCGCTGCGGCCGTGCACCAGGATCAAGCGCGCCCTGAGCCTGCTCAGGTCTTTGTTGTGCAGGGACAGCGCGGCAATATCGGCGCGCATGGCCTGCGGCAGCGCCGCGTACAGGACTGGAAAGCGATCGGGATCGGCATTGATGGCGAGCGCGTAGACCGCCCGCCCCTGCGGGCCGAGCCGTTCGGCCAGGTCGGAAAGATCGGCGGCGCGGTCTTTCAGGCGGCGCTCGATCATGCTCTCGAACGTCCGGGCATCGCTGGCTTCGATATAAAACCGGGCGGTGTTCAGCAGCACCAGCTTGCCGTAGTCGTCGGGCGCGAGAAACAGCCGCCGTTCTTCCGCTTGGAAATAGCCCGTGGTGAGGTAGCGGGCGGCGCGGGTCAAATCGTGGTAGCCGCCCACGCCGACGACGAAGCGCACCCGCTCCTGCACGTCCCCCTCCAGTGCAGCGAGCAGCGCGGGGCCTACCCCGTAGCTGAAAGCGGCGAGGCCGGCGCGCCCCGCCGGGGCGAGGTCAGTCCGCCCGGCGAGATAGGCGAAGGCATCGGCGACGATGCGTGCGTCGGCAGGGTGGATGCGCAATTGGCGGAAGCCGGGCAGTTCGGGCGCCAGCACCGCGAAGCGGGCGCGCGCTAGAGTGGTCGCAAAGGCCACCAAGCGCGGGTCGTCCTTGCCCATGGGCACCGCACCAGGCACCAGCACGATGCCGGCCAGTGGGTGGCCTTTGCCCGGCAGGTAGAGGTCGCCCGCATGATCGCGACCCGAAACGCTGTAAAGCATCGCCGTGCGCGTCGGCGGCGCGGTTTTTGCCTTGAGCCGGGAGGGCGCGTCGCCGACTGCCACGTCCGCCAGCACCAGCGCCGCGTCGTAGTGCCGCACCGGGGCGCAGCCGCTCAGAACGGACAGCGCCACCGCCAAAACGAGGAGTCTCCCAGGCATTGCCACGTCAGCCCAGGCGTGCCGGCCGCAAGTCGCGCCGGCGCAAGCGATCGAGAAAAGCCGGCAGCACTTCGGCGGTCCGCCACGGGCGGTTGATCCGGCCCCTTCCGTCGTGCAGCAGCACGATGTCTCCGCCCTGGACGGATTCCAGGCGTGCGGCGATGCCCGCGGCGCTCGCCCACGGGCCCCAGTCAACCGCGCTGTGGTTCCATAGCACCAAGGTCTGACCTCCGCGTTCGGCTTCCTCGATCATGCAACGGCGCAAGCGCCCGTGCGGTGGCCGAAAAAACTTCGGCGCTCGGCCGATGATGTCGGCGATTGCAGCAGCGCCATCGTGAACTTCTTTGCGCGCGGCCGAAGAGAGCAGTGTCCAAGGATGGCGGTGACTCCAAGTATGATTACCCGCCGCGTGCCCCTCCGCGGCAAGTCGCCGCACCAGTGCGGGATAGCGCACGGCGTGCCGTCCTACGAGGAAGAAGGTGGCGGGTACGGCGGCCTCGGCCAGGATGTCGAGGATACGCGGCGTCCACTGCGGATCCGGCCCGTCGTCAAAGGTCAGGTACACACACCTGGCTTCAGGTGGCTGCGCGAACGCGAGCGAGAGACTCGCCATTTCTTTCTTCCTCATCATCGCGCACGTCGCCGAATCGCCGCAGCAGTTCCTTGCGAGTGAGCCAGTAAATGGTCGGGTCCGGCCTGGCCGAAGCGCGGGTCTGCTCTGCGGGCGCGTACGCCCACACCAGAAGACGGAAGTACGTGGCGAGCAGGCGCTTCTTGGGTCCATCCGGAAACGGTTCAGTGAAGAAACCGATGCGCTGGCCATGAGGCGGCAGCCAGCTTACCGCGTGGTAGACCGCCAGGTCCGAGAAGAGCGGATCCTGGCGTGCTCTGTCTGCCAAGATATGCATGGACTCGAGCATCAATCGCACAAAACGCAACGCCGCTCGTCTGGAGGTGTCTGCTTCGATCCGGGGGAAGCGCGCGTTGTTGAAGTGCAGCGTGCCGGCCAGATCCCCGGGCGATAACCGGGTACCGTCCGGGAACGCCATTGCAGGGCCGCGATACCGGGAGCGCCCCACGTACAGTATCTCCCCGACGGGCTGCAATCGATGCCGGTCGCGGTACAGGTCGTCCACCCTGCGCAGGCAGCTTTGCGTGATTTGCCGCACCCAGTCCATCGGCATAGGTACCGTCTCGCTGCGGCTTCGCGATTGCGCGAGCGCCAGGGCCGATGCTGCGATCCGCGACGCCCCGTCGCGCCTGCCCAGAGTCCACGCGCGATGTTGGATTCGGGCAAGTTCGCCGGGATTCGCGAGCAGGGATTCGATGGCCGCCGGCAGATCGTCCTCGGGCACCAGGCGGCCGACGCCGTGCTGCTCGAGGAAGCGCACGTTGAAGCTTTCCTGTCCACGCAAAGAGCGCGTCGCCAACAGCGGCCGGCCGCATGCCAGCGCCTCGACCACCGTCAGTCCGCCCGGTTTGCCGACCACGACATCGGCGGCACGGATGAAGACTTCCGTCCGCTCGGTCCAATCCCACACGCTGAGTCGTCCCGGATACCGGGCGACGAGTGGAGCGAGTGACCTGCGCGCGGACACATTGCGACCTGCCAATACGAGCACTTGCACGCGAGCCGCACAGGCCAGCAGACGTGCAGCGACCGCATCCACCCCCAGGCCCAGGCCACCGCCCGCCACGAGCACGACCGCGGCGTCTGGGCTGAGTCCGAGCTGTAGCCGCGCTTGCCGGTCGCTTGGCGGATTTTTGAAGCCGGGCATCAGAGGTATACCGGTCACAGACATCTGCGAGCGTTCGATGGCAACGCCCGATAAGTCGGCGATCGAGTCATGAGCGACGCAATAGCAGTCGATCCCCGGCTGAATCCAGAAGTCGTGCACACCGAAATCCGTCAATACACCGATCAACGGTGTATTTAACCCGCGGCGTTTTTTCACGAAGGAGAGCAGAGCCGCCGAACTCATCTGCGTGGCTATAACCACGTCGGGGCCGAAGGCGCGCAGGCGCGCTTCCAACCGTCGTCCAAGCCGCGCCCAGCCCCCCTTGATCAGGATCAGTGCGCGCCACCCCAGCACAATATTTCCCGAACTCCTCCGCGCAGGCTTGGGAAGCGCCGCACAAAGCAAGCGAAACAGCACGCGATCCAGCGCAAAATGGCCGCCGCTCAGCTCCAGCCGTTCCTCGTTTGCGCCAGTGGCCGTGATCAGCTCCAAGCCCTCGGCTAGAGCGGGCGGTGGCGCTTCGTTGCTCTCCAAGATGTTGCGCCAGGTGCGTTGGTCGAGCTGATAGATCCGGTCGTACAGTTCGGGGCGTTCCTGCACCAGCCGCAGATAAGTCTGGCGCACGGCTTGTGCGACACCTGCGTCCATCAAAGACCAGAAATCGATCGTCTGCACGATCGGGGTGGGCGAGCGTTCCAACAGTGCTGCCTCGATCGCTTGTGCGGCACGCAGATGACCCGAGCCCATGGTGGATGTCAACAACAGGACGCGCGGCGCAGCTCGGTCGTGTTCGACACGTAACGGCCCTGATCCGGGCGATAGATACCCGGCGATTGCTTCGCGCGCCGCCTTCAGCACGCGCTGCGTTGCACTGACACGGGGCCTCGTGCCTTCTATCAAGCCTGCGCTGAAGGGTCTGCCCATTCCGATCCCTGGCTGGAAATCAAGTGCAGGAGAGGTAACCCGCGGATCAATATCTTGAACGGGTTGGACCACCCTAGTCCCCCGTCGTTTCGGCGCTTTCGTTCCACGGAGGGGTGTTATTCAACTTTCCCGGAACGCACCTTTGCGCACTTTACGCGGGTTGTAGTCCTAAGCAGTGGGTCCGACTATCAACAAGATCAATGTCATACGCTGGTCCGACCCGGTTGAAACTCTGGGCATCAGAATGACACTTTCAAGGTTGGGCGATCGGCGATGGCTCGGTCCATGCGATCCGTCACAACCGCAATGGTGCCCCATAACCCGTAAGTTCCAGATACCCGCGGCCTGCCTCGCGCCCGGACTGCAGCGCGTGCACCGCGCCTTCCCAGTAGATCGTGCCAGTGCTCGCGCGCGAATCGAGTTCCTGATCGTCCATGATTGGTTCGAGCAGGAATTCCGCACGAGGGAGACCCACCGCCATCGCGACGGGATAGGCGACGCCGGTGCGCGGCGAGCGCCAAGTGCGCCACGGCGTGAAACGGACCTCGTTGGGCGCAAATACGCGCACACCGCCGTCGGCCACGCGCAGAGTCCCGCCGGCCCACAGCGCGCCGCCGATGGGGTCGCGCATCCGGAACGCCATCAGCGCACCGCCGTCGGCGAGGTTGATGCCGGTCCAGTCCCAACCGGCGGCAGTGGACGCCATCACCTCGCTCGACCACTCGTGATCGAGCCACGCCACGCCGGTGACTGCGATTTCCTTTCCCGCGACCGTCAGCTTCCCCGTCACGGCGAGCTGCGGCCGGCTGTAGTAATAGCTCGCCTGCCGCGCCGACGGCCCCTTGCGCGAGTAACCCCCTTCACCGTGCAGCAGCACCGGTTGCCTTGATGCAAAGCGCAGGTCGAGCGCGAATTCGCGCGCTACGATCTTCGCCGCGTAGCCGCCGTCCACCAGATCCAGCGACCAGTCGTCGATCCATACGCGGGTCGTGCCCTCTTCCGCGCCGGCGAGTCCGAATCCCGCGCGCGCGGCGCGCTGATCGTGCCGCAGCCGCCCGTGACGCGGGTCGGCCAGTGCGGCGTGAGCCAACACGAGCTGGCGCGGCGCGAATGCGCTCGGATTGGCCTCAGCCACTCGTGGCCGGCTGCGGAAAAACGTGACCTGCACGCCGTAGTGGTTGCCGGCGGCATCCACGACCCAGCCGGTGACGTACCACCACTCGGTACGGAATTCCGGATGGCTGCCATGGTCGCGCGGGAAGTCCAGCACGCGGCCCGGTCCGACACGCGGGTAATCGGCATCGGCCATTGAGCGCCTTGCGACCAGCAGCAGCGGCGCGGCGAGGAACGCGCGCCGCTTCATGGCCGTTCCGTTCGTTGCGCGCTCACCAGTCCTCCTTCACCGCGCGCACCGCATCGTCGCCCATCGCCTGCCGGCCGCTGGCGATTGCCGTGATCGTCGAGGCCGCCAGCACGACGAGCGCAAACCCGGCGAGCGTCCGCCACGGCAGCGCTAGCTCCATCCCCCAATGAAACGACTGCCGGTTCACGACGTGGATCAGGATCAGGCTGATGACGAACCCGAGCGCGAGACCGACGACAAGACCGATGCTGCTCACGGCGAAGCCCTCCGTTGCCAACATCGTGCCGACCTGCCACCGCGTCATCCCGAGATGGCGCAGCACGCCGAACTCGCGCCGGCGCGCGAGCACCAGGGCGCCGAACGACGACGACAGCCCGACCAGGCCGATGACTACCGCCGCCAGCTCGAGCGCATAGGTCACCGCGAACGTGCGGTCGAACACCTTGAGCGAGAGGTCGCGGATTTCGCCCGGCGTCGCGATTTCGAGCCGCTCGCCATCGGGAATCTCGCGTCGCAGCGACGCCTGCACCACACCGCGATCCGAACCTTCCGCTAGCCATAACGCGCCGCTCGTCACCGCGCGATCACCGGTCAGCGCGACGTAGCGCTCGCGCGCGATCGCGATCGCGCCCTGCTGCCGGCCATAGTCGCGCCAAACACCGCCGACGGTGAACCGCGTGGCCTTTCCCGCTAGAGGCAGTTCGACCACTTTGCCCGGAGTGAAGCCATAGAGGTCGACGGCCGCTTCGTTGACCCACACCGGTGGCGGCGCACCGGCGGCAACGGCCAGCGACGTCCCGAGGAGCGGCAGATTGCGCGATGGATTCGCGGGGTCGATGGTGCGTGCCTGCAGCACGACACGCGGCCGCGACGGATCAAGCAGCAGTTGTTGCTCGCGCAGGAACTCCGCGCGGCGCACGCCTGGCAGCGCTGCGATCTGCGCCTGCACGTCTGAAGTCAGATACGCGGTGTCGCCGCCGTCCGCCGCGCGCACATAGAGGTCGGCCGGCAGGATCCGCTCGAGCCAGGTGTCGAGCGAACCACGAAACGACGCGACCATGATCGCCATGGACACCATCAGGCTCACGCTGGCAACGATGGCCGCGAGGCTCACCGTCACCTGGCCCGGCGCGCCGCGCAACTGCGCGATCGCGAGCTGCGGCGCGGGCCGGCCGGGCGTCGGCAGCAGCGACAGCGCGAGCGCCGCGATGCGAGGCATCAGCAGCAGCGTGCCGACGAGCAGCAGCGCGATGGCGCCGTAGCCGAACAGCGGCAACCCCGCCACTGGCGGCAACGCGGTCGCCGCCGCGCTCATTGTCACCGCGACGAGTCCCGGCAGCGGCGAACGCAACCGCGCGAACGCGCGCTCTTCGTCGCCCGCCTTAAGGGCGAGTGCGGGCGGCGTGCGCGCTGTCTCGAACGCGGGCACGATGCTGCCCAGCACGGCCGCCGCGACGCCCAGCACGAAAAAGATGCCGAGCGCCCCCGGGTCGAGTTGCAACACTGGCACGACACCGCTGAAATACCCGGAGCCGAGGTCCGCGCCGACCCAGCGCAACGTGAGTTGCGCCAGCGCGAATCCGAGAGCCAGGCCGATCAGGCTGCCCGCGATACCCACCAGCGCACCCTCGGCGACGATCAGCGCCGTCAACCGGCCTCGCGTCACACCGAGCACTCGCAGCAGCGCGAACTGCGCGCGCCGGCGCACGACCGCGAGTGCCTGCGTCGAGAACACGAGCAGGCCGCCTGTGAAGAGCGCGACCAGCGCGAGCACATTGAGATTCACACGATAGGATCGCGACAGGCTCACGCCCGCGGCGAGACCTGTCTCCGGCCGCTCCGCGGCGATTCCAGGCGGCAGCCACTGGCGCAGCCGATCGCGGAAGGCCGCGACGTCAACACCGGAACGCAAGCGCAGGTCGAGACGCGTGATGCGACCGAGCCGGTCGAACGCCGCCTGCGCGCCCGCGATGTCCATCACGCCAAAGCGCTGTTCGCCGCCGCCGACAAGCTCGCCGGCCACCCGGAGCGGCACGTCGGCGAGCGCGACCTGGAACGGCAAGACGTCGCCGGGCTTCACCTCGAGCCAGCGCATGGCGGCGGGGCTCAGGAACAGCACGTCGGAGCGCAGCGTGTCGAGGCGATCGGCCGCGGTCGCGATCAGACTCGGCTGGATGAAACCGGCACGGAACACGTCGAGACCGAGGATCCTGAGCGCGTCGCCGCGGCGGGCCAGCTTCGCGTCGACCTCGACGACCGGGCTCGCCACAGCCACCTCGGGCATCCGCGCGAGGTCCGGATACAGTGCCTCGTCGAAGCCACCGCGTGGACCGCGTACTTCGAGATCGGCGTCGCCGGACAGAATCTGCACGCCCTGCGCCAGTTCGTTGATCGCGGCCTGGTTGATGACCTGTACCGCGTAGCCGAGCGCAACACCGAGGGCGATCGCGAGCACCCCGACCGCAGTGCGCGTCCGGTTCTGCGCGAACGCTCCGCGGAACACCGCACCCGCCGCCGAGATACCTGCGATCGGAGTCACCGCGCGGCCGCACTATCCGTGCGTGGGCTCACGCAGCCCATCCCGCGTGAGCATGAGGATACGGTCCGCCGTCTCTGCCGCCGCGCGCGAATGCGTGACGAGGATGCCGGCCGCGTTGCCCGCCTTCACCTGGTCGCGCAGCAGGCGCAGCACCTGCCCCGCGCTGTCGGGATCGAGGTTGCCGGTGGGCTCGTCGGCGAGCACGAGCCGCGGACCATGCACGACCGCGCGCGCAATCGCAACCCGCTGCAATTCACCGCCGGACAATTCGCGCGGCATGCTCGCCGCGCGATCGGCGAGTCCTACCGCTGCGAGCACTTCCGCAACCCGGCGCTCGGCCACCTCGCGGACCACGCCGACGAGCGACAACGGCAGTGCGACGTTCTGCGCGACGCTGAGATACGGGAGGATGTGGAACGCCTGGAACACGAAGCCCATCGCGACGCGACGCAGCGCCGTCAGCATGTCGTCGTCCCGGGTGGTGAGCTCGACGCCGTCCAGTGTGATGGAACCCGCGTCGGCCCGGTCGAGGCCCGCGATGAGGTTCAGCAGCGTCGACTTGCCGACGCCCGACTCCCCCATCACCGCGACATAGTCACCCGAAACGAGCTCGAGGTCGACACCGACGAGAACGGTGCGCTGCGGCGGCCCCGCGTAGGTCTTGCAGAGGTCACGAATCGATAGCACGCCGTCGAGCGTAACGGCGGCAGGTCGGCAAGGCAAGCGCCGACGTGACTCACGGTAGAAGCGTTGACCATCCCAATGCGGCGAGATCGGGATCTCAGTCCAGAATCGGGTAGTTGTCTGACGTGATCACCGTCGCGGAGAGTCCAGGCAATGGATGGCGGCACGAATACGTCGTGGGTCATGCACTTCGGGGCGATGCAGTGGCTCGCGTCCGCGCCGGTGATCGCGGTAACCGCATTCCCGCCAAGGAACAGGAACATAGGGAGGGGGCGAAAGGCAAGACCAGATCTTGGGACCTGACTGGCCCTGGCACCTGACCCTGGTGACGCTTGATCCTGGTGACGCTCGCGTTCTGGCGCGTGTTCGTGCTCGGCAGTACTTTAGACGCCACCGTTAGAACATTGTGTTGCTGTTAGCAGAGGTACTTGGCACAACCTGCAGCACGTCCCAGTGCTCGACGATTCTGCCATTATCATCCAGGCGAAAAATATCCATCCCCGCCCAGTCCCGGTCTTTGTCGGTTGGCCACTCCTGGTGGCAATGCAGGATCACGTAATTGCCTTCGGCGAATACCCTTTTGAAGTAGACACGCTTGCCCGGGTACTCCTTTGCCATCTTCTCGAAGTAAGCAATGAATGCTTCCTTGCCATCCGCGACGTGAGGATTGTGCTGCCTGTACATAGCGCCAGCGTAACTCTCGATCGCCTCTCGCGGCTTGCATTGGTTGAACATGAGGTCGTAAAACTCCTTCACCGCGCGCTTGTTTCGTTCGAGCCGATCGTCCATGGGGTGTCTTGGCCGTTCTATCTAAGTCGACTAATGATTGGCCAGGCAAAGAGGGCAAAAGGCAAGACCTGACCCTGTCGTCGTCGTGCTGTCGTCGTCGTGACCCTGTCGTCCCTTGATGTCATACGCTGGTTCGACCCGGTTGAGCCGGTTCACGTGGAAAACCTTTGAGCAGCGCGTGCTCGTGCCCTGGCGGCCTCTTCTGCACGGCTCCTCGGTGGGGCGTTCGTTTCAAGCGAGCTCAGAAGGTTTCTGGAAACTGCGGCTACCTCGGCAGCAGCCGCAAGAAATGCAGCTTCGTTGGCTTTCGATGGTTTGTTGAAGCCGCTCACCTTTCTCACGAATTGTAGTGCGGCCGCACGAATTTCTTCGTCCGTCACAGGCGGCTCGAAGTTGAACAGGGTCTTGATGTTTCTACACATAGGCGTTACCTCGATGTGTCAGAGCCACCCAACGTCGATAATCGACGGCCGCCGAAGGCCGTCCGTTGCATTTAGAGTGAGGGCATAGCGCACGAGAAATGGCGCGCTTACTTCTTCCCCCCGGAGGTGTTGCGAAGGCGCTCTTCCTGCGCACGAAGCTCCGGCGTGAGCGCCGCGCCAAAGTCATCCGTTTCAAAAACCTGGCGAAGTCCAATCTCGGAATCACCGGCATTGGATTGGGGCAGCGCTTGAGCCATTCGATGGCTTCTTCCTTGGACTTCACCTGCCAGAGCCAAGTAGTCGGCCACCAGCTCCTTAGGTCTCGCTGAAGGGCCCATCAATCACTGTACGCTTGCTCCCAGAGAAACGGACGCGCACGCCCCTGGAACTGGGATGGAGTCCCTCACCGGCGAGGAGGATACCGGCTTTCACGAGTTCCTCGTTGTATTTGCCCATCTCGGTGAGCAGTTTCGTGTCCGGCATGACACCCGCTTCAGAATCCTTGCTTGCCTTCACCAGCACCATGAATTTCACCTGCGTCTCCTTGTGATTGGACTGGGTTTTCCAGCGGGCTGACAGCGCCCAGTCGCCACAGCATGCGTGTCCCGAACCATATCAGGGATTGGCGGCATCAAAGTGGCCCGCGAGTCCGCTTAAACACGTGACGTGAACATTCATGGCGCCGCACAGCGCGAAAAACATGTCCCACTGGATGTCCCAGATGCCTCCATGTGTGGCCAAGAATTCATCGGCGGCCGAGTCGCGGATCTGCCTCTTGCCCGCAAGGACGGGTCTGCAGTTCACGGCCGTTGCATCGCACACTTGATTTGAGGAGCGGTGTCCTTTGCCTGGACAAGCGCGTCGGTTTTCCAGCCGAAACCGGTGCCTTCGGCATCGTGCTTGACCCCGGGTTGTCCCGCCTTGACGAAACTCATGATGTACAGGGGAGCGATCATCTGGTGGTCTTCGGCGCGCATCCAGGACTCACCGGTCGGCCCAGCGTATTTCATGCCTTCGAGCGCATGAGCCACCTTCAAAGGATCTGCGGAACCGACGCTGTTCATGGCGCTCGCCAGCATCTCGATCACTCGAAACGGCGGAATATAGGCCACATCGGACACTGCCTTGTACTTTGCGCCGTAGTCGAGCAACCGCTTCTCCCAGGCAGGGTCGGCAGCGTTGATGTGCCACGACCAAACGGTCTTCACCCGATCGGTCCCGGCCGAACCGATCGCGGCCGGGGTGCCGAAGAACGCGCCGAACAGCGTGTAGTACGTCGCTTTCAGGCCGGCCTCGTTACTGGCCTTGATCAGCAGCGACAAATCATTGCCCCAGTTCCCCGTCAGCACAGCGTCCGCCCCGGACGCCCGGATCTTCGCCACGTACGGAGAGAAGTCTTTCACCTTGCCGAGAGGAATCAGGTCATCTCCCACGACCTGGATATCCGCGCGCTTGGCCGTCAGCATTTGTTTGGCCGCGTGCGCAACCGACTGGCCGTAGGCATAGTCCTGGTTGATCAAATACACCTTGTGAAGCCCTTGCTGCTTCGCCATGGAGTCCGTCAGCGCGTTCACCTGCATGTCGGTATGAGGTTCGAACCGGAAATGCCAGAAGCTGCACTTTGCTTCCGTCAGGGCAGGATCGAGCGCGTTGAAATTGAATAGCAGAATCGGCCGGTCCGGATTGCGCGCGTTGTATTTCGAGAGGGCGTCCGAGATGGCATGTGCGACGCTGGAGATGGTGGAAGCCACGTAGCGGATATCCTGATCCATCACCTGTTTCAGCACGATCAACGAATCTTGCGGATTGGCCTTATTGTCGAAGGCCACGATCTCGATTTTCCTGCCCCCGAGGACCCCGCCACGCGAATTCACCATGTCGGCGGCGACATTGAAGACTGTCAATTGCTCCTCGCCCTGTAAGGCGAAGGTGCCGCTCAAGCCCCCGATGAAAGCGATCTTTACGTTATCCGCGGCAAAGGCGCAGCCGAGCTGAAATGCCAGCGCCAATCCAATAACGATGCGAGACGAAATAGAAGCCATAACCGCTCTCCTCCCCTACGACGCGCACTCTCCCAAGGATGCTACTCCAATCCCCGGTCTCATTTCATTGACGCCAGTTGCCTGTCGTGCCAACGGGTCAGGATGAGCTGCGACGCGATGGCGCCGCAGAGCGCGAGGAACATATCCCACTGGGTATCCCAGATGTCTCCCTGGGTGGCCAAAAATTCATCGGCGGCTGATCCGGATGCGATCGCCACCCACCATTCGATGAATTCATAAAACGCCGACACCGCGAGGCAGATGCATGTAACGATGAAGAACATCCATCCCCTGCCCTTCACCACGCCGTTCCTTAGCAGGATTTCGCGGGCGATGATCGCCGGCACGAATCCCTGCATGATGTGCCCCACGCGATCGTAGTAATTGCGCGCCAGCCCGTACTCGTCCCGCACCCAACTGAAGAGCGGCATCTCGGCGTAGGTCCAGTGCCCACCCAGCATCAGCACCAGCGCATGCAGCCAGATCAGGCAATAGACCAGCATGGTGAGCTTGACCCTGGGGTAGATCGCGACCAGCACGACCGCACCGACGATCGCCGGAAAGACTTCGAGGAACCAGACGAAATGAACCTTGGGATTGATCCCGGACCAGACGAGAATCACCAGGAATGTGCCAAGTAGCGCAAGGTGCCAGTGGGAGGGTCTCATCGGTTCAAGTAAAGGGTGAATGAGCGATTAAGTGATTAAGTGATTGGGTGACTGAGTAACCGATCCGCATCACTGAATCACTCAATCACTGAATCACTGCTTCTTGCCCTCCCGCCTCTCGCCTACTACTGCACTACATCCACTTTCAGCAATACCCGCCGATCATCCTGACCGCTGACGCTCCGCCTGTACACCGTACCGCTGTCGCGCTGCACTCTTTCCTGCGCTATCCCGCCCAGTTCGAGCCACTCGCCGAGCCGCCCCGAGATCACGGTATCGACGTGCTGGACATTCATTGCTCCGGTGTTCGGGTCGGCAACACTGTCGCGCCGTGTACTGATCGAAAGGGTGACCTGGTTGCCGCTGACGCGTGGCCTCACATAGAAACCCGCGCCGGCATCGCGGTACTGAATCGTTTCGGAACCCTGCGCAGACTGGCTTCGCACCGGCACCGATTGGCCGACCTGGATGAACGCTTCGTTGCCTTCCAATACCTGTAGCGTCTGCACGCTGCTGTCGGACGCCGCGGATTGCGACTGCGACACACGGCCGCGAACATGATCGTCACCACGCCGGATCACCACAGTCCCGCCCTGGTTGCTGCCCGTGCCGGGAACCGTAACGCGCGCTCGATCGTTACCGATCGAACCTGAGACTTCCGCCTCGGACCCCGACCCGCTCGCGGTACTTTGCTGCCTGACCGATATCAGCAGCTTGCGCGGCATGGCGTCCACGACATCCAGAACCTTGCGCAACTCGGCGAGGTTCTGCGGCGTGGTGCGGACGATGATGCGGTTCTGCATGCCGCTGATGGTGCCTCCCGGCGCCAGCAACGGCTTGAGCATCGGGATCACCTGATCGGCGTTGCGATAGTTCAGCTCGATGACTTCGAGCACGGTCTGCTGCGCCTGCGCCGCCGCGAGCCAACCCAGCGCAACCGCGAATAGCAACGCGCTGAAATTTCGACGCCTCACGCCTCTCGCCTCACCCTTCACGCCCTTCACCTTTTACCTTTCACCTTTCACCTTTGACCTTTCACCTTTCACCTTTGACCTTTCACTTCACGCCTCTCCCCTCTCCCCTCTAGCCTCTCGCCTTACCTGCCAGCCTCCACTCCCGCGGCAGCTCGCGGCTCGCGGGGTCCTGGCGATAGAACTCCGCCAGTTGCGCATACACCGCGGGATAAGTCTCGCGCACGATGTCGGGAATCTCGAAGAAGGTTTCGCTCACCACCGCGAAGAATTCTCCCGGCGCCTCGGTCGCGTACGGATCGATGTCGGTGTCTTCGCCGGCTTCCACGCGCCGGCAAAGATCCTTGTAGGCCTCGGTGAACGCCTGCGCCCACGCCTCGCGGCTCATGCCAGCGTGCAGCGGCGGAAATCCGTTGGCATCACCGTTGAGCATATCGAGCTTGTGTGCGAACTCGTGAATCACCACGTTGACCCCGTCCGTATCGCCCGCATTCTCGACGTCGGCCCAGGACAGGATCACCGGCCCGTGCAGCCAGGCCTGGCCGGCATACGAGGTTTCGTCGGTCTGGACCAGTCCGTGTTCATTGCGAATCTCATGGCGCGGGACGAACTCATCCGGGTAGACGATGATCTCCACCCAGCCGTCGTAGTAGTCGATGCCCAGGTTGAGAACCAGGATGCAGGCCTGGATTGCGATCCCGAGCTTCATCTCCTGGTCCAGCGCCAGGCCGCCCGCGGCGGAAATCTGCTTCTCGTGCAGGAACAACACCACCAAGTCGCGCAATTTGCTGCGCTCCTGCTCGGTGAGCCGCA
This sequence comes from Burkholderiales bacterium, assembly GCA_036000845.1. Classification (GTDB taxonomy): domain Bacteria; phylum Pseudomonadota; class Gammaproteobacteria; order Burkholderiales; family JACQAP01; genus JACQAP01. Next base: position 35,781 of record DASYUW010000250.1, read on the forward strand.
TAGCAAAGGAAAAGCGGTTGACCGCGCGTTTCCAGGTCGCGTCCTCCACCCCGCCGCTCCGGAGAATGCGCTGCCTGCGCCACTGCCTGAAACCGAACATCAGTGCCGCAGTCCGTGCTCAGGAACGTGGTTCGTCGGACTCACTTTCGTCTTCCTGCGGCGAATCGAGCAAGGCATTCTCGAACTCGCGGACCTGTTCGAGCTGATCGAGCTCGACGCGCTCGATCTGGTTAAAGCGGCGGGTGATCTTGTCGCTTGAGACGCGAACGTCCTCGGCATCCTGGTGAGCCATGCGGATGTGGTCAGCGAGTTTCTTCATGCGCTGGTCGAACCGGGCGAAGTCCTTGCCCAGCTTGCTCAACTCGTCCTTGATGATGTGGACCTGCTCCCGGGTCGCCACGTCCTTCATCACCGCCCGCGCCGTGTTCAGCACCGCCATCAGCGTGGTCGGCGAGACGATCCAGACCCGCCGCTGCATGGCGAAGTCCACCACCTCCGGGTGATAGGCGTGGATCTCCGCGAACACAGCCTCCGCCGGCACGAACATCACTGCGCCGTCGGACGTCTCGCCGGCGATGATGTACTTGGCGGCGATGTCCTCGACATGCTTCTTCACGTCGGCGCGAAACTGCCGCTGCGCCAATGCACGGTCCGCCTCGGAAACCCCGGGCTCGAACATGCGGTGGTAGTTCTCCATTGGGAACTTCGAATCCACCGCCACCATGCCGGTCGGCTCGGGCAGCTTCAGCACGCAGTCGGCGCGCGCGCCATTCGATTTGAAGGTGTACTGGAACTCGTATGCGATTTCAGGAAGGATATTGCGCACTAGGTTCTCGAGCTGCACTTCACCGAAAGCACCGCGCGAACGTTTGTCACCGAGCAGTTCCTGCAGGCTCACCACATTGGTGGTCAGTCCGTCCAGCTTCTTCTGCGCTTCGTCTATGGTGGCAAGGCGTTCCATCACGCTGACGAAAGTCTCGTTGGTCTTCTTGAACCCTTCTTCCAGGCGCTCGCTGACTCGCCCGCTGATCTGCTCCAGTCGGGTGTCGGTGGTCTTGGAGAGCAGTTCCATCGACGCGGCCAGTTGCGCAGTTGCGTTGCGCATGGTGGTCTGGATCATCTCCTGCTCGGCGCGGTTCTGTTCCGCCAGCGTCTGCAGGATCCGGGTGAGTACTTCAGTGCGGAGCTGATCATGCTTGCCTTGCAACTCGGTATTCATTTGCGCGAGGCGCTGCGTGAGGGTTTCGCGGTTGGCGGACAGTTCTTCGGCCTGCTTGAGCTGCAGGGTGGCAAGCGCGGTCCGGGTCTGAATCAGTTCCTGCGAAACGGTGTTGCGCAGCCGCTCGGACAACTCGGACTGCGAGGCGGACAGCCGGTCGCCGAGGTGGTTCAGTCCGGCGTTCAGATCCTTCAGCATCGCCAGGTGCTTTTCTTCCAGCACGCGGGCAAGCGACTCGGGATGGCTCACCTGGCGGCGCGCCATTGACGAAACGATGAAGATCAGGACGATGACCGCGAGCAACGTCGCGGCGGAAACGATCAACGCAAGCGAAGGTTCGGGCATCGAGGGAGTATAAACCAAGCATCACCCCCTCTCCCCGACCCTCTCCCGCCAGGGGAGAGGGCGTTCTAGAAAAAAAACGGGCGACCTGGTGGT
>DASYUW010000251.1:0-15382 GCA_036000845.1 Burkholderiales bacterium
GGGAACCGGTGGCCTGGAGCCGCACCGCGGTGTACTCGATCGGTTTCTTTGTGTTCTGGGCGCTGACCGCCGCCACCAGCGCTTTGACCTGTTTTTTCCAGCAGACCTCGGTCGAAATCAATCGGTGCCCTCTCGACCCGATCGACCGGCCGTTGGGGTGCCCGAGCCGGGAAGGGGACGACCGCTCATAGTCGCGCCTGAAAAGGGCCGAAGGTCGACCGGGTTCCAGGGTCGGGAATGTTCCGTATCGTGAATAGGGCTCTGCAGCGGCAAGGAGGTAAGAGATGCCGGTCAATGTTGAACCGCTCGACCGCTTCCTGCGCATTGCGGTTGGAATTGCGCTGCTTGTAGTCGCGTTTTTTGTCTCCGGAAACTGGGGTCGGATCGGGCTCATCGGTCTGCTGCCGCTCGCCAGCGGGATCGCCGGCTGGTGTCCGCTCTACGCATGGCTGATGCGTGACTAGAGCTTCGGCCGACAGGGGGCACAGGGCGCAATCGCCCGCCTGGGGTCGGGAGACCGCCGATAGAGCCTTGACGTACGTCAATCCCTCGCGACCGGACCGGCGTTACTCTTGTACCCAGCGTGGGTAAACGGGTTTTGGCAAATCGCAGTGCTAACGGAAGCTCTGGGCGAGGGATGCAAATGATGGCTGGTCACGAATCATGGATGTTTGGCGGGTGGCTGGTCTTCTTGATCTTTTGGCTCGTCCCCTTCCTCCTCTTGTACTTTGCTCTGACGGATCGCTTCAAGGGGCGTTCGCCTTCCGCGCGCGAGCTGCTGGACCAGGCCTATGCACGGGGCGAGTTGCCGAGAGACGAATACTTGAAGAAACGCGATGATCTTGCCGGGCGCTGACGTTGACTCCATTACCAAACTTTATTGAAGGAGAGTTCAAATGAAAAAATTCACGCTTTCACTTTTCCTGGCTTCCCTGCTTGCCGTACCCGTCGTGCAGGCCGCAGACGAAGAGGATCACTCTGCCCATCATCCGGACACTGGCCAGCAGCAAGCCGCTCACGCGCAGGACGACAAGGCTGCGGGAATGAAGATGGAAAAAATGCAGGAGAAAATGAAAAAGATGCGGGAGCAGATGGAAAAGATCCATTCAGCCAAGGATCCGGCAGAGCGCCAGAAACTCATGAAAGAGCACATGCAATCCATGCAGGAGGGCATGAAGATGATGGGTGGCATGGGAGCAGGGATGAAGGGTGGTGACATGATGGCCAAGGCCAAGAAGGATCAGGCGGACTCCATGACGGACGCCAGTGAGGGGATGGGAATGTGCATGATGATGATGAAAAAGCACAAGTCCGTGGAATCCCGCATGAACATGATGCAGCAGATGATGGAACAGATGATGGAGCACGAGGCCGCCGAGCAGAGGATGGAACGCGGAAATTGACGTGTATGTGATTCAAAATGGCTCGACGCCTCATGTCCTGGTTGAATGCACGGGGACTTCTGCTGACGATCGCGTTGGCCGTGGCGGGTGGTTATCTGCTGATTGCCCATCGTGCGCATGTCGGCCTTATCCTGAGCTACGCGGTGCTGCTGACGTGCCCGATCGTGCACTTCTTCATGCACCGCCACGGCCATGGGCACGGCGGCACAAGGCACCGGCCTTCGGCGGACGAGACGGGGCGGCGCACGCGCGTCGAGCCACCTGAAACTGCGTTTCACGAGCCTCGTTCACACACTTGAAGGAGCGTCGATCGTGAAGCACGAATCCAGATCCGGCAGCGCGGGATTTCTCGATCCAATTACGACCGGTGCCGCGCTCGGGGTGACGTTTGCCAGCGCGAATCTGTTGTGCGCAATCGCATTCGGCGTATGGCCGGATGCCGCTCTCGATTTTGTCAGCGCCTGGTTCCACACGGTAGATCTCGCATTGCTCAAACAGGCGCCCAAGTCCGCCACTGTCGGCGGCTACGCGTATGGGATTGCCGGCCTTGCGGTCGTTGGATTCGTGCTGGGCACCGGATTCGCGGTTTTCTACAATTGGATTCTCAGGCTGCGTTCAGGGGCGTAAGCGCCCCGCGTTCTCACCGTTGACCCGATGTCGACAGTCTACCCAATCGTTGACTAGCAATAACAACGGGAAGCATGCAGATAACTTTCCTCGGCGCAACCGGAACCGTCACCGGGTCCAAGTATCTGATCACGGCCGGTGGAAAGACGGTGCTGGTGGACTGCGGCCGGCGAACCAACTGCTGCGGACGCACTGCGCCATCGCATCGAGGAACAGAAACGCTGGCGCTGCAGGGTTCCCGACTATCGGGAACAGGTCGACCTGGTTTGAGTGCGGGCGGCGCGGACTTCGTACAGAGTATCGCTACCTGCGCTCACGGTCCGGCGCCCGCATCTTTTCCGGGCGTTTCCGCCGACTGGTTACGTACCCCGCCTCAACCATCCCGATCGGGCATGCTGTCTGTTCGATCATTCCAGGAAGGCGATGATCTCGGATAAGAGTTCTTTCTGGTGCCCGACCCACAGGTGGCCGCCGTTGGGATAACTGACGAAGCGCGCACGTGGAATGTGATCGGCGGTGTAACGCGCAGTTTCGAAAGTGCCGAACAAGTCGTCGGCGGTGCTTATGACCAATGTCGGCACGCCTATCCGCTCGAGCTCGTAGCGCGGCAGGGAGGCGACGATAGCCGCATCGTTCACCAAACCGCGGCGCCTCGGGCTTATGGGCAGGACGTGTTCCAGCATCTGCGCAACACGCTCTCGCTCGTCTGCGGGCGCCATTTCCAGAACGGCTGGCGGAGTGGCGAGAATCGCGCGGACCAGGGTCTGCCGCGCGAGCTTGATCGCCGCCCAGAAAAGAAAATCGGACTTGAGCGCCGTGTCGAACAGGAATGTCGTCCCGGCCGGCGTCCGCATCGGCGGTCCGCCTGCCGGGCGGGGCACATACGCCGCGGGAACCAGCAGAACCAAGGCGGTGCACCGTTCCGGATGCCTTAGTGCAAACTGCATCGACGAGGGCGCTCCTGCGGACGCGCCGATTATCGCGGCGCGTCGGATCCCGAGCGCGTCGAGCAAACAGGCGTGCGCATCGGCCTGCGCAGCCGCCGAGGCATCGGTCGGCAGCGGGGTGCGCAGATAACCAAACCGCGACACGGCGATCACGCGAAATCCGCCGTCGACAAAGGGCTTCCCAAATTCCAGTCCCTGGTCGTAGCCGCCGCCCGCACCATGGACCACCAATACGGGTTTGCCTTCACCAGCCACTGCATACTCGATTGGACCACAGGGCGTTTGCACGACCTGGCTGCCGGCCGAGACGCGCTGGCGCGCTTGACTGATGTCGCGTTGGTAGCCGATGTAGGCGAGCCCGGACACTCCAGCAACGAGGAGGCCAACAAGAATCAGCGCGACTCGACCTATGTGTGCCTTAGCCATTCCAACGCAACCGGGCATCCGACTATACTCGTTGAGCCGATGCGATCATACGGTCGACGCCCCTTCGTACGAAAACGGTAAGGGCGAACTAAGAGGCGCCGAGCCTTGCATTCAGCCGCCGATAAACTTGCCACAACGCCAGCGCCGCAGGGATCAATTTGAAGGTGCGGCGCGGACGCAGCGCCAAGACCAAAATGACCGACACGGCAAGCAGTGCCGGCCGAGACTTCAAGTATGCCCATAATGCGATGCCGCGATCGATGACGGCGACGGGTAACGACAGGGATTGAAGCGTGCGTGCGATGTCGTCACGCTGCCGTGCGGCGCGCTGCACCAGTTGCGCTCGCCGGCTCCGGATTTCTTCGAGACGTGTGCTCATTTGCGGACGGCAAGCGATTCACTGTCCTTGGCGAGTTCGCCCAGGACCGCTGAAAACAGGCGTGGTTGCCTTCGCAGATGCGTCCGAAAGGCAGCTGCAAATCCCAGTCCGCCACCGAGAAACAGAAGGCACAAAACGCCTATTGTGCCGAAGTGAAAGGCATCCCATAACAGGAACACGACAAACGCCACGGCGAGGAGTGTGGCGATACCCAGGCAGAAACCAGCCGTCGCTCCAAGCAGCAGCAGCTGAAATTGTCGCAGCTGTTGCTCCTCGATCTCGCCCGCGATGATTTCGAGGCGGGTCTGCAGGACCCCGATGAGCGTACATGTGAGGTTGCGAATGGAGTTAAACAAGCCGCTGCCTTCCCGGACATCGTTGGTGTAAGGCATCAGGCTATCGGCGGCTGATGAGCATCCCTATCAGAAGCCCCACGCCTGCGGCCACACCGGCAGTTGTCCAGGGGCGCTCGTGTACATAGGCGTCGGTTTCCCGCGCCGCAGCCTTCGCCTTGTTCACAACCGACGCGTTGGCACCATCGAGCTGTTGCCTGGCCACACGGAGCCTTTCCTGGACGCGCCCTCTCGCCGCTGTTACTTTCTCGCCGGCCTGGTTGGCGGTCGCATGCAGCAGTTCCTCTGCATCGGCCATCACGGCCTTGAAATCCGTTATCAACTTGTCTTTTGCCGTAATAGTCTGCGTATCCATCCGGGTTCTCCTGTTTGTCGTCGGGATAACAAAATACTTATCGTATGCAAACGACAATTTGCTCCGCGACCAGCAGTAGCAGGTTGACAAAAATCAACGACAGCACGGTTTGCAATAGCGCAGCGCAAGAAAAACGCGTGACATCGAGCCAGGTGCGTCATCTCGCCTTAGACAGGTAACGAGCAAGTAGCTGAGCCGAAAACCGCGAATTGATTTCATAGACGGCCGTCGGCGCAGGACGACGCCTGGGAAAGCCGCCGGGTCCGCTGAGACATTAAACCATGATTCGCCAAACATACTCATGCGCCCAGAGAGCGATCTGGTGATCATCGGGAAGAGTCATGAGCACTTCAGGCGACCGTGACCGACTGATGCGGACCGGTGGCGGGCTTGATATGGATCAAGCTGAAGATTGATCCGAGACTCATACTAAACATGGTTGGGATGCATTTGTGACGCACAGCCGGACTGGAGATGCCTTACGAGTTTCCAGGTTGTTCTCCTTGACCATGCGATGCCGGGAATCGTTCGCAAGAACGTTCTCAGTTGTGCAGGCGGGTCGGGCGTCTGGCGCACTAGATGAGTGGGGAGAGTGCGATGCAAACGGCGATATTGAAAATTAACAGGATGACCTCCGGTGCTGCGATGAGAAGTGTCCGGAGCGCTTTGAGCGTCATACGCGGCGTCGCGGGAGTAAAGATCTCTCTCGAGGAGGGGGAGACGATCGTGAGCTATGACCCGCAAAAAGTGCTTCCGAGGCAATTCCAAACCGCGGTCAGAGTAGTGGGATGTGAAATCGAAAGCCTCACCGTTGAAGCATCTTCCCCTTTGCCGTCCGCGGGACGGTCGGCATCGGAGGATAACGGGATCGGTCGGTTAATTTGATTTCCGCTACGAGGAGGGCAACGTGATTCCGAACAGATCCGCGATGGAGGAGGTACCCACCCAGACTAACGTGCTGGGTCGGCTGGCGAGTTCGTGAGGATTCTCGACGATTATGCTCTCGCAGCCCCGCCAGCTGGCGCGGCCTGGCGGCGAGACGGCCCACTCGTCAGCGCAGGACGTCGCTCGACGGCCGGGACGATGCGGCCGGTATTCGGCAAAAGCCCTGTGATGGAATGTCCAGGGCGGCGTTGAACTTGCTCGAGAGGTTCTGGAACGCAATCAGCCCGGTGAGCTCGACAATCGCGTCCTCGTCGAAAAACTGCTTCAGCTTTGCCATCAGTTCATCGGTGACGTGGCGATCAGTCATGGTCACTGCCTCGGTGTACTCGAGCGCGGCCCGCTCGGCTTCAGTGAACGCCCGACTTTCCTGCCAGTCTGCCAACTCCTGCGCCTTGTCCATCGAACCCGCGCGCCTGGCGAACGTCATCGAGTTGAGATCCACGCAGAAATTGCACCAGTTGATCTGTGAGACCCGCACAGTTACCAGCGAACGTAACACGGGGTTCAGGGGCGAACGTCGCCGGTCCAGCACGCCGTACAACAGAGTCACCGCCATGAAGAGAAGCGGCGACCGGCCCCACAGCAGCGCCGGTTTGAGAATCTGCCCGTACTTGCGTCCCTGGTTCCAAAAAAACGGGCGCAGGTACCACGCGTATTCAGAGATTGGCTTTTCGCGGACCCTCATAACTGTACTCTCCGACCGGCGGGGATAAACGTTGAACAAGACGATACAAGCATGGCTCCCGTCAAGCTTGATCTTGGTCAAGTACCGACGATCGATTCGCGTCTACAAAGAGTGCTGTGGGAGACCGAAACAGCGAAGCGGACAGAAGCGCGCATCCTTCTAGCAGAACGCTTGAGTTTGCCGAAGGCTCGTGTGTCGTTCCATCGCAGCGTCTCCCGCAAGTACCGAAAAGGATGATGAGCCGTTATTTAGCCACACCGGTCTGTCTCAACGGCAAGGTCTCCTTCGTGCTCGAAGGAAGCTGAGACGGATGGCGCATGCTCCGGGAAAAGGAAGCGATCGATCAGGCCTTTGAGGCCCAGCGGAGGTTGGTTCAAGCGCTGCGCGATCCGGCCTGCTATCCGCACCCGGTCGGGTGCATATCGATCATCGAAACCCACATCTCGTTCGTCGTCCTGACGGGGACCTTTGCCTACAAAATCAAGAAGTCGGTCGACCTCGGGTTTCTGGACTTCACGACTCTGGAAAAGAGGCGGTTCTTCTGCCGGGAGGAGCTCAGGCTCAACTCGCGGCTTGCACCGCAGATCTACCTCGATGTCGTGACCATCGGTGGAACACGCGAGGCTCCCAGCGTGGGCGACGACGGACAGGCCATAGAGTATGCGGTCAAGATGCTCGAGTTCCCGCAGGAAGCACTGGCCGACCGGGTGCTTGCCCGAGGCGAATTGAGGTCGCGCCACATGGATGCGCTGGCCGCGGTAGTGGCCGAGTTTCACTTTTGTGCCACTTGTTCGGAAGAAGACGACTCCTACGGCGTGCCGGAGGCGATATTGGCCTCGGCCGCACAGAACTTCACCCACATCCGCGCTCTTCCGATACAAGCGGCGTATCTGCCGGTTCTGGACGACATCGAAGCCTGGACGCGGCGGGAGCATATGCGTCTGTGCCAAGTGTTTGCTCGGCGCAAACGTGAAGGCCGGGTGTGCGAATGCCACGGCGATCTTCACTTGGGAAACATCGTGCTCCTGAATGGTGAGCCACGGGTTTTCGATTGCATCGAGTTCAACGCGGAGCTGCGTTGGATCGATGTGATGAGCGAAGTCGCATTCCTGGTCATGGACCTCCATGCAGCCAATCGACCAGACCTCGCCAGACGATTTCTGAACACTTATCTCGAATTCGCCGGCGATTATGGAGGTTTGCGCGTGCTGCCCTATTACTTCGCGTATCGAGCGATGGTGCGAGGCAAGATTGGCCTCATACGTGCTCGCCAGCTTGCGCCCGGGGGTCAAGGCCCGGGACCCTTGCAGGAAAGCTGCCGTCGCTATCTCGAACTCGCAAGAAGCTGCGCGCGCGCGGGTCTTGGCTTCGTTGCGATTACGCATGGCTTCTCAGGAAGCGGCAAGACTACGCTGTCTCAATTTTTGATTGAACTGACCGGCGCGATCCGGATCCGATCTGACATCGAAAGAAAGCGCATGCACGGCAATTTGGTGACGGACCGCCCGAAGCCAGGCTTTGCGAGCGGTCTGTACTCCGCCGACGTCACCGAGTCGACTTATCAACGGCTGCTGGAACTGGCGGGGACCATCCTCGAGGCCGGCCAAGGCGTGATCGTCGACGCTACTTTCCTCAAGCGCCGACACCGGGACATGTTCTGCGCCTTTGCGGCATGTGCGGGCGTCCCGTTTTCGATCGTGGATTTCACCGTCTGCGAGGAGATTCTGCGCGAACGCATCGCCGCTCGCTTCCAACAGCGGCAAGACGCGTCGGATGCGGACCTGGCGGTGCTCGAACATCAGCTCGCGACGTACGAGCCGCTGCAAGTGGAGGAGCTTGCGTTCGTAGTCAAATACGACGCATCCCGACCCGCCGATTATGCGCGGTATCCGCAGGCCTGGACCCCATTGTTGCAGCGCCTGTCACTCTCTCTCGACTGATTCGGCGCTCACCTGCCCGCACGGACGCTTGCCGCGGCATGATGGAGAAAAAGCTGGCGAGGGCCGCGTGACGGATATCGTATTGGGAGACGAAATCTGGAAGGATGTGGGCATACGCACCCGGAGCGTACCCTCCGCGGAGGTGAAATCCCGCACAGATCTGCCTTGGGCGTGCTTCGGGAGCCTCTCGCACTGGGAAGTCGAGGCCGATGGCCACAAGATCGTCGGCTGTCGCAGGCCCGCAAACGTAATGACGTATTGCTGTCGTCCGCGGCCTTGGTTGGCCCGACCCCTTGGAGACTGCTCTGCAATGTGATGGGCATGTGGCAAGGCTATGCCGGGAACCTCGCGCAGGGCACGACGTCATGCGAACAGTTGCTCGGCAGACGCATGAAGTTGGAGCCGCTCGCAGGTTCTCTTGTGCGACTTCTGCGTGATACCGTGGCGGCAGCGCATGCCGGCACGGCCCGTCCGGCCATGGGATCGTGTGAGAGGCATCGTGCTTCGAAGATCGGGTGACTCGTGGCGATTTACCGCGTGAGCGGGAACTGACCTGGCACAAAGGGTGGAAATGCAACCCACGATGCGTGCAATGCAATTCGATGGGGCGAGCCGCCCTCTGGCACTACGTACGCTTGATACGCCCGTTCCCGCGGATCGTCAGGTCCTGATAAAGGTGGCGGCTTGCGGCGTGTGCCGCACGGACCTCCACGTTGTCGATGGCGAGCTTGCCAATCCGAAACGGGACGTCATTCCCGGGCATGAGGTTGTCGGCACCGTCGCGGCTCTTGGTCCGGGCGCCACGACGTTGACCCTTGGTGAGCGGGTGGGGGTGCCCTGGCTTGGGTGGACTTGCGGCGAGTGCAGCTATTGTCTGGGTGGCCGCGAGAATCTGTGTGAGAAAGCCCGCTTTACCGGCTATACGGTCCACGGGGGCTATGCCGATTATATGGTTGCCGATGCGCGGTTTTGCTTCCGGTTGCCCGCCATGTATTCGGATGCCGAAGCCGCTCCGCTGCTATGTGCGGGACTCATCGGCTACAGAGCGTTGCAAGCTGCCGGCGCCGCACGCCGTGTGGGAATTTATGGATTCGGTGCGGCCGCACACATCATCACCCAAGTGGCACGTCACGAAGGGCGTGAGATCCTTGCGTTTACACGCAAAGGCGACTCCACGGCGCAAGAGTTTGCCAGGAGCTTGGGAGCGTTATGGGCCGGATCCAGCGACGAACAACCGCCATGCCTTCTCGATGCGGCAATTCTGTTCGCCCCGGTTGGCAACTTGGTTCCGAGGGCCTTGCAAGCTGTCAGCAAGGGCGGAATTGTCGTATGCGCCGGAATCCATATGAGCGATATACCGGAGTTTCCCTATTCGCTTCTATGGGGCGAGCGCCGCATCGTTTCCGTCGCCAACCTGACCCGTGCTGACGGCGAGGCCTTTCTGGCAATTGCGCCGACCGTGCCGGTGCGCACAGTCGCGGTACTGTACTCGCTGGCGGATGCAAATAGCGCGCTGGATTCGGTGCGCGCCGGAGACCTCACCGGTGCCGCAGTCCTTACAATGCGATGACACGATCAGGTCGGCGTACTCGGTGCTGCGAGGCGTCTGTGCCGCGGCGGTCGGGTTCGACGCTTGTGAGCAATCCGCAGATTTGATTCTGCGCGGATGGGAGCGTCAGTAGGAGGCAGATGCCGCGATCATTGCTTCTGGCCGGCCGTTTGCGCAAGAGCGCCTTCCCAAACGCGCTGGCAATCCAGGCAGCGCAGAGCCGCCGCTTGAGCGCGCAACCTCTCGTATGGAATTTCGTGATCGCAATCGACGCAGCGGCCGAAATCGCCGCTTCCAAGCCGTGAACGGGCCGCCTGCATCTGATTAAGCTCCTCGAGGTCCCGCAAGAGTTCGGCATCGTCCATGCGGACTATCTGATCTGCCGATGCCCGGTCTCCGGCGTCTACGACATCGCCCGCTAATCCAATGGCGGTGTCGTCGCGTGCCCGCGACACATCTGCGCGGACTTCGGCGGCCAGCTCCTCGTAACGGCTTTCGACGGCGCGTTTCAGTTCGTCGAGCTGCTCCCGACTCAATGTCATGACCATCTCCTCTTGGTTTGTGCGCGTTCCACTGGTGACCGGGCTCGCTGCGGTGATTCCATTGCGCCGTGCTTTTGCGCACTGTCCGGATGGCTGCCCGGCGGTCTATGCCGAATAGGCCCAGTTTCTCCCGGCGGTCTGGCCTTCTGATTGATCTACGTCAAGGTGACAAGCACGTGAAGAAGCAGAATTGAGTTTAGTTTTTCCAATTAGAGGAGAATTCAATGGCAATCGGAGAAATCTGCAGTCGTGAAGTCGTATTCACCGGCCGGGACACGACAGCTAAGCGTGCTGCACAACTCATGCGCGAAACTCACGTGGGCAGCATTGTCGTTGTCGATGAGCCGAACGGCAGACGCGTGCCGACGGGGATCGTTACCGACCGCGATATCGTGGTGGCAGTGCTGGCCCTCGGGCTCAACCCGGACGCGATCCAGGTTGGCGATGTGATGAACCGCAAACTCCTGGCGGTGCGCGAGGATGCGGGCATTGCGGAAACCATCGAATTGATGCGTGTGAAGGGCGTGCGGCGTGTGCCCGTGACGAACGCCGGCGGCGCATTGGTGGGCATCGTCGCGGCCGACGACGTGCTGTCCCTGCTTGCCGAAGAGATGTCGGCGCTTGCCACTATGGTGTCCCGAGAGCACAAGCGCGAAGTCGAAGTCAGAAAGAAAATGCTTTGAAAGGATGAGATGTCATGCCGGTGCCTGTGCAAATCGTATTCCACGAAATCGATCATTCGGAGGCTTTGGAGAACCACATCCGGGAGAAGACCAGGAAGCTGGAGTCGTTTCACCCGAAACTATTGAGTTCCCATGTCAGCGTGGAGCAACCGCATCGCCACAAACACCAGGGCAAGCTTTTCAACGTGCGCATCTCGCTGCGCGTGCCGGGCGGGGAACTGGTCGTGAACCGCGACCAGCATCAGGATGTATATGTGGCGCTGCGGGACGCTTTCGACGCGGCGCGCCGGCAACTGGAAGACAATGCGCGCAAGGTGCGCGGGGACGTAAAGGTTCATGAGGGACGCGGAACCGAAGCGGAATGACAGACGAGGAGAAGGCGTGAGAGAGCAGGAACCGAGGGCGCACACAAAGGGGCACCGCGACCGCCAGGTCGAGGAGGTCGTACATGATCCTTATCTGGCTCGCAGCAAACCGCCGGAGCCGGCGCTCTGCCCGCAGTGCGGTGTCGTGTACCACAGGGGGCGATGGCAGCAGGCTCCGCGGCCGGAGAAGGCACACGAGCATCTGTGTCCTGCATGCCAGCGCATCAAGGACGGCTATCCCGCGGGATACGTAAAGTTGTCCGGGGAGTTTCCCGGCACCCATCGAGACGAAATCCGGCACCTGGTACGAAACGAGGAACAGCGGGAAACAGAGGACCATCCGCTCCAGCGCATCATGGACATTATGGAGAAGGACGGCGTGATCACCGTCACCACCACCGACGTGCATCTCGCGCGCCGTATCGGTGAAGCCCTGCATCACGCCTATCAGGGCAAGCTCGATATCAAGTACAGCCAGGACGAGTATCTGGTGCGGGTCGATTGGAAGCGATGATCCGACGCCATGAAGGAACGCCGCCCTTTGTCGCCCCGTGATGCGGATGCTCTGCAGGTTGATCTGTGTCAATGGATCCGCGGCGGTTCTTCTTTACACTGAGCGAGTAGAAACCGGCGCGATGTCCACGCCACGAATGAAGACTGGACGGGAAGGATCATGACTGCCGCACACATGCACAGAAGTCGCGGGATTACGCGCAACGCACCGTATGCGACGAGGAGAAAAACGAAGTCGAAGCGGGTGGTCGGGACCATACATCAAAAGACCGCGGACCCACGGAGCGAATTCAGCGATGAGGAGTGGCAGGACATGGTCGCAACCGCCGCCTACTTCCGCGCCGAAGCGCGCGGTTTCGAAGGCGGTTCAGCCGAGGACGACTGGTACGAAGCGGAGGCCGAGCTGCGGGAGCGTTTAAGCGCCGGCGACAGTTCTGTTGAAGCGGATTCAGGTTCCGGTGGCGATGCCACCAACATTGAGACGAAAGGGGAGTAAACATGGCAAATCTGACACGATACGATCCCTTCGGGGAACTGGACGATCTGTTCAAGGGGTTCATGCTGCGGCCGGTGCAGTTCGAGCAGCAGGTCCCGCAGATCAGGATGGATGTGAAGGAGAACGACGGTGCCTATGTGGTCCGTGCCGACATCCCGGGCGTGAAGAAAGAGGACATCAAAGTGAATGTGGACGGCAACGTGGTCTCCATTTCCGCGGAAGTTAAGCAGGAGAAGGAAGAGAAGGTGGGCGAGCGCGTCATCAGAAGCGAGCGCTATCGCGGCGAGGTGTCACGTAGTTTCAGCCTTGGGCAGGACGTGGACGAAGGCGCCGCCCAGGCCAAGTATGCCGATGGCGTGCTGGAGCTGACGCTGCCGAAAAAATCGGGCGCTCGCCAGAACAAGATTGTCGTCAGGTAACCGGCGATCGATGAGGCCGGATGAAGTAATCCCGGCCGCAGCTTCTTCGTATTGGGCCCGGCGGCGCAAACGCCGGGTAAACTGTTTCCTTTCGCGGTCTCCTAATCCTCACCGACCGGTAACTGCATCGGACGGATGTTCCCCGCAGGGTGCATTGAGAGTCTGAGTGAGACCCGCGCCACCCCATCGTCCGGAGCGCGGACGCGCTGAAAGTGAAGATTCCCGGCGAGAGCGAGCATTCGTGAGTTCGTGGGGAGGACGTCCCCGAACAGTTCCTTGGTTCCGCGGGCACGGCAATAACGGATCATTTTCTCCAGCAGGGCATGGCCGAGCCCTTTTCCCTGCACGCTCGATCTGACCAGAATGCCGAATTCGGCCTGCTCGTTATCGGGGTCCGTTACGGTCCGCACCTCCCCCAGCAACTCGTCATCCGCGCCTATCGCGACGAATGCCATCTCACGGTCGTAGTCGATTTGCGTGAAGCGCGCAAGTTGCGAATGCGGCAACTCGCGTATCGCCCCGAAGAATCGGAAATAGATGTCCTCGGGCCTGCTTTGATTGATGAGCTTCCTGAGCCGGGCCTCGTCCTCCGGGCGGATCGGGCGCAATAGGACGGGTGTGTCCCTTACGGTAATCGATTCCTCCAGTTCTTGCGGGTAGGGGCGGATGGCAAACCTTTCGGTTCCGCAGGTCCGGGCGGGCGCCACGCGGATGCGTGCGTCGAGCGCGATGACTCCTCGAGAATCGGCCAGCAGCGGATTGATATCGAGCTCGACAATCTCCGGTATGTCGGCGATGAGCTGCGCCGTCCGGATCAGCACGCCGCAGATGGCGTCCTGATCCGCTGCCGGCCGGTCGCGATATCCGGCCAGCAGCCTCGATATCCTTGTGCGGGAGATGACTTCGCGTGCCAGCGCAACGTTAAGCGGCGGCAGCGCGACGGCCCGGTCGGCAATCACTTCCACCGCCGTTCCTCCCTGACCGAAGAGGATCACCGGCCCGAAGGTCGCATCGTTTGCGGCGCCGATGATCAGTTCATGGGCGCCAGGGCGCTGTGCCATCGGCTGCACCGTGAAACCGGTCAGGCGCGCCTCGGGACGCAGCCGGCGCAGGCGCGTTTCCATTGCCTGCGCCGCTTCCCGCACCGCCTGGCCCGACTCCAGATTCAATGCGACGCCGCCCACATCGGACTTGTGTGTCACGTCCGGAGAAAGGATCTTCAGCGCCACCGGATAGCCCATTTCACCGGATAATCGCACTGCATTCTCGGGCGAGGTCGCGATACGGGTTGTTACCACCGGGATGCCGTAGGTTCGCAGGACATTCTTCGCTTCGACCTCGGTCAGGATTTCTCTGCCCTCGTCGAGGACTTTGCCGACGATTGTCCGGGCCGTTTCGGGATCGGGACTGAAGTCCGTGGGCGCGGACGGCGGTGTTTGCATCAGCGATTCCTGGTTGCGGCGAAACTCCTCCATCTTCAGGAACGCATATACGGCATCCTCCGGAGTGTCGTAAGAGGGGAGTCCCGCCTCGATAAAGGTGCGCCGGGCCTTCTCCACCGCAGCCGCGCCCAACCAGCAGGACAGGACGTTGCGCTGCGCAGCCTTGGCGACCGGTACGCAGGCCTCGGCGATCACGTCGCTCGGCACGATCGCGGTGGGCGCATGAATCAGCAGGACTGCATCCGATTGCGGGTCGGCGAGGAGGTCCTGCAGTGTGCGGACATAGCGTTCCACCGGGGCGTCGCCGACGATGTCCACGGGATTGGCGCGCGACCAGGTGGCGGGAAGATACTGGTCCAGGCGCTGCAGGGTCTCGTCCGCGAGTTGAGCCAGCCTGCCGCCGCCCCGGATCAGCGCGTCGGTCGCCATCACTGCCGGACCGCCGCCGTTGGTCATGATGGTCAGCCGGTCGCCGCGAAACGGGCGGGCCAGCGCCAGCGTTTCTGCTGCCACGAACAGATTGAACGTGGACTCGACGCGAAGCATTCCGGCGCGACGAAATGCGGCATCGTAGACGTCGTCGGAACCGGCCAGCGCCCCGGTATGGGAGGCGGCCGCCTTGGCGCTTTCCGCGACACGCCCCGATTTCACCGCGATAACTGGTTTGTTGCGCGCGGCGGCGCGCGCCGCAGACATGAACTTGCGTGCATTCCTGATCGCCTCGACATAGAGAAGAATGGCCGTCGTCGCGGGATCCGATGCGAGATAGTCGAGCACGTCGCCGAAGTCGACGTCCGCGGAATCACCCAGCGAAATGAAATGCGAGAAACCTATCCCGCGGGAATTCGTCCAGTCGAGCAATGCCGTGGTGAGCGCACCGGACTGGGATACGAAAGCTATCCTTCCCGGATGCGCGCCGGTATGGGCGAAGCTCGCATTCAGTCCGATCGTCGGCACCAGCAAGCCGACGCAGTTCGGACCGAGGATGCGCAGCAGGTGCGGTTTGGCGGCGTCCAGCATGGCCTGCGTCAGCGTGCGGCCCTGTGCATCCGTAATCGCACCCAGACCGGCCGTGAGCACCAGTGCGGCCTTGCCGCCTTTGGCTCCGAGCTGTTGAATGATTCCCGGGATGGTTTGCGGTGGCGTACAGATCGCC
Organism: Burkholderiales bacterium; assembly: GCA_036000845.1. Classification (GTDB taxonomy): domain Bacteria; phylum Pseudomonadota; class Gammaproteobacteria; order Burkholderiales; family JACQAP01; genus JACQAP01. The sequence continues at coordinate 15,226 of DASYUW010000251.1, forward strand.
GCGAGATCGGGCGCCTGATCCAGGCTCCCCACATCTGGAACGGTGCGCATTCCGGCGACGCTGGCGTGCTTGGGGTTGACCGGAAAGATGGTGCCGGCGTATCCGCCGGCGAGCAGATTGCGCATCACCAGGGCACCGAGACTCTCGGGCCTGTCGG
>DASYUW010000252.1:0-12095 GCA_036000845.1 Burkholderiales bacterium
CAGTTGATAGCCGTCGGCGATCATTCTCGAGGCCGGCGCATCGACGAACGGAAAGTCCTCGATCTCGCCGAGTTTCAGCGCGCCCATGCGCAGGATCACCGAGGCGAGCGAGGAACGCAGGATCTCGGGGTCGCCGAATTCGGCGCGGGCCTTGAAATCCTCCTCGCTGTACAGGCGGACGCAGATGCCGTTCATCACCCGCCCGCAGCGCCCCGCGCGCTGGTTGGCCGAGGCCTGCGAGATCTTTTCGACCTGCAGCAGTTCCACTTTGTTGCGATAACTGTAGCGGTTGATCCGGGCGAGTCCCGAGTCGATCACGAAGCGGATGCCGGGAACGGTGAGCGAGGTCTCCGCCACGTTGGTGGCGAGCACGATGCGGCGCATGCCGCCCCCGGACGCAAAGATGCGCTCCTGCTCCTGTGCCGACAGCCGCGCGAACAGCGGCAGGATCTCCGCGCCCTGCGGATGATGCTTGCGCAGGGCCTCGGCGGCTTCGCGGATTTCCCGCTCCCCCGGCAGAAACACCAGCACGTCGCCGGTTGATGTGCGGGCCGTTACCTCGTCCACCGCATCGACGATCGCCTGCGGCAGGTCGATCTCGTGCTCGTCCTCGTCGTCCTCGTCGAATGGGCGGTACCAGACGTCCACGGGATACAACCGGCCGGATACTTCGATCGCCGGCGCGTTGTCGAAATGCGCGGAAAAACGCTCGGCATCGATGGTCGCGGAAGTGATGATCAGCTTCAGCTCGGGCCGGCGCGGCAGTAATTGCTTGACATAACCGAGCAGGAAATCGATGTTCAGGCTGCGTTCGTGCGCCTCGTCTATGATCAGCGTGTCGTACTGCGACAGCCAGCGGTCTCCCTGGGTTTCGGCGAGCAGGATGCCGTCGGTCATCACCTTCACGAAGTTTTCGCTGCTGGTCTTGTCGGTGAAGCGCACCTGGTAGCCGACCGCCTCTCCCGGCGTGGTCCGCAACTCGGCGGCGATCCGGGAGGCCACCGAGCGCGCGGCGATCCGGCGCGGCTGGGTGTGGCCGATGATGCCCTGCACGCCGCGTCCGAGCTCGAGGCAGATCTTGGGCAGTTGCGTGGTCTTGCCGGAACCGGTCTCGCCGCAGACGATCACCACCTGGTGCGCGCGAATCGCCTCTGCGATGTCGACGCGCTTTGTGCTGATCGGCAATTCTTCCGGGAATGTGACCCGCGGCAGCCTCGCGCGCCGCTGTTCTGCCTGTTCAACGGAGCGCTGTGCCTCTGCAGCGAGCTTATCCCGCTCGGTGGCTACGTCCCTGCCGCCGCGGACCGACTCCTCGAGCTGCTTGAGACGCGCGCGCAGAGGGCCGCGCGCGCGCAGCATGCCGCGATCGATGGCTTCGCGCAGCTCGCGTAATTCATCTCCAAGCGGCCGCTTAAGATTGGGCGCAGGGCTCATCGGAAAGGTAGAAAAAATGGTGCGGCGAAGGGTGATACACAACTGGCGATTGTAAACGACTCGCATCCCCTGCCGCCGCGAGGGATACAGGCCCGGGCGCCGCCGGCACCCCCCCCCCCGTCTGGAGCTATCACAGGAAGGTGTGTCCAATTCGATGAGCGCCGCAGCCCGGAGTCGGGCCAGACAAGGGAGCCTTCTGCGGCTGCTTTTTGTTACATTGCTACTTTCTTTCGAGCAAGAAGTTGGGACAGGATCGTGGCGCCTTCCAAAAGACAACCTTGGCAGATGGGCCGCACTCGTTTTGCCGCAAGCGGCAGGCTGCGCATCGGCGATGACTGGAATGCCATCACCATCATCGCCCTGTCCCAGGACAACCCGCTGAAGGCCGTCGCGGAGTTCGTGGAGAACAGCATCGACGCGGGCGCCCATAACATCACCATCACACGCGGCCGGGAACGCGGCGAGCACTATCTCACGGTCGTGGACGACGGGAGTGGCGTGCCGAAGGATGGTGACGGTGCGCCGGACTTCCGCTTTGTGGCAACCCATATCTGTGATTCGATCAAGCGGCAACTGAAGGCTGGCGGCAGCAAAGGCATTCAAGGCGAGTTCGGCATCGGATTGCTGTCGTTTTGGACCGTGGGAGAGGAACTGGCGATGACCTCGTCGGGCACCGACGGACGCGTCTACGAAATGCACATGCGCAAAGGCGACCCCGGCTACAGCGTAACAAGCCGTAATTCGCTGGTGCCCGAAGCCGGCGCCCGCCTCAGGATTTCCCCGCTGCTGCCGGGAATCCGGCAGCTTTCCGGCGAGAAGATTCAGTGGTATCTGGCTTCGGAACTGCGCGAACGCATCCGCCAGTCGGGTGCACGCATCAAAGTGGTGGACAGGCAGGCGCGCAAGGAATTCAAAGTCGAACCCCGGCAGTTCACCGGCGAGCTCCTGCATCATTTGCCGGCACCGACGCCAGCGTTGGGCGAGGTCTATCTGGAGCTTTATCTGAACCCCGCCGATCTGGGAAACGAAGTCGGACTCTATCGTTCCGGCACGCGAATTCTGCGTTCACTTACCGAGCTCGACGCGTTCCGGAAAGCGCCCTGGACCGATGGCTACCTGCAGGGCATCATCGATGTACCGTTCCTGAATCTCACTCCCGCCACCCGTACCGGCGTGATTCACGACGCCGCGCTTGAGTCCTTCGCGGCGGCGATGTCACCGGTGGAGGAAAAGCTTGCGGCTCTCCTCGACGAGCAGAAACGGGCCGAAGAGGAACGCAGCAGTCGCGATACGCTGCGCACCATCCAGCGCGCATTCCGCGAGGCCATGTTCGCGCTGCCCGCTGAGGAGTACGACTGGTTCGATATCAACTCGCGCCAGAAAGGCGCCGCGACCGACGGTGCAGAACGGCCCTCGGCGGATAGCGAGGAAACCGAAGGCATCCCGGTCGCGGGTGAGAACGCGGACACGCCGCCGCAACGCCAGTTCTTCGAATATGCGGGGCCGCTCTACAGCGTTCGCATCGCGCCCGCGGCATGCACTGTCGCGGTGGGCACGTCACGAAAGTTGCAGGCGCTCGCGCGCGACGCCAGCCGGCGCTCCATCGCAGAAGGCGTGGATTACACCTGGCGCCTGCTCGGCGGGGTGGGCCGGCTGGAGGATGCAAACGCGCAGTACGTCACCTATTTTGCCCCTGAAGAACCATGTCTGGTGCGCATCGGGGTCACTGCGCGTCAGGGCGACATGATCTGCGATTCAGACGCATTGATTACGGTAACCGACAGCCTGCTGCCAGACGCCAGGGATCGGCTGTCCGCCCGCCACGGTCTGCCGGGGTACACGCTGGAGCACGCGCCGGGCAAGCTGTGGCGCTCCCGCTACGACGCCGAGCAGAACCTGATCGTCGTCAACAGCGGGCACCGCGACTTCATCTACGCCTCGCGCGCCAAGACACTCAAGCTGCGATATCTGGTGCGTCTTTATGCGAAGGAAATGGTGCGCAAGAACTTTCCTGGACTCCCCGCGGATCAATTGCTGGACCGGTTGATAGAGCTATCCCTCTATACAGAGGAACATCTGCGCTAGGGAGACGATTCGGGCCGGCCGCGCGTGTCAGAAACGGTAGCCGATACCGAACGCCACCACCGGATGGAACTTGTAGTCCTTCAGGTCGTCCTGCAGGGATGCCTACTCTGCCGCGACGTCGCTCTGCAACTGGGTGCAATCGGGAACGGTCGGCCCGCAAACGACCGTCAGGCCGACATCCGGCTCTCCCTGATAGAGAACTCCCAGGTCGAAGGAGAAGGACATCCCCCGCCCCGCCTTGGGTGCAGAGCCGAACCCAATGCCGAGATACGGTGCAACGCTCTCGAAGTCGATCTGCCCGTTGAGTGATCCGACCTCGGTGCTGGCATAGGTCACGCCGTTGATTTCGTATGCGGCACCGGTCGGCCGGCCGGTCGCCGAGGCTTCGTTGCCGTTCCAGTAGGCGCCCGCACTGACGCGGAATACGCCGCTGAAAGGGTGCCAGTCGAACAGCAATCCCGCCGACTTGAGCTCTAGATCGGCGCTGTATTCCACGTCGCTTTCGGTGATGTCTTCGTCGAAACTGAACGCATTCGCCTGCAGGCGAAGCGCCAGTGTTTCGCCGATGCCCTTGCTCAAATCCAGGCCGGCGCCGAGCGTCCCGGCTTTGAGCAATACCCCGACATCAGCCCATGCCGCCGTGCCGGCCGCCAGGAAAAGAAGCATGCCTGCAACGAATCTTTTCATTTTCGTCTCCTGCAAAATGAAACCTGTTCGTCATTCGGCCCGCGCAACGGATCGCCGCGCAGTATTTCAACTGCTGGCATCCCGAGGTGCCGATCGGCAAAGTATTGCATTTCGCGTATGGAAGGCAAGCTCCGGATGGCCGGATCACCCCGTGCGACCGTTCATGTCTTCGATCACCTGCAGGATCGCAGCCGAATCCCAGCGCGCGCCTGGGCGCGCCATGAGTGCGTTGAAGGCCTGCGCGGCAAGTGCGGCGCCCGGTACCGGTGTCTTCGACTCGTACGCGCACTGAAGCACGATGTTGGCGTCCTTGTGGTGCAGGCGCGCATCCAGTCCGGCGACAAATTGGCGATCCATCATGCGTGGGCCAAACACTTCGAGCATCCGGCTGCCGGCAAAACCTTTGGTGAGCGCCTCCCACACCGGCCTGAAGTCCACGCCGTTGGCACGGGCGAAAATCATCGCCTCGGCGATGCCCTGGATCGAAACCACGAGCACCAACTGGTTCGCCGCCTTCGCCACCTGCCCCGCGCCGGATTCGCCGACGTGCACCAGCGTCCTGCCCAGCAGCGACAGCAGCGGTTTCATGCGTTCGAACACCTCGGCGCGGCCGCCGATCATGATCGACAGCGTACCCGCCTGTGCTCCGGCTTCGCCGCCCGAGACCGGAGCATCGAGCATGTCCACGCCGCTGCGTGCCAGCTCCGCGGCCACCTTGCGCGCCGTGGCCGGAGGGATGGTGCTGCAATCGATCAGCACCGATCCGGCCCTGGCGCCGTGGATCACGCCGTCCTTGCCCAGCACGACCTGTTCGACATCGGTGCCGGTGGTAACGATGGTGAAAATCACGTCGGCGCTGGCGCCGACTTCTCTGGGCGATGCGCACAGCTTCGCGCCCTTGCCGGTCAGCGGCCGCGCGGCTTCGGCGCGGCGCGCCCACACGAAAAGCTCATGGCCACCGTTGACGAGATTTTCCGCCATCGGCACGCCCATGGCACCCAGGCCTATGAATCCCACTTTCATTTTCGTTTACTCCAGCTCTCTCTCAAGAAAACTTTTCACCACGGAGGACACAGAGGACACGGAGGAAAGGCAAAAGAAAAAAATGCTTGGGTTGAAACGGTTCTTTGGCAGATCATCCATCGCAGTGAAGGTGGGCAGCACAGGTTCGCGAACAGTAATACCGCTTTTAACTCCAGCTTGCTTTCCCTCGTTTTTGTTTTTCCTCCGTGTCCTCCGCGTCCTCCGTGGTGAGTGTTTTCTGTATTTCCTCAGCGAAGCTCGCCGGCGGCGCGCTCGATGACTTTCACCACCGCGGCGGAGTCTTCGTCGCCGCAGCCCAGGCCGACCAGCGCATTCAGATGCGAGGCGATCAGGCTCGCCTGCGGCAGCGTGAGCCCCAGATAGGCGGCGGTGTCGGTCACGATCTTCAGGTCTTTCCTGTGCAGTTTCGCCTTGAATCCGGGTTTGAAGTCGCGTTCCAGGATGCGCCTGCCGTGAACCTCCAGTACCTTGCTGTACGCAAAACCGCCCATCAGCGCATCGCGCACCTTGACCGGATCCGCGCCATTGCGGCGCGCCAGCGTCAGTCCTTCGGAGACGGCTTGCAGCGTCACCGCGGCGACGATCTGGTTGCAAGCCTTGGCCACCTGCCCGGCGCCGTTGGCACCGATGTGAACGATGTTCCTGCCCATGCATTCGAACAGCGGTTTTACTCTGGCAAACACTTCTGGTCTTCCCCCGACCATGATCGAGAGCGTGCCGTTGATCGCACCGACCTCTCCGCCCGACACCGGCGCATCCAGCATTTCGATGCCTTTGGCCGCGAGCCTCTTCGCCATGTCGCGGGTGGCCACCGGCGAGATGGTGCTCATGTCCACTACAACGGCGCCGGGCCTGGCGCCCTCGATGATGCCCTTCGGTCCGAAGATCACCTGCTCCACATCCGGGGTGTCGGACACCATCACGAACGCCACGTCCGCGAGCGCCGCCGCTTCGCCGGGGCTGGCGCACGCGGTCGCGCCGGCATCGGTCAGCGGCTGCATGGACTCCTTGCGTCGCGCCCATACCGCCATCGCATGACCGGCCTTCATGAGGTTCAGTGCCTGCGGCCGCCCCATGATTCCCAGCCCCACGAACCCGACTTTCATCTAATTTTTCTCCAAACCCAAAAAACTCTCACCGCTGAGGACGCAGAGGACGCGGAGGAAAGACAAGAGCAAAAAAATCTCACGTTAAAACCCTCCATTGGCAGATAATCCATCGCGGTGAAAATGGGCGGTACAGGTCCGCGAGCAGATAGGCCGCTTTTAACCCCGGCTTGCTTTTCCTCGTTCTTGTTTTTCCTCCGTGTCCTCCGCGTCCTCCGTGGTTAGCGCGTCGACTTAGATCAAGCCGCGGAAGGGAGAATGCCGTTCGCACCAGGCAGCGGTGGCGAGCAGATAGTTCTCTTCCTCTGCCGCGCCGACGAGCTGCAAACCCAGCGGCATGCCGTTCGGTCCCTTGCCTGTTGGAATGGTGATCGCCGGCGCGCCGATCAGCGTCCAGATGGTGCAGAAGCGGGGATCGCCGGTGTTGGTGAGTGTGGCCGGCGCCTCGCCCGCCGCCGGCGGGGTGATGATCGCCGCATAGCCGCGATCGAAAAACTGCGCCAGGCTCTGCTGCAACTGCGTCCGGGTCTTCAACGCCTCCCGGTAATCCGGTTCGCGAATGCCCTCGCCCTCATCGAGCGCGGCATTGAGATAGTCGGAGAACTTGTCGCGATACGCCGCGCGTGCCTTCTTCGCCGCGCGCGCTGCCTCGAACAGCATGATGGTGCGATGGACTTTGTGCGCACCGTCGAACTCGCCCGGGATCTCAAGCACGTCCACCGATGCACCGGCCTCGCGCAGCCGCGCGATATCGGCTTCGAACTGCGCGCGTTGTTCGGACAAGGCAAGGTGCCACACCGGCGAGCGCACCGCGGCCATGCGCGGGACGGTTCTAAGCGGCTTGACCTCCGGCGTGATCGCGGTACGGTGCAGCGTAAGGCAGGAAGCCAGGAACGCGGCGTCGGCGACGTTGCGCGAGAACACGCCAGGCTGATCCAATGTCGGCGAGAACGGCATCACGCCACGCGCCGACATCTGCCCGGAGCTGGGCTTGTAGCCGACAATGCCGCAAAACGCCGCCGGCCGGATCACCGAGCCGTTGGTCTGAGTGCCGAGCGCGCCGGCCACGAATCCCGCCGCAACCGCCGCGGCTGAACCGCTGGAGGAACCGCCGGGAGTATGCGCGTTGTTCCACGGGTTGCGGGTTTTGGCCGGAACCATGAACGCCGCTTCGGTGGTGACCGTCTTGCCCACCATGATCGCGCCGGCCGCTTCGAGGCGCTTTACTACGTCGGCGGATTCACCCGGAACGTAACCGGCGTAGGCGCGGCAGCCCATCTCGGTGGGAATCCCGGCGGTATAAAAGTTGTCCTTCACCGCGATCGGAATGCCGTGCAGCGGATGCGCCACGCGCATCGGACCGTCGGCCTTGCCGGCCTTCTCCGCCAATGTCACAGCGCGATCGAGGCTCAGCCATTGCCAGGCCTGGACGTTCTTCTCCAAAGCCACGATCCGCGCCAGCAGGCTCTTGGTGTAATCGCTGCTGGTGAGCCTGCCCGAACGGATGCGTTCGGCGGCTTCACGCAGGCTGAGCTTGTATAGTTCCGTCATAGGTTCGATTTTTCACCGCAAAGACGCAAAGAACGCAAAGAAAAGCAGAAAAATAGACTAGAAAACCTGCAATGTGGAGAACCCGCTTTCATCGCGCGTATCGGCTATCCTCGTCGCGAACGTTATGAACCGTTCTTTCTCGTTCTCCGGGTTTCTTTGCGTTCTTTGCGTCTTTGCGGTGACAAGGTTTACGCCTTGGAATACTTGCGGTAGTCCGGATTGAGCAGGTTGGGCGGCGCGACGCCGGTGAGCGCGGCAACGCAGTTCTGCGCGGCGAGCATTGCCATGGCTTGCCGTGTGGGTTCGGTGGCGCTGGCGATGTGCGGCGTGAGCACGACATTGGCCACGTCGAACAGCGCTGGATTTACCGCTGGCTCGTTTTCATAGACATCAAGGCCTGCGGACCAGATGCGCCCTGCTTTCAGCGCATCTGCCAGCGCCGCGTCGTCGACGATTCCGCCACGCGCCATGTTGATCAGCACCGCCGAGGCCTTCATCCTTGCCAGCTCCGCCTTGCCGATGTAGTGATGCGTCTCAGGCGTGTAAGGCAGAATCAGGATGACGATGTCCGACTGCTGCAGCAGATCGTCCTTACTGGCAAAGGTTGCCTGGAGCGCATCCTCAATCTTCCGGTCGGCGCGGCTGATGTCCGTGTAGAGCAGCTTGGGGTCGAATCCGCGCAGGCGTCTGGCGATCGCCTGGCCGATCCTGCCGAAACCGCATATCCCTACCGTGGCGTGGTGCAGATCGTGTCCCAGCAACTGCTTGAGGTGCGAGCCCTTCCACTGTTTCGCACGCACCATCCGCTCACCTTCGCTCAACCGGCGCACCGTCGCGAGCGTCAGGCAAAGCGCCATCTCGGCAACGCTGTCAGTGAGCACGCCCGGCGTATTGGTGGCAATCACCCCATGTCGGGTGCAAGCGTCCAGGTCGATGTGATTGAAGCCCACGCTTACGCTGCATACCGCTTTCAAGCCCGGGCAGCGCGACAAAAACTCATCGTCGATGCGATCCGAGGTGGTAATGACCGCGGCATCCATGCCCTGGAGCCGCTCGATAATCGCCTCCCGGTTGAAGTCCACTTTCGCCTGGTTTGAGGTCACATCGAAGCTTCTGGCGAGGAATTCGATGGTCTCGTCGAACACCTCCCGGGTAACCAGAACTTTGGGTTTCATCATTCTCCCCTCTTGTTTTTCACACTGAAGTTTCCAATTCTACTGGTAAAGCACACGCGGCAGCCACATTCCGATCTGCGGGAACGCGTACAGCAGCACCATCGCCACGATCTGGATAGCCATAAACGGCATCATGCCGTGGAAGATCTGACCCAGGGTCACGTGCGGCGGTGCCACGCCTTTCAGATAGAAGGCCGCCATGGCCACCGGCGGTGACAGGAAGGCGGCCTGCAGGTTCAGCGCCACCAGCAGTCCGAAAAACAGCGGATCGATACCGAAGTGCCCCAGCAACGGCAGGAATATGGGCACGAAGATGACGATGATTTCGGTCCACTCCAGCGGCCAGCCAAGCAGGAAGATCACCAGTTGCGACAGGATCAAGAACTCGATCGGCGACAACTCCAGCGCTGTCACCCAGCCTTCCAGAATGCCCTGCCCGCCCAGCAGTGCGAAAGTGGAGGAAAACAACTGCGAGCCCACGAACAGCCAGCACACCATCGCCGTGGTGCGCGCGGTAAGGAACACCGACTCCTTCAGGCGTGCCCAATCCAGCCGCCGGTAGCCGGCTGCAAGCATGATGGCTCCGAACGCCCCCACCGCGGCCGCCTCGGTCGGAGTCGCCACGCCGCCGACGATGCTGCCGAGAACGGCCACGATCAGCACGGCGAGCGGCACGAATGAACCGACCAGCATCTTCAGGGCTTGGCCCATCGGGACGTTGCTCTCTTCCCTGGGAAGCCGCGGTGCGAGTGCCGGGTTGAGCTTCGCCCGACCAATCACATAGAGGATGTACAGCAGGGCGAGCAGCAGTCCGGGAAACAGCGCGCCGGCGTAGAGCTGAACCACCGAGACCTGCGCTGTGGCACCGTAAAGAATCAGCATGACGCTTGGGGGAATGAGTATTCCGAGACAGCCGCCAGCCGCAATCACACCCGAAGCGAGCTTGACGTCGTAGCCTGCACGCAACATGGGGGGAAGCGCTAACAGCCCCATCAGCGTAACCGTGGCGCCTATGATCCCCGTCGCGGTGGCGAAAATCGTGCACGTGACCACGGTCGCCACGGCCAGGCTGCCCGGTATGCGCCCCATGGTCACGTGCAGGCTGCGGAATAGCCGGTCGATAATGCTGGTGCGCTCGATGACGTAACCCATGAACACGAACAACGGAACCGACATGACCACGTCGTTGGTCATCACGCCGAACGTGCGCAGCACCATCTGGTCGAAAATCGGGCTGGAGAAAAAGGCTTGCCCAGGACGGTGGAACGCGATGAAGCCGAACACCATGCCCAGGCCCATGAGCGTAAAGGCGGTGGGAAAGCCCAGCAGGATCGCCACCACGATCAAGCCCAACATGAGCAGCCCGAGGTGCCCGCGGGTAATCTGCTCGGGGATGAGAAGCAGGAGCACGACGGCCACGATGGTGAGGGCGAGAAACACCAGTCCGAAGCGAGCCGCCCTCATTTACGCTCTTTCCGATGCTCGGCATCGAGGTCCGCCTTGAGTTCCTCGATGTCGATCTCCTCCACGTCGTGCAGCCGCTGCGGCCATTGCCCCCACCTGAGGCAGATCAAGCAGCGCGCGATTTCCGCCGCACCCTGCAGCAGCAGCACTGCACCGGCGAGCGGGATCACGAGCTTGAGCGGATAGATCGGGATGTTGCTGCTCGAGATCTGCGACTTCTCTGAAAATCCCCACGACTCCCAGAAGAACCCGACGCCAAACCAGGCGAGCGCCGCGATACCCGGAACGAAGAACAGGAGATAAAGGCCGAGGTCCAGGCCCGCCTGCACCCGCGCGGGAAGGAAGCGATACAGCACATCGCCGCGCACATGACCGTTGCGGGACAGCGTGTACGCTCCCGCCATCATGAACAGTGTGCCGTAGAGCATGAGGCTCGCGTCCCCGCCCCATTGAGTGGGCGCGTTGAAGACGTAGCGCGCGACCACGTCGAAGCAGACCACGGTGGTCAGGCCGACAATGCACCACGCGAACGCTTTTCCCGTCCACGCACTTATTCGGTCAATTCTCAAAAGGTAGCCGTTCACCGCACCTCCTCACGATGCCTTATCCTTCACGTCCGGGCAACCGGACGCGAGGTAGGAATCAGGCCTTCCCGAAGAAATGCTGGTAGGCGAGATCGGCGGGCACGTCGAACTTGATCTTGTAGCCCATCACGCGCCGCATGTACGCTTTCTGCGAATCGAGCACCTTGCCGAAGAACGGATTCTCCTGGCTCTTCTGGGCAATCACCTTGTCCCAGGCTTCGAGCTGGGCCTGAAGAATGTCTCGCGGCGTCTCGATGAACTTGATTGCGCGCTTGTCGCGCAGATCAACGTAAGCCTGCGAGTAGACGTCGAGGATCTTCCAGGTCATCTCCGCACTCGCGACCTTGGGCGCATAACGCAGCACCGTCTTGTACTGCTCTGGCAGGCCGTCGAACACTTTCCTGTTGATCAATACCTCGAAGCACTCGGCGGGCTGATGGTAGCTCTGCACCATGCAGATCTTGGCCACGTCGGGCAGACCGAGTCCGGCGTCCACCGCCGGGTTGTTGAACTCCGCTGCATCGATGACGCCACGGTCCAGTGCGGGCACGATGTCGCCGCCAGGCATGGACACCACCGAGGCGCCCATATTGGCGAACACGTCGATAGACAAGCCCACGGTGCGGTACTTGAGCCCCTTGAAGTCCGCCGCACTCTTCACTTCCTTGCGGAACCAACCGAGCGGCTGGACTCCCATCGGTCCGTACAGGAAGGGCGTCACTTCAAGCTTGAGGACGTCGCGATACAGCTCTTCGTAAAGCGTCTTGCCGCCGCCATGCTCGTACCACGACAGGAAGGTGTTGGCGTCGTGGCCCAGCGCCGGGCCGGTACCGAACAGCGACAACGCCGAGTTCTTGTTGTACCAGAAGGCGGGCACGGCGGAGCAGGCGTCCAACGTGCCCTTGTGGACGGCGTCGGCCATGTCGAAGGCCTTCACCACCGCTCCCGCCGGCAGTACGTCGATT
>DASYUW010000253.1:0-6373 GCA_036000845.1 Burkholderiales bacterium
CAAGGCGCGCCAGGCCAAGAGCAAGGCGCGCATTGCTCGTTTCGAGGAGCTGTCGTCCCACGAGCACCAGAAGCAAAATGAAACCCAGGAAATTTTCATTCCGGTCGCCGAGCGTTTGGGCGACAGCGTCATCGAGTTCAAAAACGTGAGCAAGGGCTACGGCGACCGCCTGCTGATCGACAAACTGAGCTTCAAGGTCCCGCCCGGCGCGATCGTCGGCATCATCGGTCCGAATGGGGCCGGCAAGTCCACGCTGTTCCGCATGATCTCGGGCAAGGAGAAACCCGACAGCGGCGAAGTGGTGCTCGGCTCCACGGTCAAGCTGGCGTACGTGGACCAGAGCCGCGACGCGCTCGCGAACAAGAAGACGGTGTGGGAAGCGATTTCCAACGGGCAGGACATCCTCACCGTCGGCAAATTCGAAATGCCGTCGCGCGCCTACGCCGGCCGCTTCAACTTCAAGGGGCCCGACCAGCAGAAAGTCGTCGGCAATCTCTCAGGCGGCGAGCGCGGCCGGCTGCATCTGGCCACGACGCTGATCGCCGGCGGCAACGTGTTGCTGCTCGACGAACCCTCCAACGACCTGGACGTGGAAACCCTGCGCGCGCTGGAAGATGCGCTCCTCGAATTCGCCGGCAGCGTCCTGGTCATTTCCCACGACCGCTGGTTCCTCGACCGCATCGCCTCCCACATTCTGGCGTTCGAGGGCGACTCGCAGGTGGTGTTCTTCGATGGCAACTACCAGGAATACGAGGCCGACAAGGTGAAGCGGCTGGGCGAAGAGGGCGCCAAGCCCAAGAGGCTACGGTACAAGCCGCTGAAGTAAGCGTCATCGCGTTGGACTGAATTCGCAGCCGTGCCGGTTTCGACCGGCGCGGCTTTTTTTGTGCCCGGATTTCCTGTTCCGCAATATGCCGCTGGGCTAGGCGGACCGCGAGATGTATGCAAAGATGCCGGGCCAATTGGACGCGCGCCGTTTACGGGAGAATGACGCCATGTGGTTCGTCGGGCTGTTTATCGGACTCCTTCTCGGGAGCCTATTCGTTGGCGGCAACGGAATCCTTTGGGGCGGTGTGCTCGGGGCCCTCGCCGGCGCCGGCATTTCCTTCCTCCGCGGTCAAGCCCGCGGATCGGATATCGAAGCACGCGTCGTAGCACTGGAAGCCGCGGTCCGCGAACTGCGCCAGAAGTCGTCCCAGGCACCCGGGACGTCGATGCCCGCGGGCGTTTCCCAGCCCGCGCCTGAGAGTGCGCTAGCCACTCCGGAGACGCCCTTAGTAATTCCGCAACTGGTGACGGAAGAAATTGCGCCCGTACAAGACCAACCGATCGGCGCGGGGGACCGTTTCGGGCAAACTGTGGCCGAACAGGCAGCGTCCGAACCGGTTTACGCCGAGCCGGTTTCATCACAGCCGGCCGAGCCTTCATTCTTCGACCGCGCATGGAACTGGCTGACCGGCGGCAACGCGCTGGTGCGCGTCGGCGTGGTGGTGCTTTTCTTCGGCGTGGCCTTCCTGCTCAAGTACGCCTACGAGCACACTCACGTTCCCATCGAGGTGAGACTGGTCGGGGTGGCGCTGGGCGCTGCCGTGATGCTCGTCATCGGCTGGCGCTTGCGCGGGCGCAAGCCCGTCTATGCGCTGGCAATGCAGGGCGGCGGTGTCGGACTCCTCTATCTCACCGTGTTCGGCGCGTTCCGCCTGTTCAGCCTGATTCCGGGCGAGGCAGCGTTCTTCGTGCTCGTCGCCATCGCGGTCCTATCGGCGGTACTCGCGGTGCTCCAGAACGCGTTGTCGCTGGCAGTGCTGGGCGTGTCGGGCGGCTTCCTGGCCCCGGTGCTCGCATCGACCGGGGCCGGCAGCCATGTGATGCTTTTCAGCTATTACGCCGTGCTCAATGCCGGTGTTCTGGGAATCGCTTTGTACCGGGCGTGGCGTCCGCTCAACGTACTTGGATTTGTCTTCACTTTCGGCATCGGCGCCATCTGGGGCGCGCGCTTCTACCGGCCAGAGCTGTTCGAGAGCACCGAGCCTTTTCTGTTGTTGTTCTTCCTGCAATACCTTGCGATCGCGGTGCTGTTCTCGTTGAGGCAGGCGCCGCAACTCCGGCATTACGTCGACAGCACCATCGTGTTCGGTACCCCGCTGGTCGGGTTCGGGCTGCAGAGCCGGCTGGTGCACGACATCGAGTACGGCGCCGCGTGGAGTGCGGTCGCAGCGTCCGCGATCTATCTGGTTCTGGCCTCGGTACTCTATCGCCGCCACGCAGAAACGCTGCGCATGCTGGTCGAGGCGTTCCTCGCGCTGGGCGTGATTTTCGCGACGCTGGCGATCCCGCTCGCCTTTGACGGCCGCTGGACGTCGGCGGCCTGGGCGCTCGAGGGCGCGGCTGCGTACTGGGTCGGTGTGAGGCAGGGCAGAAGGCTGCCGCGTGCCTTCGGCCTGCTGCTGCAGCTCGCGGCCGGCATCGCCTTCGTCGTGGATGCCGGCCGGAGCTTCAGCGACACGCCGATCCTCAACAGCTTCTATCTCGGATGTGTATTAATCGCCGGCGCGGCGCTGTTTTCCAACTGGACCCTTGAACGCCACTCCGACAAAGCCGGTCTTTTCGAAATGCAGGCGTCGATCATCGTGTTTGTCTGGGGCCTGGCCTGGTGGACTTTCGGCGGTCTGCACGAGATCGACCGGCACGTGCCTTTCGAGGAAAAGCTGAATGCATCGCTGCTGTTCGTCACCGGCACGTGCGCCGCGTTCAGCGCGTTATGGGGCCGTGGATGGGCGCTGGCGCGCTTTCCCGCGCTGGCGCTCATGCCGCTCTTGCTGCTCATCTTTTGCGTGAATGTCGTCGGGTATCCGCACCGGCATCCGCTTGCCGGATTCGGCCTGCTGGCATGGCCGGTTGCCTTGCTGTTCCATTTGTGGATTCTGCGGCGGCATGACCAAACCGAGGGCGATTACATGACCGTGTTGCATGCGAGCGGTGTATGGCTGCTGGCGGCGGTGGGTGCCTGGGAAATAGGCTGGCAGATCGATCATGTCGTCGAGGGCCGGTATGTATGGCCGCTGATCGCCTGGGCGCTTGTGCCCGGTGGCTTGCTCGCGACGCTGGCACTCAAGGGCCACGCGATCGCGTGGCCGGTGATGCGCTATCGGAAAGCTTATCTATGGATCGGCGCGATGCCGCTCGCCGCATTCCTGCTGGGCTGGACGGTATACGCCAACTTCGGCAACGACGGCAACCCCGAGCCGCTGGCCTATGTGCCGCTGTTGAATCCGCTCGACATCGCGCAATTGCTGGCTTTTGCCTGCCTGGCCATGTGGTGGAGAGGATTGGCAGGCTACGGCATCGGCAGTGCCGAGGAGATACCGGAATCTTGGCCACGGGTGGCTCTCGGCGGCGCGGCATTCATTTTCCTCAACGGCGTGCTGTTGCGCACGCTGCATCATTGGGCCGGCATTCCCTACCAGCTTGACGCGATGCTCCGCTCGGACCTGGCACAGGCGTCGCTGTCGATCTTCTGGACCGTGCTGGCGCTGGTGGCCATGCTATGGGCGCATCGCCGGGGATTGCGCGTGCTCTGGTTCTCCGGGGCCGGGCTGATGGCAGCCGTCGTGGTTAAACTGTTCCTGGTGGATCTGGCGAAAGTGGGCGGGGTCGAACGAATCGTGTCGTTCATTGCCGTCGGCGTCCTGATGCTGGTGATCGGATACTTCGCACCGCTGCCGCCGAAGAAGGCGGAGCGCGCATGAAATTCGAAAGTATCATGGAACCACAGAGGCTCTGTGTCTCTATGGTGAGGTCTTAAGAATGAAAGCCCTGATATGCGCCATCCTCGCCGCGGTTAGTCTCGCGGCCACCGCCACGGAATCGCCGGGGGACTTTGCGTTTGCGGTGCCGATTGAAGGACTGGGCGGAGACGCGCTGTACCGGGTCGCAATCCCGCAAGCGGTTTACGAGGCGGCGGCATTTCCCGACTTGCGCGACCTGCGCGTATTCAACGGCGCCGGTGAAGTGGTGCCTTATGCGTTTCGTCCGGTCGAGCGCACCATGGAAAAGCCGGCACCGGTCGCGCTGGCGATTTTTCCCCTGCGGGGTCCGCGTGACGCCCGGTCCGAGGATCTCGATCTGAGTTTCGACAAGAGCGGCGGCAAGGTCAGCGTGAGGCTGAGTTCACGCCAGGCGAAGGCCGGGCCGCAGGCGCTGCTTGGCTATCTGATCGACGCTTCAGTGCTGAAGACGCCGCTGAACGGCATCGAAATGGACTGGGGGAGGGCGGCAGCCGACCGCCTGGTCTCCGCGCGTCTCGAAGCGGGAGACGATCTCAAGCACTGGACCATATTGGCCGCGGATGCGCCGCTGGGTGCGCTCGCGCACGCCGGCCGGCGTCTGGAACGCAAGGCGATCGAGTACCGGTCGCTAAAGGCGAAATACCTGCGTCTGATGTGGACCGATCCGGCGCAGGCCATCGAACTGACGGCAATCGCGGGATTGTCGCCGGAGCAGCATGCGCAGCCGGAGCGTTCCTGGAAGGAGGTCGTTGCGACGCTGGATGCCGGCAAGCCCGACGAGTATCTTGCAGATCTCGGTGGCAGGTTTCCTGTGGATCGGCTCGCGCTGCGGCTGCCGCAGGAAAACACCATCGTGCCGATCCAGTTTCTGTCCAGGGGCAAGCCCGAGGACAAGTGGATGCCGGTGACGCGCGCGGTGGTCTATCGCCTGAAGCAGAACGGGCGCGAGCTGGTCAGCCCGGACATCGCGGTCGGCGTGAATTCACATCGCTACTGGATGCTGCGCGTGGACCCGGCGGCCGGCGGCATCGGCTCGGGATCGCTGATAGTGAGAGTAGGCTGGACGCCGCGCGAGATCGTTTTCACGGCGCGAGGCAGCGGACCGTTCCGGATGGCCTATGGCAATTCGAAAGCGCAGGCCGGATCGCTCGGCATCGAGACCCTGGTACCGGGCTGGCGCACCGATCAGGAGCCGCAGATGTCCGTGGCTTCGACGGGCCCGGCGCAGAAATTCGCCGGCGAATCCGCCGCGCGCCAACGGATCGACGTCAAGAAATGGGGATTGTGGGCGGCGCTGTTCGCGGGCGTGGCGGTGCTCGCTTGGATGGCGTGGCGGCTGTCGAAACAAATGCAGCGGCCCGACACGAAGTGACGAAACAGATGGTGTGCGGGGCGATAACGGCAACTACCGTCAGATATAACCGGCCTCGTGCTGATGGCGAATCGAGAGGACGAGTACGCGGTCGCGCGCATCGTCGTATCGGTACAGTCCAATGTATCCTGTCTTACCCCGCGAAATCACCATCTCGCGAAGACCGGACTCGGCGGGACGACCAATCAGCGGGTGGTGCTCAAGGACACCCAGGGCGTCGAGGATCAACTCGACGGTCGGGTCTACGGAGGAGGGGTCTGCATCTCGAAGAAAGCCACGCAGTCGCTCAAGATCGGACAGTGCGTGCGACGAGAGGGCAACTGCCGCCATGGGCCCCCGTTACCACTTGACAGGTTTCGGTCGCTTAACCTTCTTGCCTTGGGAAAGTTCGCCCATGTAACGTTTTACGTCCTGCAGGCGATAGACCCTGCCCGAGCGCTCGACGTCCTTCTCCGCAGCCAGCGCATCAGCCACGAAGGCCGTTCGCTTTTCGGCTAGTGCGGTCTGTATTTCAAGTGCCTCGATCATCCATGCGTGCGGTGTCTTGCCGGTGGATTCGGCCAAAGGCGCGATCCGTTTCTTCAAGTTTTCCGGAAGTTTGAGCGTGGTGGGTGCGGACATGGGAATTTTCGAAAAAGTATTACTAACGTAACACCGCACAGGCTAACAGGTCAAGCCGCTGCCGCCGCCAACTCAGGCCGGCGTCAGCACCCTCAGTTCCATGCTTTTGACGAAGTGCTTCACCCTGGCGCGGTAGGCCTGCATGTGCGGCGCGACGCCGTGTGCCTTGAGCGCCGCGACGCTCTCCCATTTCTCGATCACCGCCACTTTGTCCGCGCCGATCCTGAACTGGATCGAGATGTCGGTGTCGGCATCAACGGCCGGGCCATACTCGATGCAGCCGGCCTCGGCGCGCACCTCGGGGATGATCTTGTGGAATTCGGACAGAAACTTCTCCCTTGTTCCGGGCGCGAGTTCGACTGTAGCGATGACGTGAATCATTTTTTTCCTTTGGCTGGTTGGGAGACATCCACGGACGCCTGGTGCGTCCGCAGGAGGGCATAAAGAAACCCTCACCGCGGAGCAACCGTGTTGTTAACTGATAACGAGATGCTCATTCCAACGACTGTGGGTTCTGACCATGGCATTGAGGATGATCAGGATCTTGCGCATACACGCTACGATGGCCACCTTGGCGGGTTTGCCAGCGGCA
>DASYUW010000254.1:0-5253 GCA_036000845.1 Burkholderiales bacterium
TGCATTGCGCTATCAGTTTCCGATGACGGGGAGCACTC
The DNA here is from genome assembly GCA_036000845.1 of Burkholderiales bacterium. Lineage (GTDB taxonomy): Bacteria > Pseudomonadota > Gammaproteobacteria > Burkholderiales > JACQAP01 > JACQAP01. The sequence continues at coordinate 39 of DASYUW010000254.1, forward strand.
ATTGCAGCGGTGTCAGCAGAATTTGGCCGATATAGTTCAGGTCAGCAGAGTCGAGACTGAATTTGGGGCCTCGAGCGCCAGCCTGACTGACAACCTGATGCGCTGCCGTGACAGCGTCGGTAGTCGTGGGCACAGTCGCCGGGAACGGCGTAGCGCGATTGCCCATCGCATTGATGTTCAGTCCGGTCGGGCTGTAGTTGCCGTTGGCGTAAGCGACCCCTTCCTCTATGACGTACAAGGCGTGAATGGCATCAGAGGCTAAGGGAACGGAGGAAAACAAGTAGTTGTTCACGACGTTCGCCCAACTGCGATGCCTTACCGAGATTCCCGTCCAGCCGTAATTCCACACCAGATTATTGCGCACGTCGGCGACGATCTCGGTCGGAGTCTCGGCGGCGTTGTCGGTCCAGGCGATGTAGGGATGCCGGTCGAGCGAGTTGATGAACAGGTTGTGGTGGAGGCTGATGCGGGTCGTCTTGTATTTGATCAACATGGATTTAGGCGAGTCGCCTTTCCCTTTGCCGAAAATGCTCCACTGAACCGTTCCATTGCTCGAGCTGGCAATGTCGATGGAACCATCGCCCCATTGGTCTATTGATACATGATCGATCACGAAGTTGTTCACGCCGACGATCTGGAATCCGTCTGCGCCGAGGTCCTCGGGGTAAACGGTACCGCGTATGCGGAGACCGCGCGCGATGATGTTGGCCACGCCCCGATTAGGACCGTGCCAGTCGAAGCCCCAGTTGGTCAGCGAGATGCCGGGAGCGGGCGCGGTAAAGCCGTCGATGGTGATATTCGCGCCCCGCGCGAGAAGCGCGCTCGAGAGCGATATCGTGCCCGCGACATCGAACACCACACAGCGATTGCCTTGAGCAATCGCGTCGCGCAGGCTGCCGGAGCCCGAGTCGTTGAGATTGGTCACGCGATAAACCGGTTTGCCGGCGCCGCCCGTTGTATTTCTGCCGAACCCTTCGTATCCACCCGCTGGATTGGCACAAGGAGTGGACGTGCCGCCGCTGGCCGTGATCGTGCCGCCCGAGGTGGGCGTGTCCCCCCCGGCCGTGATCGTGCCGCCCGAGGTGGGCGTGTCCCCCCCGGCCGTGGTCGTGCCGCCCGAGGTGGGCGTGTCGCCCCCGGCGGTGGTCGTGCCGCCCGAGGTGGGCGTGTCGCCCCCGGCGGTGGTCGTGCCACCCGAGGTGGACGTGTCGCCCCCGGCGGTGGTCGTGCCGCCCGAAGTGGACGTGTCGCCCCCGGCGGTGGTCGTGCCACCCGAGGTGGACGTGTCGCCCCCGGCTGCGGTGCCGCCACCGCCAGCCGTGGTCCCGCCACCGGGCGCCGATTTGCCACCTCCAGCTGCTCCACCGCCGCCGCCGCCTCCAGCTACTCCACCAGCACCCCCACCTCCACCTGCTCCACCGGCACCGCCGGAAGACGGAGCGCCACCGGCCGCAGTCGTCGGCGCGCTTGGAGCCGAACGCCGGGATCCGGTAGCGGCACCACCGGCTGTAGCCGGGCCTTGCTGTCGCGTTTCCGCCCGAATCGTGCCACCGCTTACGCCTTTCTGTCCGGGAACTCTGAGTATCTTGACGTCGCGCGCGCCCGCCGGCGGAAGCGTATCCGAATAATTCAGGACGCCCTTGGCATCGCGCCAGACGTAGACATCCGCATTGCCGGCGACCGAAACGAGGAGAAAACCGATCGCCACAAGGATTGACTTCAACATAACAAGATCCCGGCTGTTCGAGATGGCCATGAACCGGCGGCCTGTCACGATCATAAGAACAGCAAGATTCTTGGAAAAATTCCTATCCCTCTCACCGCAGGTGGAGACTGGAAGAGTAACACCGTGATTAACAGGTGCAGCGACGCCATAGCGCATATCTGTGACCCTCTAATACAACCCGATACTGCGTCTAAGTGCAATCTCCGCGCCATCTTGAATAAGTGCGTTAAATTAAATAGATAGAAGATATTGTTTAGGGAGTTTCTTGATTTGGTCGTTGCATCACGACAACCTGTCGCGAATGTCACCACCATATGCTTGTTTGCCTTCAGGAAAAGGCTGTCATTGATAAACGACAGAATCGCCAAAGTGCGCCACCGGCTCAGTAACATCGTGCGCGCAGCGCCGCGAATTGCCCTGTCGAGAAGGCAAGGGACGCTCCAATCGGTCGGTCGTGCGCTCACCAACTACCGACATCGTTCGACGAGACGCGACCAGCCCCTCATACCATGGCAGACCCGTCTCGAAGGGAATGTCGTGCTGCGCCGCGTGACCGTCTGCGGGTCCGACCGGACTACTCGGCAGGTACCAGGCGCATCATCAGCGTCAACAACTCCTTCTAAGCTGTCCTCAAACGTGGCGCAGCTTGGTGAGCGCGCACCGCATGGCTTTGGAGGTGTGTACCGAGTTGCGCGTTTCTCAGTCCCCGACCGTTCGGTAGCGGAAATCGCGCCATGGTTATCCGGCAACTTGCGGTGTGGGGTTTGTGCAACACAAGCATCTTCCGCCAGACGGGCAGTTAGATCATCCCGGATTTGCATTCCGCATTCTGCGGCGAGACGCGAGACTCCTTGATGCATTACCTCCATGGCGGGATGCCGATCACCGGGGCCTTACGGCGCCCGAGTCCTGGGTCAGGGTTGTGGCCGAATCACCTGATTGCGGGAAAAACCGGGACAAGCTGCTAGAAGCTGCTTCTGAACCTCGACATTTGGCAACGGGCGATATGCAAGGACATAATTTGGTGGAAACCGGGTGCCCACGCCAGCCCGGTGCGGGCCGCGTGAGGACGAAAGAACGTTCCCTATGGTGCATCAACCGCTTGCGCTTCATGACGCCTGCGGAGATCGGTCATCGCATTCTGCGGGTTCTGGCAATGCTTGCGGAGCGCGCCGGACTGATCGGCTCAGAGAGCATTCCAGCGCCGGACCTCGCAGCTGCACCCCGTCCCTGGGTACATGCCACCGCGAGAGTCGATGCCGCGCAATACCTCGCCGCCGCCGACCGCATCGCGGCCGGCAAGCTGGACATTTTTGCCTTGAGGGGCGTCGATCTCGGATCGCCGCCGCGCTGGAACCGGGATCCAAAGACCGGCGTCGAGGCGCCGCTCCTCTTTGGCAAATTGATCGATTACCGTAACCCGCAACTGGCCGGAGACATCAAGTATCTCTGGGAAGTCAATCGCCATCTGCATCTGGTGACGCTGGCGCAGGCCTATGCGCTGAGCGGCAATGTGCGCTATTTCAACGTTATCCGGCAGCATCTGGAGAGCTGGTTTACCGCATGTCCCTACCGCAGGGGCCCCAACTGGTCGAGCGCGCTCGAGGTTGCGATCAGGCTGATCAACTGGTCTGTTACCTGGCAACTCCTGGTTGGGGCGCGCTCGACGCTGTTCCGGCAGACCAGGGGTGCGCGGTTTTGGCAACGCTGGCTGGAATCGATCTATCAGCATGGAGAGTTCGTGCGGGGTTACTTTTCCCTTCACTCCTCTGCCAACAACCACCTCATCGGCGAAGCGGCCGGCCTGTTCATCGCTGCCCTCACCTGGCCCCATTGGCAACGCACGCGTGACTGGCTTGCGACAGCGAAGGCGATTCTGGAGAGGGAAGCACTGCTGCAGAATGCCCCCGACGGCGTCAACCGGGAGCAAGCCGTGTGGTACCAGCAGTTCGTGCTCGATCTGTTGCTGCAGTGCCTGCTCGCCGGCAAGGCGAACGGACAGTGGTTCTCCGTCGCGTACGAAACGCGCATTGAAACCATGCTCGAGTATCTCGCCTCGATCATGGACGTGGGCGGTAATGTACCGATGTTCGGCGATGCCGATGATGGTCGAGTCGTAAGGTTTGCCCAGGGCGACGACATTTCACCCTATCGATCTCTGCTGGCGACAGCGGCGATACTGTTCAAGAGCGGCGACTTCAAACGCAAGGCGGGCGCGCTCGACGACAAGACGCGTTGGCTATTGGGCGACGAGGCCGACGCGCTGTTTCAGGCGCTGAGTACGGCAGACGTGCGGCTGCCGGCGCGCCAAGCGTTTCCCGAAGGCGGCTATTACATACTCGGTTGCGATTTCGAGACCGAAAACGAGATCCGCCTGATCGCCGATGCGGGTCCGGTGGGCTATTTGAGTATCGCCGCCCACGGCCATGCCGACGCCCTCGCATTTACGTTGTCGGTCGGCGGCATGGAGTTCCTGATCGACCCTGGAACCTACGCCTACCACACGCAAAGCCGATGGCGGTGGTATTTTCGCGGCACGATCGCCCATAACACCGTGTGCATCGACGGCAAGGACCAATCGCAATCCGGCGGCAACTTGATGTGGATGAAAAGGGCGCGCGCCGGCTGCAGCCTCTGGTCGAGTACCGCCGAAAGGGACGTGTTCGCTGGCTGGCATGACGGCTACACGCGGCTCGCCGATCCGGTGATGCACCGGCGGTGGATCTCTCTCGACAAGGCGGCGCGGCGCGTGGTCATCGAAGACACACTGCAGATGGCGGGGGAGCACGACGTCAGGCTTTCATTCCATTGCAGCGAGCAGTGCCAGGTCGATCCTGTCGCCGGCGGTTACGCGCTGAGCCAGGGGGGAAGGACGCTTTTCCTCAAGCTCCCGCAGGCCGAGGGGGCGTCCACGCAAGTTCATTTTGGCAGCACCACTCCAATCCTCGGCTGGGTATCGAGACGGTTCGACGAAAAGCAGCCGGCCGCGACCATCTCGTGGCGAGCGCGGCTCGCGGGCGAAACGGTTCTGCGCAGCGAGATCATCTGTTGATCCGATCGGATCAACCATCACCAAAGCCTGATCTGATCGGCGCAGGCTTCACTCCTATTCTGGTCTGATAAGACCACACGTCGTTTTGATCGATTAACGCAGGCGTCATAGATCTCGGCGCACGCTATGCGGCGCGTTGCGTCCATGCTCTTACTTACACAATCCGCGCAATGCGCGGCGGTTCGCCGTCTCCATTTTTTCATGGCAGACCGCCGAGCAGGCAAGCAGTTTCGGACCATCCGCAGTGAACTTCAAAAACATTCTCATTTTTAGTTTGGAAGGAGATCGAATATGAACTTTACCAACTTGAAAAGGCAGGTAGCGCTGGCGGTAGTGGCTGTAATGAGTCTTGTACTAGCCACCGCGGCACACGCCCTGCAGCAGGTCACGACCAACCTGTCGGAGCCGATGAACCTGCAGGCGACGGTGTCCACCTT
>DASYUW010000255.1:0-14063 GCA_036000845.1 Burkholderiales bacterium
GCGCAGAGCGACGCGATGCGCGTGACGGTGGATGGCGTCGAGCGCCCCGACAAAATCGTTCCGTTGATCGACGACCGCCAGGATCATGCGGTCGAAGTGATAATCGGCGCCGCCATCCTGAACGCCTGACGCAGACGCTTCACTGTGGTGAACATTGATCACGGCGTCTTGTTGAAGTCGCCCGAAGCGGGATGAGAGACTGACCTGCTGGCCGTTGGCCGGCGACAAGAGCGTTGACGCAAAGGACGCAGAGGACAAAGGGAGTAAGGTCAAAACCGAAACGCGTTCAATGCAAAGGACGCGACGGGCTTTTCAGTCGCCAAACGCTGTTTCTCTCGCAGTACTCAGTACGCAGTACTTGACACCAGGTCTTTCCTGTCACGCCGTCACGTTCGTCACGGCTCTACCAGTTCGCTGATGAAACTGCGCTCGGCGACGATGACCGAGGAGCGGCCGGCCTTGCTCGATCGCTCCAGGCGCAGCAATTTGCTGCCCTGCCGCCAGACGAGTACGGCACTCGACGAAGTTGCCCCGACGTCGACTTTCCCGGCCTCGATGGTGCCTGGGCCATATTCCTGGGCGAGCGCTTCCGCCACCTGATCGAACCCGCTCTCCTGGAAACCGGCTGAGATTCCGGAGAGCCGCTCGCCGGTGAAATACAGCGTCAGGCCATCGATCGGCGCGCCCTTGAAGGCAACCGGCCCGGTCGTCTTGTAGGCACAGGCCGAAAACAGAAAGCACCCGGCCAGGCTTTCGCAGTCGTATGCGGGATCGTCCAGGACCGAATCGTAAGGCAGGCCGAGCGTATGCCCGCCGAGGGAAAACGGCTCCGCCGCGCGGGTACCCGCGGCCGCGAGGCAAAGCGCTGCGGCGGCAAGCAGGCTGCTGACTATTCGGCCGGCTTTCATAGCGCTCACGATATCAGGACTGGGAAACGCAAGGATGAAGGATGAAGCAAGAGATTAAGTGTCTGGTCACTCCCAATCTTGATCTTGTTTTCCTTTGCGTCTGCGCTCTTATTGACGGCCTTAGGCCGGCTGGCGGCGCTTTTATTGCGGCGCAATACGCTTGCCGTTCCAAACCCTGCAACTCGGCGATAAATCTCTCCCGGCAAATCTGTTCAAGGCCGCGGCAAAGTGTTAATTTGGCTTCCATAGCAGGAAGCGGGGCAGCAACAAAATCGAATCCCGCAATCCGGCAGGAACTAAAGGGTCTCGAAGCCCGTCCCGGGAGGAGGAAACATCCGGCGATTCACGTTGCGCTGTCCAGGCGCAATGCCGGCATTCTCTCCGAAGTTTCCGCGATTGTTGCTGCGGATTGCCGGCTGGTTTGCACCGGTCGCGTTGCCGCTTCACCATCCCCGCTTCAACTGCCATAGGGTGTGTTTTCACAGGATTGCCGGGCCGATTTTCAGGCGGACTACTTTTGCTGACCGCCACGCTTGCGGAGATCTTTCCGGCGGCAGTCCTTAGCAGTGCTTATGCCCACAAGAACAACTATGGGCGCCGGTATGCGATTCGGGCTTTCGGTGGGTCGCGTTTTTTTCATCATCAGTCGGGAGGAGAGGTCATGGCAATTTCCCTTAACGTCAACGGGAAGGCGCAGCAGGTGGACGTCCCCGCAGAGATGCCCTTGCTCTGGGTACTTCGGGACACGCTGGGTCTGACCGGAACAAAATTCGGCTGCGGCATGGCGCAGTGCGGCGCCTGTACGGTCCACGTCAACGGCATGGCGATGCGCTCCTGCGCACTGCCGGTTGGTTCGGTGTCGGGCCCCGTGGTCACCATCGAGGGCCTGAGCAGGAACGGCGATCATCCGCTGCAAAAAGCCTGGGTCAAGAACAACGTGCCTCAGTGCGGATACTGCCAGGCCGGCCAGATCATGCAGGCCGCGGCGTTGCTGAAGAGCACGCCCAAGCCGTCCGATGCGGATATCGACGGCGCCATGTCGGGCAACATCTGCCGCTGCGGCACCTACACGCGGATTCGCGCGGCGATCAAAGAAGCTGCGGGGGTGAGATCATGAATAACTGGATACAGAATGTCAGCAAACCCGGCCGCCGGGACTTCCTGAAAGGCGCCGCCGCGACCGGCTTTGTGGTCGGACTGCAGATGGCGCCGGTCGCCAAGACCGGGCCTTTCTCCGGACTGGGCGGCATCGGCAACGCGGATGCGGCGATGGGCACATTGAGCCCCAACGTGTTCGTTTCCATCGACAAGTCGGGCACGGTGACGATCATTGCGCACCGCTCCGAAATGGGCCAGGGCGTCCGTACCAGTGTGCCGATGATCCTCGCCGACGAGCTTGAAGCCGACTGGAGCCGCGTCAAGGTCGAACAGGCGGTGGGCGACAAGATGTACGGCAATCAGTACACCGACGGCTCGCGCAGCGTGCGCCACAACTTCAAGCGCATGCGCGAATTCGGCGCTACCACGCGCGCGATGCTCGAGCAGGCCGCCGCGATCAAGTGGAACGTGCCGGTCACCGAAGTCGAGGCCAAGAACCACAAGGTCGTGCACCTGCCCACCAAGAAGTCGGCGGATTACGGCGAACTGGTCGAGATCGCCGCTACCCTGAAGGTGCCGGATGCGAAGCGCGTCCAACTCAAGGACCCGAAGGAATGGCGCTACATCGGCAAGGAAATCGTCGGCGTGGACAATGCCGACATGGTCGTGGGCAAGGCCACCTTCGGCATCGACGTGAAGGTCCCCGGCATGAAGTACGCGGTGGTCGACCACTGCCCGGTAACCTACGGCAAGGTGAAGTCCTTCGATGCCTCCGAGGCGATGAAGGTGCCGGGCGTCGAGAAGGTGGTGGAGATCCCGCAGAACCAGCCGCCGATCGTGTTCAACACCCTGGGCGGGATTGCGGTGATCGCCAACAACACCTGGGCCGCGAACGAAGGCCGCAAGAAACTGAAGATCGAGTGGGACATGGGCCCGAACGCGGTGTACAACTCCGAGCCGTTCCGCCAGGCGATGGAGGAGGAAGCGCGCAACGGGTCCGACGCCAAGGTGGTGCGCAAGGAAGGCGATGCCGACGCGGCACTGAAAGGCGCCGCGAAAGTGCTCGAAGCGACCTTCTACGTGCCGCACTTCGCCCATGCCACCATGGAACCGCCGTCCGCGGTCGCCGTGGTGAAGGACGGCAAGTGTGAAGTCTGGTCTTCCTGCCAGGACCCGCAGGCCGCGCGTGCAACCGTAGCCGGGGCGATCGGCCTGGACGAAGCCAACGTCACTTCCCGCGTAGCTCTGCTGGGTGGTGCATTCGGTCGCAAGTCGAAGCCCGACTTCGCGGCAGAAGCGGCAATCCTGTCGAAAATGCTGGGCGGTACGCCGGTCAAGGTCACTTGGTCGCGCGAGGACGACATCCAGCATGCCTACTACCACACGGTGTGCGCACAGCACGTCAAGGCGGGCCTGGACGCCAGCGGAAAGGCGATTGCCTACCACCACCGCACGGTGTTCCCGACCATCTGGTCCTCGTTCGAGAAGGATGACCCGCAGTACGGCCACAAGATCGAGCTGTCGCTCGGTTTCCTCGAAGTTCCGTACAACATCCCCAACCTGACGCTGGAAAACGGCAAGGCAAAGGCGCACGTGCGGATCGGCTGGCTGCGTTCGGTCAACAACATCCCGCACGCGTTCGCGCAGAACTCGATGGCGAACATGATGGCGTATGCGGCCGGAAAGGACCCGTACCAGTACCTGATGGATCTGCTCGGGCCGGATCGCGTTCTGGATCTGTCGAACACCGACTACTGGAACTACGACCAGACCTACGACGAGTATCCGATCATGACGGCGAGACTTAAGAACGTGCTCAAGGTCGCGGCGGAGAAGTCGGGTTACGGCAAGAAGCTCGGGGATCGTGAAGCCATCGGCGTCGCCGTGCATCGCAGCTTCACCACTTACGTGGCCACTGCCGTGCGCGTGCAGGTGTCGAGGGACGGCAAGATCTCCATCCCGCGCGTCGATGTGGCCTGCGATGCCGGGCTGGTGATCAACCCGGAACGCGTGAGGGCGCAGATGGAAGGTGCCTCCATCTACGGCCTGACCGGCGCAATGTACGGTAGCATCACCGCCAAAGACGGCGCCATCGAGCAGAGCAACTTCCACGACTACCAGATGGTGCGTATGCCGGAGGCTCCGCGTGAGATTCACGTGCACATCCTCAATGCCGCCGGCAACTTCCCGCCGGGTGGCGTGGGCGAACCGGGTGTGCCGCCGTTTACTCCTGCGTTGACCAACGCAATCTTCGCGGCGACCGGCAAGCGCATCCTGGATCTGCCGATCTCGAAGCACAACCTGGCTGCCTGATACCGGGGTAATGGGGGGCGTGGCGGCGAGCAGACGCCGCGCCCCTCGCCCCGCGCAGGCGCCACGACAAGAAGCCGGCAGGCTTGGTTGGGAACGCAGTTCCTGCAGGCATGAAAGTGAATTGAGGGGCCCGTCGCAACGGCGGGTCCTTTTTATTTTCCCGGCAGCCGAGACAAGCCGGCCACGGGCCGGCCACAAGAGCGTTGACGCAGAGGACGCAGGGAAGAGCAAGGATGAAGGCGGAAGGATGAAGGATGAAGGAACGGCAAGTGGCGGGATCTGCGTGCCGAGTGCTACAAAGAAACCCCAGGTGTGAAAATGGCAGAAACACGGCCGCTGGGATACTCGCCGGTCAGCATGGCAGAATCATCTCGCTTATCCTCTGTGTTCTCTGTGTACTCTGTGGCAAAGAGTTTGGTTTTCCTTTGCGTACCTTTGCGGCCTTTGCGTTGAAAGCTCTTGTGGCCGGCTATCGGCCGGCTGGTTTTTTCGCAGCACACAGCACGCGGCACACAGCACTCGTTTTTTTCTGTGTCCTCTGTATGCTTTGTGGCAAGAAGGTTGGCTTTACTTTGCGCTGAGAAGCCCCGCAGTCCGCGGGGCTCGCCGAATTGACACCGTCCCGGCGTCCGACTTACCTTCCGGCAACACAGCATTCACGATTGAGGAAAATCTGTATGAGCGCCAGACGCATCACCACCGCAGCCCTTTGCGCTGCAATCCTTTCCGTCGCCGCCCTTTTCACTTTTGCCGCCGCCCGGGCACAGGGCCTTCCCGCGGCTTCGGCCGAATCGGTCGGCATGTCGGCGCAGAAGCTCGGCCGCATCTCGGAAACCTTCAGGAAGGAAATCGACCAGGGCAAGCTGCCCGGTGCGGTGTTCCTGGTGGCGCGCAAGGGCAAGCTGGTGTACTCGGATGCGATCGGGCTGCAAAACAAGGAAACCGGCAAGCCGATGCCGAAGGACGCGATCTTCCGCATTTATTCGATGACCAAACCAATCGTCTCGGTCGCCGCCATGATGCTGGTCGAGGACGGCAGGATGCAGCTCACCGATCCGGTCTCCAGGTTTCTTCCGGCGATGAGAAACCTGCAGGTCAGCGCGGCAAAGTCCGATGCCGAATTCGCCCGGGTCACGTACACGCTGGTCCCGGCGGAGCGCGAAATGACGGTGCAGGACCTGCTGCGTCACACCGCAGGCTTGGCCTACGGCGAGCTGACGCAGAACGCGCCGGTGAAAGAAGCGCTGGGCAAAGCCGGCATCTACAAGACCACCATCGACTTCGACTCGCGCGACCTGGTACCGGCGGAACAGGTGGAGCGCATGTCGAAGGTGCCGCTGACGCACCAACCAGGCACGGTCTGGGAATACAGCCTGGCGAGCGACTTGCTCGGTCGCGTGGTCGAGGCGGGATCCGGAGAGCGGCTGGCGGATTTTCTCGACAGACGCCTGTTCAAGCCGCTGAAGATGAACGACACCGCCTTCTGGGTGCCGAAGGAAAAGCTCGGCCGGCTCGCCGAACCGCTTGTGGCCGACGCCGCCACCGGCAAGGCGAGCAACCTGATGGACGTATCGGCAGTGCCTGCCAACGACTCCGGCGGAGCGGGAGGCGTGTCCACCGCGGCGGACTACCTGCGCTTTTCGCAGATGCTGCTCAACGGCGGCCAGCTCGACGGCATCCGGGTACTGAGCCGCAGCTCGGTGGCACTGATGGCTTCCGACCACCTCGGCACGCGCATCGCGGCACCGTTCACGCCGGGCGAACTGTTGCTCGGCACGCCGGGATACACGTTCGGGCTCGGGTTTGCGGTGCGCCAGGGCGCGGGCATCGCGGCGCTGCCGGGCTCGGCGGGCGAGTTCATGTGGGGCGGTTATGCCGGGACGTATTTCTGGGTGGACCCGAAGGAAGAAATCGTCGCGGTGTATATGGTGCAGGCTCCCGGTCCGATGCGCCCGTACTACCGCCGGTTGTTCAAGCAACTGGTTTACGCGGCGATAAACGACTGAAAAACGGCAAGGATGAAGGCGACAACACGCCCGGAGGGCTTGTTGCGGCGTAGGCTAACCTTTAGCCGTGCGAAGCTCGGATCAAGGTTACGCCGGAGGCAAAGGATGAAGGAATGGCCGGCCGAGGGCCGGCATTGAGAGCGTTGACGCAAAGGGCGCGAAGAACGGCAAGGATGAAGGCGGAAGGATGAAGGATGAAGGAATGGCCGGCCGAGGGCCGGCTACCTCACCCAAGCCAAGCTGGTTACTGCGATTGGTATAGAGTCTATTCTTTCGTATTCCATTTCCTGAGACGCTCGTGCAATCTCAAAAGCAGCATCGCTGGCCGTTCGAAATCAGGCCGCTGACGCCGAAGTTCGGCGCCGAGATCATCGGAGTTGATCTGGCGCGTGGAGTGGACGATGCGTTGTTCCGCTCGATCCACCACGCATTTCTGCAATACCAGGTGCTGCTGTTCGGTACGCAGGACCTGCCCCCGGGTAGGCAAGTGGAATTCGCCCGCCATTTCGGCGAGGTGCAGATCCACGTGATGAACCAGTATCACGCCAACGGCCATCCCGAGCTGTATCGCCTGTCCAACCTCGACGAGAACGGCAACCCGAACGGGAAGCATCCGGACAAGGGCACGCTGGCGTGGCACACCGACGGTTCGTGGCGCCGCGTCACCGGCCAGGCCACCATCATCTACGCCGAGGTTGTCGCCGGAGAAGGTGGCGAAACGCACTTCTGCGACATGTACGGCGCCTACGAGCGCCTGAGCCCGGATTGGAAAAAACGGATCGTGAACCTGCGCGCCGTGCACAACCTCGATTTTTCGCGCACCCGCCGCCACGGCGAGGAGCCGATGACCGAAGCGCAGCGTCGGGAGGTCCCGCCGGTGGACCACCCGATCGTGTGCACGCACCCGGACACCGGGCGCAAGTGCCTGTTCCTGGGGGATCACGCCGAATACATCGTCGGAATGGATTACGACGAAGGCCGCGCACTTATCGACGAACTCAACGCGCTCGCCGTTCATCCTGATCTCACCTACGAGCATCGCTGGACGCCGGGCGAGCTGACCGTCTGGGACAACCGCTGCCTGATGCATCGCGCCACCGATTACGATCCGGCGGTGCAGCGGCGCGTGGTCCGGCGCTGCACGGTGCTGGGCGAAGAGCCGGTATGAGACCGTGACGCGTGACGATCGTGACGGCGTGACGAGGTAAACGCGAGGACTCGGGACTCAGGACTCAGTGAAACCAGCCGGCTGCGGGCCCGCGACAAAGGCGTTGACGCAAAGGACGCAGAGGTACGCGATGGAAAACCGAAAAAACAAAATGAGGAAGATCCGTTCAGACGGGGCCAAAGGCAAGGCCTGACCCGGCCCTGCCGCGACTTCCTGCTGGAAAAGGACCTCGCTCGCACGACCTGACCAGACGCAATAGCACCGATGGCCCTCAAACGCCCGAAAGGCCCCGCCGGCACGCTGGTCGTGCTGGAGCACAGGTCGAAGATCCTCAAGGATAACCCTTTGGGCGATCCGCACGTGCGCAAGCTCGCGGTGTGGCTGCCGCCGCAATATGACGAAGGCACCAGGCGCCGCTTCCCGGTGTTCTACGACCTGGTCGGTTTCACCGGCTCCGGGCTTGCGCATGCCAACTGGAAGCCGTTCGGCGACAACGTCCCGGAGCGCGCAGCGCGGCTGATTCAAGAGCAGAAGATGGGCCCGGCGATTTTTGTCTTTCCGGACTGTTTCACTGCGCTCGGCGGCAACCAGTACGTAAACTCGTCCGCGATCGGCAACTACGCTGACTATCTCACGCGCGAGATTATTCCCTTTGTCGACCGCGAGTTCCGCACACTCGCGCGCCGCGAGCATCGCGGCTGCTTCGGCAAGTCATCCGGCGGCTACGGCTCGATCATCCACGGCATGAAGTACACGAAATACTGGGGCGCGGTTGTCAATCACTCCGGCGACGCGTATTTCGATTTCGTCTACTGGCACGACTGGCCGAACACCCTGAACGAATTGGCCAAGCACCGTGCGCCGAAGCGCAAGGCCGGCGCCTACGACGCGCGCGGAGAATCGAGCCGAAAGGGCCTCGCCGAAGGGCTGGACGACGGGCGCATCAAGCGCTTCCTCGCGCACGTGTGGAAGAAAGAAAAGCTCTCCACCGCGGAAGGCCACTGCATCATGAACCTTTGCATGGCGGCCACCTACGATCCGGACCCGAGGGTGCCCAACAGGTTTCGTGTTCCATTCAACCTCGAATCGGGCGAGCTGATCGAAAGGCGCTGGAACAAGTGGCGTGAGCACGACCCGATCAACCTCGTCGCGAAATACCGCGACAACCTCAAGTCGCTGCGCGGCATCTATATCGACTGCGGCTGGCGCGACCAGTATCACATCCACTACGGCGCGCGCATCCTGTCGAAGCGGCTCGCCGCGGCCGGCATTCGGCATACCTACGAGGAATTCGACGACGACCACTCCGACATCGATTACCGCATGGACGTCAGCCTGCCGTTACTCTACCGGGCGTTGAAGCCCTGAGTGGTTGTAGAGACACTTCCGGTTGCGTTTGACGCGAATTACCGCTTCGGGTCGTTTCCGGAAATTCGCTATTCGATTTCCTTTTCTGTTTTCCCTTGCGTACCTTTGCGTACTTTGCGTTGAACTCTCGTTAGGCTGGCCATCGGCCGGCTAGTTTCATTGAGTCCCGAGTCCTGCGTCCTGTTTCTCTCTCAGCACTGAGCACCAAGTACTCTGGCTAAGCGCCCAGCAACCGCCACCCGAAACCGGAGCACTCGCTGCAGATCACGGTTCCGACCTTGCCGACGGCGTCGCAGGATTCACACTCGACCCAGATGTGGGTGAGTTCGCTCTTGAACAGGCCGGCGCAGCGCCTGCCGTGAACCGTGCGGGTACAGCGGTGGTTCACCATCTCGAGCATATCGGTCAATTGGCCGCAGACGTTGCAGACACCCATAGGTTTCGGCTTCTTCAAACGCCTCATTCGTTTCGCCTCACAGACTGACAGAGCTCGACCCGGCCGCTCTCCCGCGCCCGGGCCGCATTGACTACGTTACACTGGCCTGCGCACGGACGCACCTTCACATGAGGAGAGACAAATGCCGGATCAATTCCAGATGGACGCAGTCGATAAGCTGGCCGCACAACTCTTCGTCCAGCGGCTGGGGGCCTGGGTGGTCACTGGACGCCAAGACCGGATCAGGGCAAATGAAATCAGTGATGCCGCCACGAGCGCCTACCAGGAAGCGGACGCATTCATGAAAGTCTCCCTCGAGAGGAAGCGTTGATGCTTTCCGCTTGCTGCACCGTGCGGGGCCCCTCGATCATGCAGTTTTCCGGGACGGCCGTACGGTCGCTGCAATGCTGATGGAAACCGGAAACACGGCGGCGTCGACCGACGAAGTCGTTGCGGCCACGCGCGCATGGCTGGAGAAGGCCGTGATCGGCCTGAACCTGTGCCCTTTCGCCAAGGCCGCCCACCTCGGGAACCAGATCCGCTACGCGGTCAGCGATGCGCAGACCCCGGAGGTGCTTTTAGCCGACCTCGCTGGCGAGTTGCAGACGCTGGCTGCGACCGACCCCGCGAAAGTCGAAACCACGCTGCTGATTCACCCGCACGTGCTGGACGATTTTCTGGACTACAACGATTTTCTCGATATCGCCGACGCCGCCGTCGAGGAACTCGGCCTCACCGGCACAATTCAAGTTGCCAGCTTCCATCCGCGGTACCGGTTTGCGGACACCGAGCCGGATGCCATCGAGAACTACAGCAACCGTTCGCCCTACCCCATGCTGCATCTGTTGCGCGAGGAAAGCGTCGAGCGCGCGGTGGCAGCATTCCCCGATGCCGGGCGCATCCCCGACCGAAACATCGACACCCTGCGCCGCATCGGCCATGACGGCTGGCGCCGCCTCGGGCTTCCCGCGCCGCCCGAACCGGCCGGGAAAACCAGGAAGTAGGCACTCGCCTATTTGAAAGTCACCAGCCAGGTGATCACGTCGCCTTTTTCCAGCGGCGTGCAGTCGCGTTTGAGCAGCAGACCGCAGTTCTTGCGGAACCACTTCTCGACGAACCATTCATCGGTAAAGCGCCGTGAATTCGCAGATGGCGCCAGCGGCAGGAACTGGCGCCTGATCTTGGGGATGTCTTCGAAACTGCCGGTATCCGGCATGCCGTGGCAGGCCCGACAGGGAATCTTGTCGTGATGGGCGAACTGCTCGCGACGCGGATCCTCGTGATGGCAGGACGCGCAGGAAAGCTCGGAGCCGTCTTCCACCCGATGGCCGGAAAAGTAGAACGCCTTGCCGCGGTCGGCCGAGAACCCGGCAAAGCCAGGATCCGCCTGACCGGCCTGCGTCGCATAAGCGGACAGCAACTCTTCCGGGCTCGCGCCCAGGCCGGGCGATGCCCAAAGTGCGAAGACGAGCAACAGAATCCCACGCTTCATGTCAACTCGCATGCCTCCATTGTGCGGGTCATTGTGAAGCGATTCGGCGGACTTTGCATCCTCTCGCAATAATTGGCATTGGGAGCGACGTCCGCGGCCGTGAGGTACACTCGGCCGGAAAAATTCCACCAGGAGAAGGAAATGAAGAAAGTCGTCTGGGGCATTCTCAGCACCGCGAAGATCGGGCGACAGAGAGTCGTTCCCGGCATGCAGAAGAGCAAATGGTGCGAGATCCGCGCGATCGCGTCCCGTTCCCCGGAATCGGCGCGCGAAACAGCGGCAGCGCTCGGCATACCGAAGGCTTACGGGTCCTACGAGCAGCTGCTCGCCGACCCGGAAATCGAAGCCGTCTACAACCCGCTCCCCAACCATCTCCATGTACCGGTGACGCTGCAGGCAGCGGCGGCTGGCAAGCACGTGCTGTGCGAGAAACCCATTGCGCTCAACGCCGAAGAAGCCACGCAACTGCGCGCCGTGGCCGGTAAGGTGCTGATCATGGAGGCCTTCATGGTGCGCTTTCATCCGCAGTGGCTGCGGGTCCGCGAGCATATCCGCGACGGCCGGATCGGCACGTTGCGTGTGCTGCAGATGCTCTTTTCCTACTTCAACGTCGACGCGGGCAACATCCGCAACATGGCCGCGATCGGCGGCGGCGCGCTCTACGACATCGGTTGCTACCCGATCACCGCCGGCCGGTTTTTCTTCGAATCGGAACCGCAACGCGCTATCGCGCTGGTCGATCGCGACCCGGGCTTCGGCACCGACCGGACGACCAGCGCCCTGCTGGACTTCGGCTCCGGCCGCCATCTTGATTTCACCGTTTCGACCCAGTGCGCGCCCTATCAACGCATCCAGCTGTGCGGATCCAAAGCCCGCATCGAGATCCAGATCCCGGTCAACGCGCCGCAGGGCGAGAGGGCCAAAATTTTCATGGACGACGGCTCGTCGCTGGCTGGCGCGGGCATCCGCACCGAAACGCTGCCGGAGAGTGACCAGTACACCTTGCAGGGAGAGGCCTTTTCACGCGCGATTCGCGGCGAAATCGCACTGCCCTATGGCGTGGAAGACGCGGTGCAGAGCATGCGCGTGATCGACGCGCTGTTTCGCTCCGAGAAAAACGGAAGATGGGAGGAAGTGGAAGTTCAAGGATGAAGGATGAGGGATGAAGGATGATGGAACGGCAAAAAGCAAGTGCTGAGTGCTTGGTGCTCAGTGCTGAGCAAGGGGGAGGGCTCGGGGCTCGGGACTCAGTGAACCCGGCCAGCCGATGGCCGGCATTAAGAGCGTTGACGCAAAGGACGCAGAGAACGGCAAGAAAGGGCGCAAAGAAACCCAAAGTGTGGAAGAAGCAGAAACTCTTCGCCTGCGACGGTCGGCTGGCAATTGCACGGTCCGGGATAGCAGAATCGTCTGGATTTTTCTCTGCGTCCTCTGTGTCCTCTGTGTGCTCTGTGGCAAAAAAGGTTGTTTTTCCTTTGCGTACCTTTGCGGCCTTTGCGTTGAACGCGTTTGATGCCGGCCATCGGCCGGCTGGTTTCGTCGCCGCACACAGCACGCAGCACTCAGCATTGACCACCGAGCACAACAATACATGGGAGAGATCATGCAACGCATAGTGAATCCGGCAAAGGAGCTTCTGTCGAAAGGCAGCATTGCGATCGGCATCGGCGTGCGGGCGGTGCGCGGCGTCGAGATCGCGAGAGTGATGAAAACCGCGGGCTTCGACTGGCTTTTTATAGACCTGGAGCACGGTCCCACCTCGGTGGAAACCGCGTACTCGATCTCGGTGGCGGCGCTTGACGCCGGCATCGCGCCGTTGGTGCGCGTGCCGGCCGGCGAACTCGCGCTCGCCACCCGCTGCCTGGACGGCGGCGCGCTCGGCATCGTGATACCGCACGTGGATACGCCGGAGCAGGCGCGCGCCATGGTGGATGCGTTCAGGTTCGCGCCGCTCGGACACCGGTCCATAGCGGGCGGTTATCCGCAGTTCGGTTTTGCCGCGGTGCCGCCCAATGAAGTGGTCGCAGAAATGAACGAGGCGACTCTGGTGGTGGCGATGCTGGAAACGCCGCGCGCGATCGAGAATGCCGAGAAGATTGCCGCGGTGCCCGGTATTGATGTCCTGCTGATCGGCACGAACGACTTGTGCCTCGAGATCGGGATTCCCGGCCAGTTGGACCACGAACGCGTGGCGGCCGCTATAGACGCAGTGACCGGCGCCTGCAGGAAGCACGGCAAGTGGCCGGGACTGGGCGGGATCTACACGAAGGACCTGCTCAAGCGCTACATCGGGCGCGGGATGCGCATGATCCTCGCGGGCAACGACCTCGGCCTGCTGCTCGGCGCCGCGAAGGATCAGGCCGGTTTCGTGCGCAGCTGCCTGTGAACACAGAACACTCTCTGTACGATCGGAAGTGCGGTAACCTGTCACGCACGGAATCGATTGCAGAACGTACGCGTGCTTCTGATCCGACTGTTGCTGGTGAACGCAATGCTTCTTGCCGTGGCCGAGGGCCTAGCACAGCAAGAAACACGATCTCCTGACGCCCCCGGTGCGGAGATCGAGGTCAGCGCGGACACGGCGCTCGTCCTCGACGAGACCGAGGAACCCGATCCCTGCGTGATGGAGAAGGATCAGGAGCTGCTCGGCCTGGACTGGTCCCGGCGCCAGTTGCACAGGGGAATCTGCGCGTCGGTGCGCTGGTTCGACAGTTTTTTCGGCGAGCAGCGTTTCGACGAAGCAGCCAGGAAAATTCGCGGGCGGGTGGCGTATACGGTCGAGCATCGCGATCGCGTCGGTATAGACGAGAGACCGCGGTTCCGTCTCCGGGTTGCCACCCCCAATCTGAACAAGCGCATGAATTTCTTCGTCGAACGCGAGGACGAACGCAACGCCGTCCTCAGCCGGACCGATGGGGAAACCGAGGCGGAAACAGCGCAACCGTCGTCCGCTTCGCAAGCCGACGCGGTGCGGGTTGGCTTCGGCTATGACCGCATCAAGAAGGAGAACGAGTCGCTGGACTTTCGCGTGAGCCTGCGGATCAGGCAGGGCGAACTCGCGCCGTCCGTACGCACCCGTTACCGGCGCGAGTTCTTGCGCACCGACGTCTCGCAGTGGCGCTTCACCGAGACGCTGTTCTGGCGCAGTTTCGAAGGCTGGGGCGAGACCACTGCCCTGGACTACGAATACAAGATCAACGAGCCGACCCTGGCACGCTGGTTCAACGACGCTACCTGGTCGCAGTCCACGCTGGGTTTGAGCTGGCGTACCGGC
>DASYUW010000256.1:0-19255 GCA_036000845.1 Burkholderiales bacterium
ACTGGTGACTGGTGACTGGTGACTGGTGACTGGTGACTGGTGACTGGTGACTGGTGACTGGTGACTGGTGACTGGTGACTGGTGACTGGTGACTGGTGACTGGTGACTGGTGACTGGTGACTGGTGACTGGTGACTAAAAATTCTAGCTCGTTTGTTGAACTTTGGAAGGGAATCGCGTCTGCGATTCCCTTCTTGCTTTTTTTACCAATTACCAATCACTAATCACCAATTACCGCGACCGCATGGAATAGGTATTATTCATTCGCCCACACCAGCTCCCTCCGGTTTGCCGTTACGATTCGCTGCCCTTCCTGGCTTTACCAATCTTCACCAATCCAGTCACTACGGAAAATGACGGACCGCCGCATGATGTTGATGCTGATCGCGCTGTGCACGGCGACTTTCTTCGTCACGTCGGCCGGCGTCAGCACTGCGCCGTTCCTCAACCTGATTACCCGCGATCTCACGACCACGCTGCCCGCGGTCGCGCACCTCTTTTCCATCCAGGCACTGGCCTGGGGTGTCGCTTCCCTCGTCGCCGGCATGGTCTCCGATCGCCTTGGCCAGCGCGCGATCCTGGTGGGTGGCATTATTCTGATCGGCATGATGCGGCTGGGCTTTTCCACTTCGGACACCTATGCAGCCGCGGTGGGCTGGCAGATTCTCAGCGGAATCGGCGGCGGCGCGTTCATGGGCATCGTCTACGCCGCCGTCTCCGAGCATGTCACGCCCGATATCCGCGGGCGTGCGATGAGCTGGGTGATCACCGGACAATCGCTTTCCCTCGTGCTGGGTGTGCCGCTCGTCACGTTATTGGGCGCGTTCGGCGGATGGCGCGGCGCGGTGGCAACCCACGGTGTGCTGGTACTGTTGTCCGCAATCGCAGTGCGGCTGGCCACACCTCCCGATCCACCGGCGATCCCGCATGCCGATCGGCCGAAGACCCCGTACGCCGCGCTCTTCAAACCAAAACTGATGGCGCTGCTCGTGGCCGGGACGACAGAGCGCATGTGCTTCGCCGTGATCGCCATTTTCCTGCCGGCTTATCTGCAGTACGCCTACGACACAGCGCTGGGCGGCCTTGCGCTGGTGCTCGGCCTGGTGGCGGCGGGCAACCTGATCGGCAATATCATCGGCGGCCGCATCGCCGATCACACACGCTCCCGGGCGCGGGTATTCGCGATCGGATCCGCGCTGACGGCCGTGGTCGCGCTGCCGCTGCTTGCCTGGCACCCGGGACTCGTGGTCTCGGTCGCGCTCGGATTCGTGTTTTCCTTCGTCAACGCCGCCGGGCGGCCGTCGCTGATGGTCACATTCGCCGAGGTGCCGAGCGAGCTGCGTAGTGCGCTTTTCGGATTGAATATCACAATGGCCAGCATGGGATGGTTGCTGGCGGGTTCGGTGGGTGGCTGGCTGATCTCGGTCAACGGCTTCACCGGCCTGGGCGCGTTCGCCGCGGTGGGCGCCGCGCTCGGTTGCGGCCTCGGGCTCTTCGCCGCCAAGCGGACGCGAGGCTAGAGACGAGAGGAAAGATAAAAGAGGAAAGGTAAGAACCAAACTTCTTTAGTCTCTTGCCTCTTGGTCTTCGCCTCTTTCTTCTTTCCCCTTTCTTCTTTCCTCTTTCTTCTTTCCTCTGGGTCGCTGCGCGGCGCTACTGCGCAGTCCACCCTCCGTCGATCGGCAACGCAGCGCCGGTGATCGAGGCGGCGGAATCGCCGCAGAGAAACACCGCAAGCGCGGCCACTTCTTCGACCTTGACGAACTCCTTGCTTGGCTGGCGCTCGAGGATGATGTCCCCGATGACGTCCTCGCGCGCGATGCCGTGCGCCTTCGCCTGGTCGTCGATTTGCTTCTCCACCAGCGCAGTGAGCACGTAGCCCGGGCAGATTGCGTTGCAGGTGACACCCTTGCCCGCGGTCTCGAGCGCCACGGTCCTGGTCAATCCGACCAGACCGTGCTTGGCGGCGATATACGCCGATTTGAACGGGGAAGCAACCAGTCCGTGAGCGGAGGCCACGTTGATGATGCGGCCCCAGCCCTTGTTTTTCATTCCAGGAAGCGCAGTGCGGATGGCATGAAATGCCGACGACAGGTTGATCGCGAGGATCGCGTCCCACTTTTCGATGGGGAATTCGTCCACCGGCGCAACGTGCTGGATGCCGGCGTTGTTGACCAGCACATCCACGGCGCCAAAGCGCCGCTTCGCCTGATCGATCATTGCCACGATCTCGACGGGTCTGGCCATGTCAGCCGATGAGTACAGCACGCTGACCTCGTGTTCGGAGGCCAATCCGGCACGCAGTCTTTCAATCTCCGCCGCGTCGCCGAAGCCGTTGAGCATGACGTTGCATCCCTGGGCGGCGAATGCCCGGGCGATGCCCATGCCGATGCCGCTGGTGGAACCGGTAATGACAACCGACTTGCCTATCAACATGCTTTACGGGGCGACCTCGCGTTTGAGGATGCCGCGCAGTCTAGCAGAAGCAATGCGGTCAACGGTGTGCCTCAGGGCCAATTTTCCGCGGTCGATGCTTTGTCGTTTAGCAGGTTGTTGAAATTGCCGGAGAACGCCGAGAGTACAGAGAGAAAACCGAAAAATTAACCACCAAGTCACCAAGACACCAAGGAATACAAATGAGTACCTGGAAACATCGTCAGTTTTTCTTGGTGCCTTTGTGTCTTGGTGGTAAGTATTGGTTCGGCCATCGAGTTTTTCAACAGCCTGTTAGCCGGTCGAGGAAGTGCGTGATTTTCGCTACGGTCGCCTGTTTCTGGTCCATGTGGGGCGAGTGCGCGCAGCGCGGGAGCATCAATGTTTCGACGGGGCCGTTCACCTGCCTTGCGATCGCCCTGACCTGGGCGGCAGTGCCGTACTGGTCGTCGTCGCCCTGGATGATCAGCACCGGGCAGGCGACACCGGGCAGGTACTCCTCGATATTCCAGCGGCGAAAGTCCGGGTGTAACCAGATATCGTTCCAGCCGCGGAACGTCGATTCCGCGTCGTCGTGGTAGCGCGCGAGCCTCGCCCG
Organism: Burkholderiales bacterium; assembly: GCA_036000845.1. GTDB lineage: Bacteria > Pseudomonadota > Gammaproteobacteria > Burkholderiales > JACQAP01 > JACQAP01. Next base: position 3,031 of record DASYUW010000256.1, read on the forward strand.
CAGGTCGGTGTTCTCGAACGCGACTTTCGCCTCGGCGATGCTCTGCACGGTGATGTTCTCGACGAAAACGTGCGGCGCCAGCAGCACCAGGCCGTTGACCGGGCGGCTTCCGGCGCCGGAATGGATGAGCGCGATCGAAGCGCCGTCGCTGTGACCGATCAGGATCGGGTTGCGGATGGAAAGCGCGTCGAGCAACTGCGGGAGGACTTCCAGCGCCTCGCGGTGCATGTAGTCCACGCCGCGCGCTTCGGCAAGGCGGTCGGACTTGCCGTACCCGTAGCGTGAATAAACGATAGCGGGGCAGCCGGTGGCATGTGACACCGTTTCGGGAAAATCCTTCCACATCGCGACCGACCCCAGACCTTCATGTAGGAACACCAGTACCGGTGCGTCCGCCGCGCCGGGGCGCGGCCGGGGATTGATCCGCTTGTACTCGAGACGATGACCGCCGGCAGTCTGGAACATTTCGTCGCTAGATCCCCAGGTAGCGCTGCAAGGTTTCCGGGCTGCGACGCAGTTGATCGCTGGATCCCTCGAACACCACACGGCCCTTGACCAGTATGACGTTGCGGTCGGCTATGGCGGAAACCGCGGAGAAGTTCTTATCGACGATGATCGTGGCGATTCCGGTGTCGCGAATCTGGCGCAGGATGGCCCAGATCTCCCGAGCCACCAGCGGCGCCAGCCCCTCGGTCGCCTCGTCGAGTATCAGCAGGTCCGGATTGGTCAACAGCGCGCGCCCGATAGTCAACATCTGCTGCTCGCCGCCGGAGAGTTGCTGGCCGCCGTGATGCAGACGCTCGCCCAGCTTTGGAAAAGTGACGAGCACGCGTTCATACGTCCACTCGCGCCGGCCGTCCAGGCCCGGCCGTGCCGCCATGACCAGGTTCTCGCGTACCGAAAGATTCGGAAAGACACCGCGCCCCTCCGGGACGTAGGCTATCCCGGCACGCGCGATTGCGTGCGGCGCCGCTCCGGTCATGTTCTTGCCGCGCACCCGGACCGCTCCCGAACGCGGCGGCAACAGACCCAGAATGCTGCGGATCAGCGTGGTCTTGCCCATGCCGTTGCGTCCCATCAGGCCGATGGTCTCGCCACGATGCACCACCAGATCCACGCCGTGCAGCACGTGGCTCGCCCCGTAGTACGCGTGGATGCCTCTTGCCTCGATCAGTGGTGTCTGTTCAGACATTCGAAAATCTCAACACTAAGACAAAACCATGAATCCCACCACGAAGGCACGAAGAACACGAAGGAACTCGAAGAAAATCCTTCATAGAAAAGTCGGTAGACGAATCATCGACGGGTAATCCGCCGGTATTTGGGCACAGGATCTCCGGCAACTCTGCTTCCACTGCATCAAATTCTGCAGTGATGTCAAATTCTCGAATCCTCTTGTCTCGCTTTTCTTTGTGATCCTTCGTGTTCTTCGTGTCTTCGTGGTGAGCCTTTTGGTTTGCTCTTCTTTGCGCCTTTGCGTTGGGTGTAGGCATCAGCCACCATCAACGCCCAAATAAGCTTCCTGCACAGCGCGACTGGAGCGGATCTGTGCGGGTGGTCCGGACTCTAGCACCTGGCCGTTCACCATCACCGTGAGCCTGTCCGCCACCGCGAATACCGCGTCCATGTCGTGCTCGATCAGCAGGATGGCGTGGTCTTTCGTCAGTTTCTGCAGCAGTTCGACGATGCGCGCCGATTCCTCTGCGCCCATTCCGGCCAGCGGCTCGTCGAGCAGCAACACCACCGGGTCGGTGGCAAGCGTCATCGCTATTTCGACCTGCCGCTGTTCTCCGTGCGAAAGCGCCGCAACGGCCGCGCCTTCGCGACCCTCCAGCCCCGCCATCACCAACGCGCGCTCGGCGGACTGCGAAACCGCGCGGTAGCCCACAGCCGGTTTGAAAAATCGCATCGAACTCGGCAGGCGCGACTGCGCCGCAAGGCGGCAGTTTTCGAATGCGGTGAACGGCAGGAACACGTTGGTCTTCTGATAGCTGCGCCCTACGCCGAGCCGTGAAATCCGGTCGGCGCGCAGGCCGGTAATGTCGCGCCCGTGGAGGCGCACGCTGCCGCCGCTCGAAGGCAGGTCGCCGGAGAGCAGGTTGATCAGCGTGCTCTTGCCGGCGCCGTTCGGGCCGATCACGGCGTGCAGCTCGCCGACGCTGCAGGCGAGCGTCACGTCGCGGACCGCGGCCAGTCCGCCGAAGTAGCGCGTCAGTTCACGCGTTTCCAGGATCGCCTCAGGCATCGGCGGTTTCCTTGTTGCGCGCTCTCAGGCTCGCGAGGCCAACCAGTCCGCGCGGCAGCAGGAGCGCCACCAGAACGATCGCGAGCCCCATCGGCAATTGCCAGTGCTTGGTGAGTGACTGGAACCCCAGCTCAAGCAGCATCATCGCGAACGCCCCCACGATCGGGCCGACCAGCGAGCCCATGCCGCCGAGGATCACCATCATCAACACCGATCCGGACAGATGCCAGCCGAGCATGTCGGGATTGACCACCCCGAACTGCACCGCAGACAGGTAACCCGCCATGCCGGCGAGCATGCCGGCCAGCACGAAACTAGCGAGCTTGTAGCGGAAAGTGGGGAAGCCGAGCGACCGCATGCGGCCCTCGTTGACGTGAACACCCGAGATCACCTGTCCGAACAGGGAGCGCAGCACCACTCTTAGGAAAAGGAACACCGCGACGAACAATGCGAGGACGACAAAATAGAAGTCGCCGAATTTCTCCAGGTCGAACGGCCGCCATCCGAAGATGCTCGCGTCAGGGCGAAGGTAGATGTACATGCCATCCGAGCCGCCGGCAACGCCCGTGTCGTGAAAAATATAGTGCAGCATCTGCGCAAAGGCGAGAGTCACCATGATGAAGTACACGCCGGTGACGCGTAGGACCAGGCAGCCGATCGCCAGCGCCAACACTCCCGCCCCGGCCACGGCGAGCGGCAGGCTGATCCAGAAGTTCGCTGCCTGATATTGCGGCGTGGCGAGCGCGAGGATGTAGCCGGAAATGCCGAAGAATGCGGCATGTCCCAAGCTCACCAGGCCGGTGTAACCCACCAGCAGATCGAGGCTCATGGCGAAGATCGCCATGATCATCATCTTGGTGAGCAGCTGGACGGTGAACTTGTCGGCGATGAACGGCAGCACGGCGAGCGCCAGCAGGCACACAATCATTGCCGCAGCGGTGACGCGTCCGCCGCCCATCACAGTCTCTTCCCGAAGAGTCCCTCAGGCCGCCACAGCAGCACGATCGCCATCAGCAGGTAAACGCTCATCCCGGCTAGTTCCGGCAGAACCCTGAAGCCGCCGATTTCGATCTCCAGCACCTTGCCGAAAGTATCCACCAGGCCGATCAGCAGCGCCGCGACCAGCGCGCCTTTCACCGAGCCGATGCCGCCGATCACCACCACGACGAAGCAGATGATCAGCACCTGCCCGCCCATGCCCGGAAACACCGAAGACACCGGCGCAGCGATCATCCCTGCAAACGCGGCCAGCGCCACGCCAAGGGCGAACACAAGCCGGTACAGAAGCTGGATGTTGATGCCTAGCGATTGCGTCATGTCCCGGTTGGACGCGCCGGCGCGGATCATCATTCCCAGCCGCGTGTGCTGGATCAGCCAGTACATCAGCACCGCCAGGACGACGCACACGCCCGACATCCACAAGCGGTACACCGGATACTCCAGTGTGTCGGTCAGGGGGATGGATGCCGACAGGACGTTGGGAATCGGCACGCCGTGCACATCGTCGCCCCAGACGATGCTGCGTAATTCCTCAAAAATCAGGATCAGCCCGTAGGTAAGCAACACCTGATAGAGGTGATCGCGCCCGTAGAGGCGCTTGACCAGCAGCCATTCCAGCAGCATCCCGAGCAGCACGGTGAGAACAATGCCGAGCGCGATCGCCACCCAGAAGTTGCCGAGCCGGCCCGACAGCGACCAGGCGAGATACGCCCCGATCATGTAAAAGCTGCCGTGCGCCAGATTGATGATCCCCATGATGCCGAAGATCAGCGTCAGTCCGCTCGCCACCAGGAACAGCAGCAACCCGTACTGCACCGCGTTCAGCAGCTGGATCAGGAAAGTCGCGAAATCCATCTAGGGCAACACCCAACGCAAAGGCGCAAAGGTCGCAAAGAAGTGCAGAAGAAAACTGAAAGATTGTGAAAAGCCAGATGGCCCGCAATGCCGCAGCCATCGGCAGGATGTCTAATGTCCGGAGCGCACATCAAACGCTCTTATTTCCTTGGTGTCTTTCTTCGCGTTCTTTGCGTCCTTTGCGTCTTTGCGTTGAGATTTTCGCTTTAGCCCATTTTGCAGCCGCGAGCGGGGTCTTCGAGCGCCTTCCAGGCGACGCCAATCACCTTGTTGTCGCCTTTCTCGGCGCGGCGCAGGTAGATGTCCTGGATCGGGTTGTGGGCCTTGGACATCTTCCACTGGCCGCGTGGACTGTCGATGACCGCCGTCTCCATCGCCGCGATCACCGCGCTCCTGCTGCCGGCGTCGCCCCTGACCCTGTCGAAGGCCTGCATGAGCAGCAGCCCGGTGTCGTAGCCCTGTACTGCATACACATCCGCGTGGGTCTTGTAGGCCTTGAGGTAGGACGCACGGAAAACCTTGTTCTTCTGGTTGTCCAGCGACTCGGCGTAGTGCAGCGTGGTCAGCAAACCCTCGGCTGCGTCGCCCTGCGCCGCCAGCACGCCTTCGGTGAGGAAGCCCGACCCATAGAGCGGGATCTTGTCCTTGAGGCCGGCCGCCGCGTAATCCTTCACGAATTTCACCGCGCCGCCGCCGGCGAAGAAACACGCGACCGCATCCGGCCTGAGTGCTGCGATCTCGGTAAGCAGGGCCTGAAACTCGACGTTCGGGAACGGCACGAACAACTCCTTGACCACCGTGCCGCCGACCGCGGTGAATGCCTCCCGGAAAGAGGCGAGCGACTCTTCCCCCGCGGCGTATTTCCAGGTGATGAATAGCGCGCGCTTGTGGCCCCTCTCGGCCATCACCCTGCCGAGCGGATGCACCGGCTGCCAGTTGGAAAAGGAGGTGCGGAACACGTTGGGCGCGCACAGCGCGCCGGTTGCCGCGTCGGCTCCGGCGTTCGGGATGACCAGCAGCGTGCCGGCTTCGCGCGCCACTTTGATCATTCCCATGGCCACACCCGAGTGCACGCTGCCGACGAGCACATCGACCTTGTCGCGGGTGATGAGGCGGTTGGCGTTGTCGGTGGCCTTGGACGGCTCGGATTCGTCGTCCACCTTGAAGGTCTCGAACTCGCGGCCGCCGAGCTTGCCGCCGCCCTCCTCGAGCGCCAGCCTCAGTCCGTTTTCGATTGCCACGCCCAGTTGGGCATAGGTACCGGTGTAGGGCAGCATCAAACCCAGCCGGATTTTTGGCGATTGCGCACGCGCCAAGGATGGCAGCAGCGAAGCCCCGGCGAGCGCACCCGCGCCGACGAGAAATTCTCGTCTTTTCTGATTCTGCATTTTCCAGTCCTTGTTGTTTTGGCCCTGAATTTTACGCCTCACCCTTCACGCCTTCACCCTTCACTCATTCACCCTTCACCCGTTCACGCCTTTCGCAACTTGAAGCGCTGGATTTTACCGGTCGCGGTCTTGGGTAGCTCGGGGACAAACTCGATCCAGCGCGGATACTTGTAGGGCGCCAAGCGGTCCTTGACATGCTGCTTGAGCGCCTCTGCGAGCGCGGCCGTGCCGGTCACTCCCTGCTTGGCGACGACATAGGCCTTGGGCTTCACCAGTTGCTGTTCGTCCATCGCGCCGACCACCGCCGTTTCGAGAACGTCCGGATGCGTCAGCAACGCGGCCTCCACCTCGAAGGGCGATACGTACATGCCGCTCACCTTGAGCATGTCGTCGGAACGGCCGCCGTAGGTGTAGTAACCGTCGTCATCGACCGTGTACTTGTCGCCGGCGCGGGTCCAGGGGCCGACGAAGGTCGCAAGCGTTTTGGCCCGGTTGTTCCAGTACATGATCGCGCCCGTGGGGCCGCTGATCTGCAATTCGCCGATTTCGTTGGGGCCGACTTCGCGACCCTCCTCGTCCACCAGGCGGATCCGGTAGCCGGGCACCGGCTTGCCGGTCGTGCCGTAGCGCACGTCGCCCGGACGGTTCGAAAGAAAGATATGCAGCATCTCGGTGGAGCCGATGCCGTCGAGCAGTTCGACGCCGAAATGCTCGGTCCAGCGCCTGCCGATATCGGCGGGAAGCGCCTCGCCAGCCGAGGTGCAAATTCGCAGCGCGACCTCCTCCTTGCGCGGCAGGTCCGCGCTCGCCAGCAGCGCTGCGTACAAAGTGGGAACGCCATAGAAAATGGTGGGGCGCTGCTCCCTCAGGCGTTTGAATACGGCGGCAGGCGTAGGCCGTTCCGCCATCAGCACCGTGGTCGCGCCCACCGCCAGAGGAAATGTCAGCGAGTTGCCCAGACCGTAGGCGAAGAAGAGCTTGGCTGCCGAAAACAAGATGTCGCTTTCACGGATGCCCAGGACCGGCTTCGCATAGAGCTCCGCGGTCTGGATCAGGCTGGAATGAATGTGCACCGTCCCTTTCGGCGTGCCGGTCGAGCCCGAAGAATAAAGCCAGAAGCACACATCGTCGCAGGTCGTCGGCGCAGCCCCGAAATCGGTGCCGGCCTTCTCCATCAGCGATTGCAGGTGCCGGTGCCCATGCGGATCCTTGCCGGACACGACGACATGCTTGAGGAAGGGCAGGCTTTTCAGCAGCGGCGCAAAGTTCGGCAGTAGCGCCTCCGACACGATCAGCGCCCGTGCGCGAGTGTCCTCGAGCATGAACTTGTAGTCGGCGGTGGTAAGCAGGGTATTGGCTGTGATCGGCACGATGCCGGCCTTGATCGCGCCCAGGAACACGCCGGGGAAATCGATCGTGTCTAGGTGCGCCAGCAGGATGCGGTCTTCCATTCCCAGGCCCAGCGAGGAGAGCGCGTTGGCGGCGCGGTTCACCCGCTGCGCCAGCTCACCATAGGAATAGCGGCCGGCGTCGTCGATGTAGGCGATCCGGTCCGCGCGCCGCGCGGCAAGGTTGCGCTCGATCAGATCATGCGCGGCATTGTAGTCGCGCGGAATGGTGATGCCCGGCGGGCTGACGCTGTGATCTGCCTGGCTTAATCCTGGCACACCTTCTCCCCCTGTTTTTAGTTCCGGTCAGGGCAGAGACTGCCCTTTCGTTCCCGGACGAAATATACCAGCCCCCCGGTCTGGAGAGAAAAGCGAACCACCAAGGCACCAAGACACCAAGAAAGACTGAGGAATTCCCGGCACTCGGTATCGATATTCGGGGAGCGATTGCCGTTCATTTCCCGACCCGATTCTCGCTGCGGCGGCTTCTCGCGACAATGGCACTGGTCAATCCGGAGTCCTTGCACTTCTTGGTGCCTTGGTGTCTTGGTGGTTTGATTTGAAGTTTTTCGGCGCGCCTTTGCGTCAAATGCTCTACTCAGGCATCCACCAGTTGCTCGCGGCACAAGGCCATCCAACCTTCAACCCATTCGGCCGCGACTTCCTCGGGCATGGTGCCGGCGCTGGCATCGTGCAGCATGACCTCGCCGATGCGCCGCGCGCCGAGTTCGGAAAGAACGCGGTCGAATCGCTTGCCGCCGTTGCAGAATGTCTCGGCGTAGGTGCGATCGCCCAGCGCGATCACCCCATATCGCACATTGGACAGATCCGGCCGCGCATTCTGCAGCGACTCGTAAAGCTGCTTGGCATTGTCCGGAACGTCGCCCTGGCCATAGGTCGAGGTGCAGATCAGGAACAGGCCGCCGCCGGCAAAGGCCGCGGCGTCCAGCCCGTCCATCAGCCGGGTTTGCGCCTGCAGGTCGCCGCCGTCCAGGCGCAGCTCTAATTCCTGCGCGACCAATTGGGCAGTCCCGGTCATGGTGCCGACCAGGATCGTGAGCTTCAGTGCCACTGCCGGGGCCCCCGGATCATGAATTTCATTAAATTCGCCTGCTTATGTATTATCATGCCACTTTAAGAGCTGATAAGCAGTATATTGCATTATCCTCCGGGGGTCCCGATGGGCGGACGCGATCCGAAGCCGGCGTCACCTAAGCTGGGCGCAGACGATGCTGCGCTCCTGCAGAAACTCGGCGAGCGCGTACGCGAGGCGCGCGCACGGCGCGGCATGACCCGCAGGATCCTGGCGCGCGATTCCGGCGTCTCGGAGCGTTACCTGGCCCAGCTCGAAACCGGACAGGGAAATGTCTCGGTGCTGTTGCTGCGGCAAATCGGCGCCGCCCTCGGTGTTCCGCTGAACGATCTGCTACGCGACGACGACAATCAGCCGGTGGAACTGACGCTGATCCAGCAGTTCCTGCAACGGCTGCCGAAGCAGCGGCTTGCGCGCATTCGGGCGCAGTTGCTGCGCGATTTCGGCAGCCCACCGGCCGATCGCGGCAAACGCATCGCGCTCATCGGACTGCGTGGTGCGGGCAAGTCCACTCTCGGCGCGGCGTTGGCAAGGAAGCTCGACGTGCCTTTCGTGGAACTGGACCAGGAGATCGAGCGCGACGCCGGAATCAGCCTCTCGGAAATTTTCCTGCTCTACGGCCAGCAGGGCTACCGGCGCTACGAGCGTCGCTGTCTCGAGCGGGTGATCGAGAGCCATGAGCGCTGCGTGATCGCCACCGGCGGCAGCATCGTGTCCGAGCCCGCCACCTACGACTTGCTGCTGTCGACCTGCTTCACCGTCTGGCTCAAGGCGGCTCCCGAGGAACACATGGCACGGGTGGTGGCGCAGGGCGACACCCGGCCGATGGCCGGCAACGCGCAGGCCATGGAAGACCTGCGCCGCATACTCGACGGCCGCGGCATGCTTTACGGCCAGGCCGATGCGACCGTGGATACAGCCGGTCAAGCCGTCGAGCAGAGTCTCAGGGCCCTGAAAAAGGCCGTCAGCCTGAAAGAGGTGAAAACATCATGAACGCCGTTCTGGAGAAAACTCCGACCGATCCGCAGCGGCCCACGCTGTACGACACGCACCCCGACAAATACTTTCACTGGCGACTGTCCTGCGACGGGGCAGTGGCGACGCTGTCGATGGACGTGAACGAGGAAAAAGGCCTCAGGCCCGGCTACAAACTAAAGTTGAACTCCTACGATCTGGGTGTGGATATCGAGCTGTACGACGCGCTCAATCGCATCCGCTTCGAGCACCCGGAGGTCAAGTGCGTGGTGATCACCAGCGCGAAGGAGCGCATGTTCTGCTCTGGCGCCAATATCTACATGCTGGGGCTTTCGAGCCATGCATGGAAAGTAAACTTCTGCAAATTCACCAACGAAACGAGAAACGGCATCGAGGACTCGAGCCGCCACGACGGACTGAAATTCCTTGCCGCGGTGAACGGCACGGTTGCCGGCGGAGGCTACGAGCTGACGCTTGCCTGCGACGAGATCTTGATGATCGACGACCGCTCTTCCACCGTGAGCCTGCCGGAGGTGCCGTTGCTGGGCGTGCTGCCCGGCACCGGCGGACTGACCCGGATCATCGACAAGCGGCGCGTGCGGCGCGATCTCGCCGACGTGTTCTGCTCGACGTCGGAAGGCGTGCGTGCCGATCGTGCGCAACAGTGGCGACTGGTGGACCGGATCGCCAAACCACAGCAGTTCGCGGAAGCCGTGAAGGAGCGCACCAAGGCGCTCATCGCGCAGAGCAAACGCCCCGGATCCGGGAAAGGCATCGCGCTGACTGCATTGGCGCGCAACATCGATGCAGCCGGGTATCACTACGGCAACGTCGACGTGGCGATCGATCGCAAGGCACGCACGGCGACCATAATCGTGCGTGCGCCGGCCGTGCCGCAATCGGCGGACCTCGAGGGAATACACGCTGCCGGCTCCAGCTGGTGGCCGCTGGCAATGGCGCGGGAACTGGATGACGCGATCCTGATGCTGCGTACCAACGAACTGGAAGTCGGCACCTGGATTCTTAAGACGCGAGGTGACGCGGACGCGGTGCTCGCGGTAGACGCCACGCTCGAGCGGCATCGGGACGACTGGTTCGTGCGCGAAGTAACCGGGATGCTGCGCCGGACCTTTGCCCGTTTTGACGTATCTTCGCGCACGCTGTTTGCGATCATCGATCGGGGTTCGTGCTTCGCCGGCACGCTTGCCGAGATGGCATTCGCCGCCGACCGCGGCTACATGCTGCTGCTACCCGAAGGGGAGCCCGATGCGCCTCGCATGGTCCTGTCGCAAATGAACTTCGGTGCCTACCCGATGGTGAATCACCTGACGCGGCTTGCCACCCGCTTTTGCGGCGACGCAGAAACGGTGGTGACGCTGCGTGCATGCATCGGCGACAGGCTCGATGCCGGAGCGGCCCGGGAACTCGGCCTGGTCACGTTCGCGCCGGACGACATCGACTGGGACGAGGAAGTGCGCATCGCCATCGAGGAACGCGCCAGCCTTTCGCCAGATGCGCTCACCGGAATGGAGGCGAACCTGCGCTTCGCCGGAGCGGAAACGATGGAGACGCGCATCTTCGGCCGGCTCTCCGCTTGGCAGAACTGGATCTTCAACCGCCCGAACGCCGTCGGCGAACAGGGGGCGCTCAAGGTGTTCGGAACAGGCAGCAAGCCAAAGTTCAACTGGGAGAGGGTGTGAATGAGGAGTGAAGGGGGAAGGCGTGAAGGGGGAAGGGTAACTGCGTCGTGAAGCGCAACCACCGATCATTGAAGGCTTGGCAGGAAAGTATCGTACTGGTCGAACATGTGTACGAAGCGACACGAACGTTTCCCAAAGAGGAACTTTTCGGTCTTACGAGCCAGATGCGCAGATCGTCGGTTTCTGTTCCAGCCAACATCGCAGAGGGATCGGCAAGGGCCGGTACCAGGGAATTGCTTCAGTTCCTGTCCGTCGCAGCGGCGTCTTTGTCCGAGCTCGACACGCATGTGGAAATCGCCATCCGCCTCGGTTATCTAAAAGACGACGCCTTGACTCGAGAAATCGATGATGTTGCAGGATTGCTGATGGGATTGATCGCATCGATCAAAAGGCGGTCAACCTAGCCGGGTTTTAAACCACCCTTCACTCATTCACCCTTCACCCTTCACGCCTTCCCCCTTCACCTCGAAGACGCCCCTGACATGCTCTAACGCGGAACCCATCATGGCTATCAACTACTCTGAACGCATCCCGAACAACGTCAACCTGGAGAACGACCGCACGCTGCAACGCGCGCTCGAACACTGGCAGCCGAGGTTTCTCGACTGGTGGCGGGAGATGGGGCCGAACGCGTTTTCCTCCGCGGACGTCTACCTGCGCACCGCCACCGGCGTGGATGCCCAGGGCTGGGCCACGTACGGCTCGGTGAAGATGCCTGATTACCGCTGGGGAATCTTTCTGGCCGAGCCGGTACCGGAGCGCACCATCGGCTTCGGCGACCACCACGGCCAGCTCGCCTGGCAGCAGGTGCCGGGCGAGCTGCGTTCGCAGTTCCGCCGAATCATTGTGACCCAGGGCGACACCGAGCCGGCATCCGTGGAGCAACAGCACTTGCTTGGGCTGACCTGTCCGTCGCTCTACGACCTGAGGAACCTGTTTCAGGTGAACGTCGAGGAAGGCCGGCACCTGTGGGCGATGGTCTACCTGCTGCATGCCTATTTCGGCCGCGACGGACGCGAGGAGGCCGAAGAAATGCTGGCACGCCACTCGGGAGATGCCGACAAGCCGCGCATTCTCGGCACGTTCAACGAACCGATCAACGACTGGCTGTCGTTCTTCATGTTCACGTATTTCACCGACCGCGATGGCAAGTTCCAGCTCAAGAGTCTCGCCGAATCGGGTCTCGATCCGCTGGCGCGCACCTGCCGTTTCATGCTCACCGAGGAGGCGCACCACATGTTCGTTGGCGAGACCGGCGTGGGTCGCGTAGTGAAGCGCACGCTGGAAGTCATGAAGGAGGTCGGCAGCGATGATCCCGCCGCAGTGCGCGCGCGGGGTGCGGTCGACCTCCCGACCACGCAGCGCTACATGAACTTCTGGTTCACCTCGTCGCTCGATCTGTTCGGCTCCGAGGTTTCATCGAATGCCGCCAGTTCGTTTGCCAATGGCATCAAGGGCCGGCCGGACGAAGCGCAATACCAGGACCACATCTGCAACGAAGCAAGCTACGAACTTGAAACACCTCAGGGAAGGGAATCGGTGAGCCTGCGCAACGCAATGAACGAGGTATTGCGCAACGCCTACATCAAGGACTGCGAGATCGGCGTCAAGCGTTGGAACGTGCAGATCAGCCGCGCAGGGTTCGATTTTCAACTCAGGCTTCCCAGCCCGCGGTTCCGCCGCGCCATCGGCGTCTGGGCCAACGCGCCGACCGACCCGCAGGGCAAGGCCATCAGCCGGGAGGAATTCGAGCGCGGCGTGCCGGGATGGATTCCGAGCGAGGGCGACCGCGCATTCGTGACGAGCCTGATGCAGCGCGTGGTGGAGCCCGGAAAGATGGCGGGCTGGATCGCCCCGCCGGACCGCGGCATCAACAACCTGCCGGTGGACTACGAGTACGTGAAGCTGACCTGAGAGCGGGTTAAGGCTGGGCGCGATGGACGCGCTTGTAGTGGCCCCGCTCGATTTCCTCAAGAATCGGCGGCCCCTTCGGCTGCCATCCGAGTTCGGCGCGCGAGCGCTTTCCTCTCACCCGGCTGTTGGACCCGAAGGATGAATGCGCCTTCGGACCGAGCGCGGCTTCCGCTTCCTGCGGGGACCACTCCCGCGTCTTTCCGCCAAAGCCCAGCATGCGGCTGATAGACGCAGCTACATTTTTAAGAACCTCCTCGCCGTTCTCCGCGTAGTACAGCGCGCCGGGAGGCGCTTTCTGCAACGCGAGCAGATAGAGCTCGGCGACATCGTCGATATGCACATTGGCCCAGATGTTTTCGCCCCTGCCGATGTGCAGGCCAATGCGGGCTTTCTTCGCGTTTTCGATCAGCGCCGGCACCTGGGCACTCTCCTTGCGCGCGCCGCGGCCTTCGCCATAGATCATGGTTGGACGGATCACCACCGAGCGCACACCCTGCTTCGCCGTATCAAACACGACCTGGTCGATCGCGGCCCGCTGCTGCATGCGCGGTATGGCGGCAGTAAAGCTGGAGTATTCGTCGAAGATCGAGTCGCTGCGTTCGCCGTTCGCCACAGTTGCGACGATGCCGGATCCGCTGGTATGCAGGTATGTCTTTCCGGAGCCTCGTAGCGCGGATGCGATGGCATCCACAACGCCGGCGTGGTTCGCTTCGGCCGTATCGACGACGGCGTCGGCCTCGCGCGAAGCGCGTGCGATCACCTCGGAATCGTCGAGGCTGCCGAGCACGGCGTGCATGCCGCGCGCCTGGATTTCCTTCGCACCGGATTCGGTGCGCACGAGTCCGGTTATGGCATGGCCCTCGTGCAACAGGCGCTGGGCGACCGAACCGCCGATGTAGCCTGTCGCACCCGTCATGAAAATCTTCATCGCCGTCCCTTCAAAACAATCGGACGCCGGGATTCTACAACTGCCCGATAATCACGGCGCCGGAAAGGCTGTCAGCACTGCTCAGAAACGCTCTTCGAGCACGCCCATGCGCCCGGCCAGGTAATCGTCACGCGCCTGGATGATCTCTTCGCGCGTGTTCATCACGAAAGGCCCCCAGGACACCACCGGCTCGTCGATGGGCTCTCCGGCCAGCAACAGGAAGTCGAGGGCGTTCGACGCCGTCACTTGCACGCTGCCGCCGTCGCCGCGATACTCGACCATCTGGTTTTTCGCGAAGACCGCGGTCGAAGTGCGGCCGCTGCCGCTCACGGCATATACGTAGGCGTTGAAGCTGGCCGGGACCGGCAGTTCCACGCTGGAACCCGCCTCGAGCTTCACATGCGCGGCAATGATTGGCGTGTAACTCACCGCCGGACCGCGCGCGCCAAGCAGTTCGCCCGCCACCACACGCGCCTCGCCGCCGGGAAATTTTGCGACGGCGAACTTTTCGGCAGGCAGGTCCTGGTAGTGCGGCGCTTCCATCTTGAACTTTCGCGGCAGGTTCACCCAGAGTTGCACGCCTTCCAGCACGCCGCCGGTATGCGCAAATTCCTTTTCGCGGTACTCCGCGTGGACAATGCCGGAACCGGCGGTCATCCACTGCACGCCGCCGGCGCGCAAGTAGCCGTGTCCGCCAGACGAATCATGGTGCTCCATCGCGCCCTGGAACAGGAAAGTCACCGTTTCGAAGCCGCGGTGCGGATGCGGATTGAGCCCGCCTTCATCGCCCGGACGGATGCGTTCGGGCCCGAAGTGATCGAGCATCAGGAAAGGGCTGGCGTAGTCCAGGTCCGGACCCGGAAACGGGCGCAACACGCGCAAACCCGGCGCCGGCTCGGCATAGTGGCTATCGATCACGCGCAGCGCGCTGCGCGGCTTCAACCGTGTATCCATTTTCACAGCTGTGGTCATTGCAATCTCCTGTCCGGCGCTCACGCCATATCGAACAACAGCACTTCGGCCTTGTCACCGTTCTCGATGAGGATTTCCGATTCTCCGCTTGCCTTGAGCGCGTCGCCCGCTCCCAGCGGTTGGCCGTTCACCGTCGCCGCACCTCGCACAACGTGCACGTAGGCCTTGCGGCCATCGGCAAGCTTGTGCGAAATCTTGCCATCGTCATCAAGCAACGCGGCATAGAGCTTCGCATCCTGGTGAACCAGGACCGAGCCGTCGCGCCCATCGGGTGAAGCAACCAGGCGCAGCTTGCCGCGCTTCTCCTCGGGAGCGAAAAATTTCTGCTCGTAGCTCGGCTCGATACCCGTCACCGCCGGCTCGATCCAGATCTGAAGGAAATGTACGGGATTCTGTCGCGACGGGTTGTACTCGCTGTGGAACACGCCGGTACCGGCACTCATTCGCTGCACATCTCCCGGCCGGATAACGGAACCGGTGCCCATGCTGTCCTTGTGTTCCAGTTCCCCACCCAGCACATAACTGATGATTTCCATGTCACGGTGCGGGTGGGTGCCAAACCCTTCTCCTGCTGCGACCCGGTCTTCATTGATCACGCGAAGCGGGCCGAACCCCATGTGCTCCGGGTCGTAATAACTGGCGAACGAAAAGGTGTGAAAGCTCTTCAGCCAGCCGTGATCGGCATAGCCGCGTTCGCTGCTGGTCCTGACTGCGATCATGATATTTTCCTTTCCTGCGTGTACAACATTTCCAATCCAAGCGTCGATGGAACCTAATATAGGGGCTAAGTACCGGAATTGTTAGCGGAACAATTAGACTCGTTCCATCAAAACTTTTGAATAACGGGTCCTGGACTGCGCTTCTGAGTGCCGCGCCCCGACCCGGGTAGAGTCTACGGAAGGCGGGAAAAGACCAGTACTACAGGGACTTGGTCACGCAGACCGCGGTATCGGGGCAGACGTGGGTAAATTCCGCGGGGGCAGGCAGCGCCACGGGGACGGACCCACGTCCGATCGCCTGATTGCGCGGGCGAAGAAATCCCGCGTAGTGGTCACGAGCAGGAAATGGTTTCCGTTGATTAATCCAGGTTGATCCAGCCTTCCGACATCAGCACCGAGCGGCCGCCGACGCGAACGGCCGTGATCCTGACGCCGCTTCTGTCGGCTTCCAGTTCGATCAGCGAGGGGCGTCCCATTTCGAATCCCTGCTCGATCTGCCAACGGAGGCTACCATCGCGCCCTTCCAGGTCGCAGAGATAACCTGCCAGCGCGGAGGCGGCGGCGCCGGTCGCGGGGTCTTCGACGATCCCGAACGCCGGCGCGAACGTGCGGGCGTGCACCTGCGCCTGCGGAGTTTCCGTCTCGAATGTGAAAACGAACACGCTGGACGCCCACCACTGCGAAACAGTTTTCTCCCAGAGGTCAGGCCGTATCTTGGCGCGCTCGATCGCCTCGCGGTCGCGTACCGGCACGAACAGGAAGGGTACGCCGCAGGAGTAAGCGCGCGGGGCACGACCGGGCAGCAGGTCGTCAACCGAGAGCGACAACATGGCGGCGAGTGCATGCGACGGCGGCGGCTCGGGGCCGAGTTCGGGCATTTTCGGCACCGACATGCGGGTCGCGACGGGGCCATCCGGTCCGAGCTGCACGTTAACCGCGACATTGCCCACCCCTTCCTCCAGCACGATCACCGGATCGTTCGCGTCGAGCGGCACCAGCCCCAGCTTTGCCAGCAGGAATGCGGTACCGACCGTGGGATGTCCGGCGAA
>DASYUW010000257.1:0-12375 GCA_036000845.1 Burkholderiales bacterium
CGGCCGAAGTCACGGAATCCTACGTTTCCCAGCTACTGACCCGGAAGAAATTGCCCCCCGCGCCTGATCGAACGGATATCTACGAGAAGATGGGGAAATTTCTCAAGCTCTCGAGCGGTAAGCTGGCCCAACTAGCCGACGTGCAGCGAAGGGAAGAGTTGAAACGGGATTTCGAGGACCCGCCCGCGCCCCTGTTTGAGGAGGTTCGAGAACTGATTCTGCGCAAATGCACACCGGAAAAACAGCAACAGGTGCAGGCGATTTTCGCGAAGCAGCCCTTTGGCGAGCTCGAACGCCTCGTTACACAAAAGCTCTTAGACGTAGTCAAGCGGGTCGCCAGAGAGGAGCTAGAAAGTGAAGTGAAGTGGCTTCACGCGGTAGCTCGGCTCAGCGGTCGAAGCTATAAGCAGATGCGAGTCATGATCCTGGAGTTTCTGGACACGGATGTCTTCCACGTTTCAGGCGAAAACTGTGTTTCTTTTCTGGACCCGCTGATTGAATCCTGGGACATCGACCTCTCGACCTTCGGTATGGAAATTGTGCTGAACCACAGACTCGTCCCAGGGCACCGGAAGAAATTTGAGTTCGTTGAAAAAGAACCAGGCTATCCTCTCGAGGACGAGCCGGGGCTCGCTGAATTCCTTCAGAATGCTTCGCTCAGCGGTAATGCCACCCGAGACGAGATCGAATTTCTGAGAAGGCTGAGGTTCAAGGAAAGGCGGCCTAGCCCGCTCTACTATTACCGAGAGCTGCAGAATCTCAGGGACCCGTTGCATTTCCGGGTTGTAGAACGGTAGGCATTGCCTGGACCGGCCAACACTGAGTTGGCGAGCACAACGAGTCCGTCACCGAGACAATGCCCGGGACCGATGGGTCTGAGCGGTTCCAGCAGACGTCGGCGGATCGGGCACCCCAAGGTCGATGCTGCTGTGCGGCCTTACCCAATGGATACTCTAATGGCGCAGGATGAATCGTAGATGCAATTCGAAGACTGGAATCACCCAGTCCGGCATTCGCGTCGAATCGTGCCGATCAGCCGTTCGCAAGCGCCGTTCGCAATTGGACTGTGCGGGGGCGATTTCAGGAGTCTTCGCCCAAAAACTGCCGATCGTGTCGTCCAACTTTCTCGCGAACGTGCTGTCCCGATCGTGGATTGAGTAAAACAACCGGACCCGCTGTGGGGACTGCGCATGCAAAACTCGGCACAATCTAGATTATCCGTTACGTCCGCAAACTGCTAGATAGGGTGAGCAATACCGTCTCAAGCCATTGCTTTCCGGCCGCCGCTGATTGACCGCTTTTCGCCGTATGCAACCAGGGTGCCGAAAAATCGGTAGCTTTCCTTGAGCGGTCACCGAGCATCGGGACCGGTCACTTCAACGCGATGGCAGTGCGCGACAATCGGGAGTCGAGCTGCCGTGCGCCGAGTGCACTCGGTGAAACGCGGGCGATTACAATTCCGGAAAAGGTGCAGAAATCCCTTGACTTTGACGCATGAAGGGCGCTCACTGGATTTGCTTCCGCACGCCGGGCCGGGGTCGATTCTCAAGCCCAATGCATGACGATCCGGTTGTTGCCCACGACATTCGCTGTTGCGCGCGCCATTTCGTTCGGGTGTGCCTGATGCGGACGGGCGGCGACCACCTTAAACCCGATGTTTGAGGGTCATCCGACCGGAGCGCCGAAGCAAACCGCAAAGGGCGTGACGCGAGTTGCGCCCTTTGTGTTTGCCGTTTCGGCAAAGACGTGCCGGATTGGCAATCTCTGCCTTTCGCCGTTTCTAGACATCAACAATACGAATTGGAGGCGACTTGGTCGGACACGGTTTATCAGATCAAGTCTGAGCTACTACAAAAGACACTACGCCGGCATCGGTATTTCCTTTGACTTTCCCATTGAAATTGGTTTTCCTCCGTGTCCTCCGCGGCCTCCGTGGTGAGTGTTGCTTTAGCCGCCGAAGCCGTCCGCGACGCTGATATCCAGAAGGTTCGGGCCACCGCTCGCGATTGACGCGCGCAGCGCCGGCACCACGTCCTGCGCATCGGAAATGCGCCCGGCCGGTACTCCCAGCGACTGCGACAGCGCGAGGAAGTCGATTTCCGGATCGCGCAGGTCCATGCCGACGAATTTCTCGGTGCCGCGCATCGACACCAGCCTTTCCTTGAGGATGCGGTAGCTGCGGTTGTTGCAGATCACGTAGGTGATCGGGCGCTTGAGGTTCGCCGCGGTCCACAATGCCTGGATGCTGTACATCGCGCTGCCGTCGCCGATGATGGCGACCACAGGCCGGTCCGGCAGCGCCACGCTGATGCCGACCGCGCCGGCCATCGCAAAGCCGATGCCGCCGGAAGCCAGTCCGTAGAATCCCTGCGCATCCCGGAAGCGCAGAAAGCTCTGCAACGAGAACGTCGAAGTCAGGCCTTCCTCGACCACCACCACATCTTTCGGCAGCACATCGGCGATGGTCATCATCAGCCAGCGCGGATCCAGCGGCTTCGCGCCCGCGACGGCCAGCATGTCCTTGGCCAGGCGTTCGCGTTTTGCGGTCCAGTTGCTCTTCGCAATTTCGACCAGCCGCTGCGCCGCCTGCGCCTTGCGCTCGGGACTCATTTTCCGGCGCAGGACCGGCAGCAGCGCACGCAGAGTTTCCCTGACGCAAGCGCCGATGGCGATCTCGGCCGGATAATTCTTGCCCAGCTCCCAGTCGCGCTCGCCGATCTGAACCACCGGCATGCCTTCCGGCAGCGGATCGACGAGACTGTGTACCGACATGCGCAGCACGCCGGCGCCCAGGCACAGCAGCAGGTCGTGCGGCGCGAGCGCCGAACGCACCTGTTGCTGGTTGCGGGTGAGCGCGCCGAGGAAAGCGGGATGCTCGGACGGGAAGTGCGCGGCGTAGGCCACCGTCTGCTGGTAAACCGGCGCGCCCAGGACTTCGGCGAGCTCCGCCGCTTCCTTCAGCGCGTCGCGGGTGGCGAGTTCGTGGCCGGCGATCAACACCGGATTGCTCGCAGCCAGAAGACGCTGCGCGAGCCGTTCCAGCGCAGCGTCCGAAGGCCGCACGTCGGTCTGCACGCGCGTCGGTTTGCCGAAGTCCAGCGGTGCTTCGGCGTCGAGGATGTCGCCCGGCAGGCTGATGAACACCGGTCCGGTGGGTGGCGCGGTCGCGACCTTTGCCGCGCGATGCACGATGCGTGGCAGATCCTGCACGCGGGTGACTTCCACTGCCCACTTCACCAGCGGGGTTGCGATCGGCACCAGCGGGTCGTAGAGCATCGGTTCGGTCAGGCCGTGTCCCTGTTCCTGTTGCCCGGCGGTGACCAGCACCGGGGAGCCGTAGAACTTGGCATTGAAGAGCGATCCCATGGCGTTGCCCAGCCCCGGCGCCACATGCACATTGGCGGCGGCGAGCCGGTTGGACGCGCGCGCATAGCCGTCGGCCATCGCCACCACGACCGCTTCCTGCAGGCCGAGCACGTACTCGAGCTGCGGATGGTGCGAGAGTGCATCCATGATCGGCAGTTCGGTGGTGCCGGGATTGCCGAACAGATGGGTGACGCCTTCGTCGGACAACAGACGTAGAAAGGCGGACCTTCCGCTCGTCACCGCGAGTTCTTTTGCAGGGGTTCTATCCATAGCTTCAATGCAGCAGAGTACCAAAGGTGGCCGAAGTCGTGTCAGGGCATCGAAGATACACCTTCACAGTCCGGGCAGGTTAACGGGACTGGATGACCGGGAGCACACGGCCGGCGGGCAAGTACCGGCCCGTTACGAACTGTAGTGCCGACGCACGCGTTTTTCGGCGCGCCGTACCGCGGCCTGGGGCGTCTGTGCGCCGATGCATACTTCGGCGAACATATCCACCACGATGAAATCGGCTACCGCAGCGGCGGATGCCCTGCCGAGTCTGCCGGCATGGCCGTAGTGCAGCATGTTCTTCACCACATCACGGAAGAAGATGTGCTGCGGGTCGGCCGTCCAAATCGGGTTGGATTCGTAGGCGCGCAACGGGTGGGAGACGTAGCCGATGCAGGCGGCCTGCCAGGGCGCGTATTGCTCCTTCTCCATCATGTAGCGCAGATAATCCTTGGCGGCGTTCGGATACTTGCTGTATTTGAAGATGAACGCCGGGAACATGGTTCCGGCACTTGTGGTCTTGCCGGTTGGCCCGATCGGGTATGGGGCATGCTCAATATCCGCCGCGACCGCCTTGATCTGCGGATCGCCGGAGGTCCTGGCGGTGTAGTAGATGGAGATTCCGTTCAGCGTGAGCGCAATGTCTCCAGACAGAAATGCCTTGTTATTGTTCGGATCGAGCCAGGCCGCGGTGCCGGGCGGGAAAGTCTGGTACAGCTCGACAGCGTACTCGAGCGCGGCGACGGTCTGCCTGCTGTTGATCGCCACCTGGTTGCGCTCGTCAGCCATCTTCGCGCCGAATCCCCACAGCACCCAATGGACCCACGCGTTGGCGTCGCCGGTCGCATGACCCAGAGCGAATCCCGGCGGTGTGCCTTTGGCCTTGAGCGCCTTGCACAGCCTGAGAAATCCCGGAAAGTCCCGCGGAACCGTCTCGAATCCGGCCGCTTGCAACATGCTCTTGCGATACACCATTGCCGCACCGGCGGCGCCGGTGGGAATGGCGATCCAGCGGTCTTCGGCCATCCCGAATTCGCGGCAGATGTCATACCACCCGCCGTATCTGCTGCCGAGATACTCGGCGAGATCGGTGACATCCAGGAGCTGCTCGGGATACTGCTGCGGGTCTTCGTTAGTGCCGATGATGATGTCCGGGCCGGCGCCGACGTTCGCTGCAACCGCCGCTTTGGGGCGTACCTCTTCCCAGTTCTCGCTGTCGACGCGGACCTCGATACCGGTTTTTTCGACAAACTGCCGGGTGTTTTTCAGCCATAGTTCTTCATCGCCCTGAACAAAGCGTTTCCACCGCAGCACGCGCAGCGCCGCACCCTTTTCCGCCGGGAAGCGCGGCTGTACCGCCGCCTTCGACGCGGGGCCGAGCAGGGCGCCCGCGGCGCCGAGCACCCCAGCGGCGCCGGTATTCCTGATGAACTCGCGACGGTTTAATCCAGGCACCGGCCCCTCCTCGGGCTCGCCGCAAGCAGACCGGCGCGACCGCGCGGACTTCCGCGCCGCACGGCAGCGCTTGGTGTCAGCGTAGCCGGGTGCCGCACTTCGGACAGTGGGTCGGGCTCATGAAATTGGAGCGGGTGGGGCCAAGGCCGCCGCACTTGTATTCGTTGAGCGTCTGATACGGCAGCACGCCGCAGTTGGGGCAGCGGTACAGCGCGTTCAGCGCCCTTACGATGCGTGTGACCGTCACGGCGAGGAGGCCGCCGGCACCAAGAGCAAGCACCCACGCGAGGTCTCGCGGCGCGTTGGCGAGACCGGCGAACATCACCACCAGCGCAACCGCGGCGGCCGACGCGAACACCCAGCCCCGGTTGGCCTTCCAGATTGCGGCGCGGCGTGTTTCGAATGTCGTATCCAGGATTCGGTCCATGTGTCCGTCTGGCTGCTCGAGCGAAACACCCGATATCCTCATTCTCCGACGTTACCGTGGCGTTCTCAAGGTCGATGCGCGCGCTCAGCCGGTCATGGTCGTCCGGGCCTGCTGCCGGCACGCGCCGTCAGCAACATGTTGGCGAACGGCGTGCCTGCGCTCATGGGCTCTGCCTCGACTACGAAGCCGAAGCTATGCAGCATCGCGATCCAGTCCGCGAGTGAACGGTGATGATGCAGTGGGAGCCGTTGCGCCCGCATTATCGCGGAAAACCGGTCGGCGACGCGGGTGAAACCAAAGCGCAATCCGGCGGCAATGTCGGCTATCCGCATGAACAGCGTGCCGCCGGCCCGCAGCGCATGAGCCGCTTGATCCAGCACACGTCTCTGCGCCTCCGGTTCGAGGTAATGGAGTACGTCAAGAATGAATATCGCGTCGGCGTCGGGCAGCACGGCGTGGCGCAAATCACCTGTCTGTATGGATGCGCCGCCGGCGAGTGCGATGCGTGCCCAACTGGCAGCGCGTTCCTGCAACTCGATGCCGTACAACTGCGTCGTCGCCGGTGGCGCCGGCCAGCCCGCGGGCCACGCACCGGCTTCGTATTGCCGGCGCGCGGCTATCAGTACGGCGGCAAGCAACCCCTGTCCGCACCCCAGATCCAGAATGCGCGCGCCGTCCGGGATTCCGCTGCGGCGTAACAGTGAGACGAACACCGGGTCGTAGGCGAGTTTGCCGCGGGCGAAGAAGTAGGGGTAAAGGCCCGCCGCCAGGTAGGGGCGCGCAGCAGACCTCAGGAGCGCGCGAACCTCGGGCTGCATCAGCGCATTGCCATCGTCAGCGACACCGGCTTCAGGCCTGCCGCGGAAATTTTTTCCAGGAGCTGCGGCAACACGGTTAGCACCACCGGCTCGTCATGCACCGAGCGGCGATCGTGAAGCAGAAGTATGTCGCCAGCGGCCAGGCCGTCGATCAGCCGCTTCAGAACGGCCGCCGGATCGCGGGCGACGGTGTCGAAACCGCGCCGGGTCCAGGAGATGTAGTGCAGTCCCATCCGCGCCACCACCGGATCGAGCATCGGATTCCTGATACCCATCGGCGCGCGGAAGAAATGCGGTGGACGCCCGGCAATGCCGCCGAGCACGGATTGCGCCGCACCGATGTCCCGTCGTAGCGCCGCCGGCCCGTAAAAGCCGAAGAATCCGGAGTGGCGCATGCTGTGATTCTCGATGGCGTGGCCGCGTTTCACGATTTCGCGGACGATGTCTGGATGCGCCGCGGCCTTTTCGGCGACGCAGAAGAAACTCGCCTTGGCGCCATAGCGGTCGAGAATGTCCAGAACCTCGGGCGTGACTTCCGGGTGCGGGCCGTCGTCGAAAGTAACGGCGATTTCTCCGCGGCGCGCCGCCGCATCGGGCAGCCGCAGCATGTTGTCGCCCAGCAGCCGGCTCCTGGGCCACATCCCGATCAGTCCCAGCGTCAGGTGATTGGCAACGAGTACGCCCACGACCCATGGCCACCACGCCGGGTGCAGGACGAGCGCGGTCACGGCCGCAACATGGAACAGCAACGACGCCAGGATGATTGGCGCCGGACGCCAGCGCCTGGTCTCGCGCCGACCTTCTCCACCGGACGGAGAGGGCGTTATGCGGATTGCTTCCCCCACGAGTCCCTCAGCGTGACCGATCTGTTGAAGACCGGCGCGCCGGGTTTCGAATCCTTCGGGTCCGCGATGAAGTAACCGTGGCGCTCGAACTGGAAGCGCTCCTCGGGCTTCGCCTCCCTGACCAGAGGTTCGCAATAGCCATGGATGACGGTCTTCGAGTGCGGATTGATGTCCGCGAGGAAGTCTCGTTCGGATCCGGGGTGCGCCACCGCGAACAGGCGGTCATAGAGCCGTACTTCGGTCTTGCAGGCATGCAGCGCCGATACCCAGTGGATGTTGCCCTTGACCTTGTATTTGTCCGCGCCCGGGGTGCCTGACTTGGAATCGGGGTAGATTTCGCAGTGCACCGCGCTGACCTTGCCGGCATCCTTGTCGGCGCCGATGCACTTGACCACGAAGCCGTAGCGCAGCCTCACCTCGTTGCCGGGAAACAGGCGGAAGAAGCCCTTGGACGGCGTTTCCATGAAGTCTTCGCGCTCGATCCACAGTTCGCGCGAGAACGGCACGGCGCGCTTGCCCCAGTCCGGCTTCTGCGGATGGTTGGGCAGCTCGCATATCTCTTCCTTGCCCGACGGGTAATTGTCTATCACGAGTTTGACCGGATCGAGCACGGCGATGCGCCGCGGCGCCGATTCGTTCAGCACCTCGCGCATGCAGTCCTCGAGCACGCTCATGTCGATCCAGGAGTCGGACTTCGAAACGCCGATACGCTCGGCGAACAGCCGGAAACCTTCCGGCGTGAAGCCGCGCCGGCGCGCGGCGACCAGGGTGGGCATGCGCGGATCGTCCCAGCCGTCCACGTGCTTTTCCTCGACCAGCTGGATCAACTTGCGCTTGGACAGCACCACGTAGCTGAGATTGAGACGGGCGAACTCGTACTGGTGCGGCAGCGGCTTGGCGAGCACGCCGAAATCCGCAAGCCTTTCCAGCACCCAGTCGTAAAGCGGCCGGTGATCCTCGAACTCGAGCGTGCAGAGCGAGTGGGTGATGTTCTCCAGCGCGTCCGAGATGCAGTGGGTGTAATCGTACATCGGGTACACGCACCACTTGTCTCCGGTGCGGTGATGATGCGCATGGCGGATGCGGTAGATCACCGGGTCGCGCAGGTTGATGTTGGGAGAGCTCATGTCGATCTTCAGGCGCAGCACGTACGCGCCGTCCGGGAACTCGCCAGCTTTCATGCGCCGGAACAGATCGAGGTTCTCCACCGCCGGGCGGTCGCGGTAAGGGCTATGCTTGCCCGCTTCGGTGAGCGTGCCGCGGTATTCGCGCATCTCGTCGGCGGACAGCGAGTCTACGTAAGCCAAGCCATGCTCGATGAAGGCCTCGGCGAACCGGTACAGCCAGTCGAAAAAGTCGGACGCGTAGTAAAGGTGCGGTCCCCAGTCGAATCCCAGCCATTTCACCGAGTCGAGGATCGAATCGACGTACTCGGTGTCTTCGGTGACCGGATTGGTGTCGTCGAAGCGCATGTGGCAGCGGCCGCCGTACTGCAGCGCCAGCCCGAAGTTCAGGCAGATGGACTTGGCGTGGCCGAAGTGCAGGTAGCCGTTGGGTTCGGGCGGAAAGCGGGTGCGGATTCTGGCCGGATCGGGCGGCGCGTTGGCGTGCGTCGATGCGGGCTCCGGTTTTCCGCCCCAGGTGCGCGCGGCGTAAGTGCCCTTCGCGAGATCGGCCTCGATGACGTTGCGGATGAAGTTGGTGACCTGGGCGGTCGGCGCTGCCGGTTTGTTCACGCTGGATGACGGAATGAATTGGAAGGCTGTGCAGACGCAATATTAATGCCTCGCAGCCTTTCCGTGGGCGTAAACCTGCAGCGCCGGTGAAGCGCAGCCTACTTGCCGAGAAACGAGAACAGGATTGCGTGGAACTGTTCTGGGGATTCCAGATGGGCGATGTGGCCGACGTTGCTCAGCACTACGGAAGTGGCATCGGGGACCGCCCGCGCCGCGGCGGGGATCAGTTCGGTGAAACGCCCCATGGTATCGCGCACCTCCGGCGCCACCCGGTTGCGGCCGATTGCCGAGCGGTCGGCATCGCCGCCGACGATCAAGGTTTTCGCCCGGATCATCGGCAGCTCGTACACCACCGGCTGTTCGTAGGCCATCTGGTAGGTATGCGCGGCGGCGCGGTGCAGGCGCTCGGCCTCCGGGCCGAACGTCCAGCGGTATTGCACGTCCGCATACACCTGAAACTCGGGCCGCCACTGGACGAAGTAGCCGCGGTAGAAGCGATCGATGCTTTCGCGCGTCATCGCCGCGGCCTCGCGCGCCAGTTCGTCATTGGTGGCGTAGGGGACCTTGAGCCGGTAGTCCTCCAGTCCGATCGGTGATTCAAGAATCAGCTTTTCCACCCTCTTCGGAAACATGAGCGCAAAACGTACCGCAAGCATGCCACCCATCGAGTGCGCGATCACGGCGGTCTTGTCTATGCCGAGATGGTCCAGCAGCAGCCGGGTATTCTGCGCGAGCGCGTGAAACGACAGCCCGAGGTCGGGCTTGGAGGATTTGCCGAAGCCGATCTGGTCCGGCACGACGACGCGATAGCCGGCGTTCGACAGGAAACGGATGGTGTTCGCCCAGTAGTAGCCGCCGAAGTTGCGCCCGTGCAGCAGCAGCGCGTTGCGGCCGTTCGGCTTGCCGGCCGGCGCAACGTCCATGTAGGCCATCTTTACGATCTGGCCTTCCATCGTCAGCGGCATGTACTCGACCGGGTACGGATACGGGAATCCCTCCATTGCCACGCCCAACGGCTCGAGCGGATCCTGCCCTGCGTGCGCACCCGGCACGCAAAGCATCAGCGCGGCCGCGAACATATATGGACGTACCGTCACAGGCATTGGTCTTCCCCTTTCAAGATGGATTCAACCTGAAATCAGGATCCTTGCCGCCAAGACGCCAAGAGCACCAAGAAATTCAAAAGCAAAATGTATCGAAAAACGGCGCATCGCGTTTGGCGCACGTTCCCGTCGATTCCGAATTAGCCCACATCTTGCTGGTTGTTCATTCTCTTTATCGATTTTCCTTGGCGCTCTTGGCGGCGAGAGTTTAATGGGCAACGCGTCAGAGTCATGTGCACTGGCGGAGTTCCTGAAGCCAGTTAACCCCGTTTTGCGGCGGTACCCGTTTACATGAGTGCAACCCCCCTCCCTACAGGAAAGGAACGCTCATGCACCCTTCTCATTTACGCGCGCCGTTCATGCTTCTTGCCCTCACCTTGGCGCTGACGGCCTTTGCCGACAATGGTGGTAACCACGCCCTTACCATATACAGCACCGCCACACCTGGCGCGGTGGCACCGGACATGACGCGCCATGGCGGTGGCGGCTACAGCGTGCCGGGCTACGCCACCGTGCGCCACGAGCGCGAGATCGCTCTCAACGCCGGTCGCAACACGGTGCGTTTCACCGACGTCGCCGGCCTGATCGACGCGACCACGGTGTCGTTCGCCTCGCTCACCGACACGCCCGGCACTCGGGTGATGGAGCAGAACTTCCAGTTCGACCTGGTCAGCCCTGAGAAGCTGTTGTGGCGCTTCATCGACCGCGACATCGTGGTGGAGCGCGCGCTCGGCGATCGCATCGAGACTCTGGAAGGCACGCTGCTTTCCACCCAGGGCGGGATCGTGATCCGCGAAGCGGACGGATCGATTCGCACGCTGCCGTACAACGCCGGTGTGAAACTGCCGTCGCTGCCTGGTGGGTTGATTACCCGGCCGACGCTGGTATGGGACGTGGCCGCGAAACAGGCCGGGAAACACAGAACCCGGTTGGCCTATCAGACCGCCGGCATTACCTGGTGGGCCGACTACAACCTTACGTTCTCGGAAGGCGGCAACGCGAATTCGTGCAAGCTCGATGTCGGCGCGTGGGTGAGCATCCTCAATCAGTCCGGCGCCAGCTACCCGGACGCGAAGATCAAGCTGGTCGCTGGTGACGTGCACCGGGCAGTGCACATGGGCCAGGCGGTGCCCATGGCAGCCAAGCGGGCGATGGCGGACATGGCGGAAGAGAAGTCCGGCTTCGAGGAAAAGACGTTCTTCGAGTATCACCTTTACACGCTGGGACGCCCCAGCTCGCTTCCGGACCACTCGACCAAACAGATCGAACTGTTCCCGAAGGTCGCCGATGTCGCCTGCGAAAAGACGCTGGTGTACTACGGGCAGGACGGGCAGTGGTACGGCGGCGGGCCGATGACCGACCGCAACTACGGCATTACTGGCAACAAAAAAGTGGATACCTATCTCAGCTTCAGGAACAAGGCCGAGAACGGCATGGGCGTTCCGCTGCCATCGGGCCGGGTGCGGGTCGCCAAGCTCGACTCGGCGGACGGCAGCCTGGAGTTCATCGGCGAGGACCGTATCGACCACACTCCCAGGAACGAAACCGTGCTGCTCAAACTGGGCAGCGCCTTCGACGTGGTCGGTGAGCGCCGGCAGGTGGACTTCAAGGTGGACACCAATCGCAACACCATGACCGAAGAGATCGAAGTGAAAATCCGCAACCGCAAGGACGAGCCGGTCTCCGTGATCGTGAAGGAAAACCTTTACCGCTGGACCAACTGGAAGATCACCCAGGCGAACCAGCCGTGGGAAAAACAGGACTCGCGCACCGTTCATTTTCCCGTGAAAGTGGCGGCGGACTCCGAGGCGGTCGTGCGCTATACCGTGCGGTATACATGGTGACGGAAAGCCGGCCGGAGGCCGGCTTCAGAAGCCTTGACGCAGAGGATTCCTTTTAATACCCCCTTGAGAGGTACGCGGAGGTGACAACACGGCGCGAAGCGATTTGTTGCGGCGGACACTTACCTTTAGAAAACCGAAGGTTTCAGTGGAGACTAACCTTCAGGTTACGTCGCAACTAATATGTGGGAGCCAAAAGAGAGGGCGCGAAGGAAAATAGAATCCATCGGTCTCAAGCCTGGTGCCGATGATGCTGGTCGATATACCGGAACTCGGCAGACTGGCTCACGCGGCGATTATTCCGCCTTCGCTCCTGACTCTTTCACGACCTTCGCCCATTTGGCGGTCTGATCGCGCAGGAACGCGGCAAACGCGTCCGGTGTGCCGCCGAGCGGCGCGACACCCTGTTTGTGGAATAGCTCAACGACCTCGGGCAGCTTCAGGATGCGGTTGATCTCGGCGTTGAGCTGGGTGACGACGGGTTTCGGTGTGCCCGAAGGCGTGACGACTCCGA
>DASYUW010000258.1:0-10681 GCA_036000845.1 Burkholderiales bacterium
ACCGGCCAATAGCGTGTCGACCACCGGCCTGACGCGTGTCTCCGCGGTCAGATCCCCAGAGGGGCCCCTCTTCCGCGCTCCGACACGCACGGCGAGGACTCGTAACACCGCATGGCGCCGATTCTCGTCGGGTTTTCAGCCGCGAATCAGCGGAACAGGACACTAAATGAGCCTCACCGTTACCGTCGCCGATGTGAATCAGTCCGCGCCCGCCGAGGAGGGCGAAACTGTGCTCGGCGCGCTGCTAGCCCACGGCATCGGCTTCGCGTACAGCTGCCAGGCCGGGAACTGCGGCACCTGCAAATGCGAGCTGGTGTCCGGCGACATCCTCGAGCTGGAATATTCCGAACACGCGCTTTCCCGGGACGAACGCAGCCGCGGCATCGTGCTCGCCTGCCGCTCGCAGATGTGGAGCGACGTGGTGGTGCGGCGCCTCGATTCGGAGGATTTCGTGGTGCACGCATCCCGGGTGATGCGCTGCAGGGTCGCCGGGATCGCCAACCTGACCCACGACATCCTCAGGCTGAGGCTGGAAATCGTCGCGGGCGGGCCGTTCACCTTTTCCGCCGGGCAGTATGCGCAACTCGAACTGCCGGTAGCGCCCGGAATCAGCCGCGACTACTCAATGGCGAATCGTCCGGACCAGCCGTTGCTCGAGTTCCACGTGCGGGTGATGCCCGGCGGGTCGGTGAGCCATCGCATCGCCACCGCGCTCAAGCTCGGCGACATGGTCAAGGTATCCGGACCGATGGGCACGTCGTATCTGCGTGCGCAGCATCCCGGGCCGATGCTATGTATCGCCGGCGGCAGCGGCCTGGCGCCGGTCAAATCGATCGCCGAGACCGCGCTTTCCTCCGACTTCGCCCAGCCCGTACATTTATATTTCGGGGTGCGCGCCGAGCGCGACGTCTACTTCGAGCGCGAACTGGCCGGGTTGCAGGAGCACCATGCCAATTTCAGGGCGCACATCGTTTTGTCCGAACCCGGCGCAACGTCCTCCTCGCGCACGCTGCTTCCGCGCAGGTACGGGCTCGTGACCGATGCGGTGGCGGCGGATTTCGCGGGCCTCGCCGGTTTTAAGGCCTATTTCGCCGGCCCGCCGCCGATGGTGGACGCGGCGACCGCGTTGGTGAAGGCGCGCGGAGTCGGTTTGCGCGACATTCACGCCGATGCGTTTTTCCCGGCGGCCGCTGAAGCGCCGAAAGCCGCAATGGCGAGATGAACGCGGGACAGGCACTGGCTGGCAGGGTCGCGATCGTCACCGGAGGCGCACGCGGAATTGGCCTGGCGATCGTGGAGGAGTTGCATCGCCTCGGTGCGGCGGTGTTGGTCGCCGACAGCGGGGTGTCCATTTCTGGAAGTGAACCCGATTCTTCCGTGGCCGAAAGCGTCGCCGCGAAACTCGGCGCCAATGCGTTGGCATTCACCCAGGACATGGCTGCAACCGGCGCCGCGGACCAGGCGGTGAAACTCGCGGTGCAGAAATTCGGCGCGCTGGATATCGTGGTGAACAATGCAGCGATCCTGCGCGACGCCTTCATTTTCAAGTCCAATCGCGAGAACTGGGAAAAGGTCATCGCCAACAATCTGACCGCACCCTTCGCGCTGCTTGCGGCGGCGACGCCGTTGATGCGCGAGCAGCAGAAGAACGGCCGGGCGCCGGGGCGCATCGTCAACATCGTCTCCAGTGCCGGACTTTTTGGGAACTTCGGCCAGTCGGCCTATGCGTCGGCCAAGGCCGGGATGGTGGGATTAACACGCGTGGTGGCGATGGACATGGCACGCTCGAAAGTCGCGTGCAACGCGATTGCGCCGTTCGCCGCGACCCGGGTGACCGCAACCATCCAGCCTGCCAGCGAGGCGCAGGCGGCGTACAAGGAGAGGGCGCTCAGGATCCCGGCGCACTACGTTGCGCGCCTCACCGCGTTGCTGTGCTCGAACGCGCACGACATCAGCGGGCAGCTGTTCGGCGTGCGCGGCCGCGAGCTGTTCCTGTTCTCCCAGCCGCGGCCGGTGGCGCGAATGCTGGTGAACGAGGGAACTTCGTGGAATCTCGAAGGCCTAGCGAAGACGATGGAAACCGAGTTCGCCGAGAAACTGACCGATCTGGGCACCGACCTGGAATTTTTCAATACCGAACCGCTTGTTTGAGGTGTACCCCATGACAGCCACAGCCACCATCGAAGTGAAAACTGCAGCCGAACTGGCGCACCAGCCGGAGGAATACCGCATGGCGGTGAAGAAGATCGTCATAAGCCACGCGGTCAACGAGCTTTACGGCGCGCAGGTGTTCGACGAGCCCGCCATCGCGCGGGCACCGACGCCTTACGCCAAGTGGCTGACCTGCAGGGTGGCGATGGAGGAGTACCATCACCATTTGCGGTTCAGGGGACTGGCGGAGGAAATCGGCGTTGGTGCGGAAATGCTCGACCCGAAAGTGAAGAAGCCGCTGACCATCTTCAATTTCAAGCTCAGGACATGGCCGGAGTTCTGCGTGATCAAGGCGATCGCGGACTACGCCGAGATCCTGCAGGTGGAGGACCTGCTTCACTGCAGTTTCCATCCGCTGCGCAACCTGGCGCGCATCACCATGCCGGAGGAGAAATTCCACGCCAAGTTCGGCAAGGATTTCTGCATGGAACTGATCCAGACCGGGGAAGGCAGGGCGGCGGTGCAGGATGCGATCAATCGCTATTTCCCGATCACCCCGGGCTTCTTCGGCGCCAGCAAGTCGAAGAACAACGAGATGTACCTGCGCTGGGGGCTGAAGAGCCGCACCAACGACGAAATGCGCGCCGATTTCCTCGGCCGCGTAACCGAACTGGTGGAGAAGGATTTCGGCCTTTCTCTGCCGAAGATATAAATAAGATCTTCGCTGTAAAGGCACGACAAACAACAAATCAAAGGCTCACCACGAAGACACGAAGAACACAAAGTAACACGAAGGAGTGCGAAGGAATGTTTTGGCTGCGGCCTATTAGCTACGACATGATTTGAATTGAAGATTAGTCTTCCGGAAACCGTGGTTTTCTTTGTGAACCTTCGTGTTCTTCGTGTCTTCGTGGTGAGAAGTTCGCTTTTTGTTGGCGTTCTACGCGTCCTGGCGGTAGAAGGATTTAGGAGGAGACAATGGCACAGCCGATGAAGGATTCCCGCGCAGAGCGGGAAGCGTATTACCGCCGCATAGGGCGGGCGCACCTGACGCCGCTGTGGGAGGCGATGAGCGCGCTGGTGCCGAAGCAGCCGGCCTCACCGTGCGTGCCTGCGCTGTGGAAGTACGGGGAAGTGCGCCCGTGGCTGATGGAATCCGGCAACCTGATCACCGCGAAGGAAGCGGTGCGCCGCGTGCTCATCCTCGAGAACCCCGGCCTGCCCGGCCAGTCCTCGATCACCCATACGCTTTATGCAGGCTGGCAGCTCATCCTTCCGGGAGAAGTGGCACCCAGCCACCGCCATACCCAGACTGCATTGCGGCTGATCGTCGAAGGTTCCGGCGCCTATACCGCGGTAGACGGCGAGCGCGTCACCATGCATCCAGGAGATTTCATCATCACGCCGTCGTGGACCTGGCACGACCATGGCAACCCGGCCGACGAGCCGGTGGTGTGGCTGGACGGGCTCGATATTCCGCTGGTGCGCTTTCTCGACGCCGGCTTTGCCGAGGAATATCCGCGCGAGGAGCAGGAAGTGGTGCGGCCGGAGGGCGATGCCTGGTTGCGTTACGGCAACAATCTCTTGCCGATCGAATACCAGTTGCAGGGTTCGTCCTCGCCGGTGTTCGCGTATCCGTATGCGCGCTCGCGCGAGAGCCTGCGTCAATTGGCCCGGGTGGACAAGCCGCACGCCTGCCACGGGCACAAGATGCAGTTCGTCAATCCGGCAAGCGGCGGGCCGGCGATGCCGAGCATGAGTTCGTTCATCCAGTTGCTGCCCAGGGGTTTCAGCGGCCGGCCTTACCGCAGCACCGATGGCACCGTGTTCTCGGTGATCGAAGGCAACGGCCGGGTTGTGATCGGCGGCGACACCTTCGAATTCACGGCGCGCGACACCTTCGTCGTGCCGTCCTGGAACGCCTACGCACTTTACGCACAAGGCGACACCGTTCTGTTCAGCTATTCCGACCGGCCGGTGCAGCGTGCGCTAGGGCTGTTCCGCGAGGAGCTGCTGAAATAGGCGCGGCAGCGGCCGGCGTCGAACGCTGGTTTTCGCGGCTGGCCGGCCGCGGGGATGATCACCTCTTTGTGCAAAAATACGCGCTGTTTAAGCGCGGCCGCTGGCTGCTGGGAATGCGCGAATCCATATTTTTCCTATTTTGACCATGAGCGAAAACCAACTGCTGTTCGACATCGGGCCGGTCGCGTCTGTGCCGGTCATCGGCCGCAAGGAAAGATTTCCGGTACACCGCATTTACTGCGTTGGCCGCAATTACGCCGCGCATGCGCGCGAGATGGGCAAGGATCCGGAGAAGGAGCCGCCGTTTTTCTTCCTGAAGCCGGCGGATGCGGTGATGCCCGGCGGCGGGCAGATACACTATCCGCCGGGTACCCAGAATCTCCATCACGAAATCGAACTGGTGGTGGCGATCCAGCGCGAGGGGCGCAACATCGCGGCAGCAAAGGCGCTGGATCATGTCTACGGCTACGCGGTCGGCCTCGACATGACCCGCCGCGACCTGCAGATGAAGGCGCGCGACATGGGCCGACCGTGGGATTTCGGCAAAGCTTTCGACGAGTCCGCCCCGATCACGCCTATCCATCCTGTTGCGAGCCACGGCCACCATTCGACCGGAAACATCTGGCTCAAGGTCAACGGCGAAACGCGCCAGCAGGCGGATCTGGCCGACATGATCTGGAACGTGCCCGATACCATCGCGTTTCTTTCCGAGTATTACCTCCTCAAGCCCGGCGATCTTATTTTCACCGGCACGCCGGCCGGAGTCGGAGCGGTGAAGCGCGGCGATCAGATGGTCGGCGGCGTAGAAGGCCTGGCCGAGCTGGCCGTCACGGTGGTTTGAGTTTTTCCGGCGGACAAGAACAAGGACATGACCGCAG
Source organism: Burkholderiales bacterium (assembly GCA_036000845.1). Lineage (GTDB taxonomy): Bacteria > Pseudomonadota > Gammaproteobacteria > Burkholderiales > JACQAP01 > JACQAP01. Next base: position 5,052 of record DASYUW010000258.1, read on the forward strand.
TCGCGCAAAAGACCTGGCTGGAAGTGGCGCTGAACGGACCCTGGACCAGGGGCCGCCAGCCCGGCATCCCGGTTGCGGTGAAGGATATCGTCGAGCAGGGCATCGCCTGCGTAAAGGCCGGTTCCGCAATTGTGCATTTGCACGCTTACGACGAGGAGAGCGGGCGGCAGACCGAAGATCCGGACGTGTACACGCGCATCATCGAAGGCATCCGCACCAGGGTGGACGCGATCGTCTATCCCACCATCCCGACTAACGGGCTCAAGGGCCAGGCCGGCGAACAGACGCCTCAGCAGCGCTTTGCCCACGTCGAAGAACTCGCGCGCCGCAGGCTGATCGAGTGGGCTGCGGTGGACCCGGGATCGACCAATTTCGCGCATTACGACGAACTGCGCGATGACCGGAGCGGTTTCGTTTACATCAATTCCGAGGACCACATCCGCCATGGGCTGAATCTGGCGATGCGCCACGGCTTTCATCCGGCCTACGCGATTTACGAACCCGGATTCCTGCGCCTCGGCGCGACGCTGCACTGGCGCAGCAGTTGCCCGCGCCCGATCTACCGTTTCATGTTCTCGCGCGGCTTCACGTTTGGCTTCCCGCCCGAGGATTACGGCGTCACGGCTTATCTCAATCTGCTCGACCAGGTGGCGCCGGGCGCGAACTGGATGATTGCGGGGCTTGACGTGGATGTGCTCCCGTTGATTCCGCGTGCGGTGATGGAAGGCGGACACGTGCGCGTGGGCCTGGAAGACGCGCCGTTCGGCTCTGACAAGAGCAACTTGCAGTGGGTGGATGAAGCGGCACAGCGGATCGGCAACGCCGGCGGGGAACTGGCGACGGCGAGGGATGTGCGCGGTGCGCTGGCCCCTGAAGACCAGGAAACGCCCTAGAGATGGCCTTACGCGACGCTCTATAATCTCGCCCTCTCAACCGACAGAACCATAGGGAACGTATGAGCTCCAGGATCGGCATCACCATGGGCGACCCGTCGGGCATCGGCCCGGAAATCATCGTCAAGACACTGGCCGAGATGGATCCGAAGACGCGCACAGCTTCCGCCGTGGTGGGTAACATAGGCATCCTCCGGCGCGCCGACAAACTGCTCGGCGCCGGACTCACGTTTGTCGACGGCCTGGACGCGAAAAGCGGCGAGGTGCCGGTTGCCAACGTGCCGACCAAAGACCAGGACAAGATTCGCGACGGCCAGGTCGGCGCGGCCGGCGGAGAGGCGGCCTATCGCTACGTCGAGGCGGCCGTCAGACTGGCGCTGGACGGAAAGATTGCCGTGATCGTGACCGCGCCGCTCAACAAGGCGGCAATGCATGCCGCGGGTCATCACTTCGACGGACACACCGAACTGCTCGCGCACCTTACCGGCGCGAAATCCTCGTTCATGCTGCTCGCCGGGGACCAGTTGAACGCCGTCCACGTCACTACCCATACTTCGCTCAAGAACGCGGCGGAAAAGCCGACCATGGAGCGCGTTATTGCGACCATCCGCGCTGGGCATCAACATTTCCGTGAACTGGGCATGGCCAATCCGCGCATCGCGGTTGCCGGGCTGAACCCGCACTGCGGCGAGGGCGGCATTTTCGGCCGCGAGGAGATCGACCGTATCCAGCCCGCCGTCGAAGCGGCGAGAAAGGAAGGCATCGACGTCAAGGGGCCGATCTCGGGGGACACCGTGTTCTACCGCGCGCTCAAGGGCGAGTTCGATCTGGTGGTGGCGCAGTACCACGACCAGGGGCATATCCCCACCAAGCTGATTGCTTTCGACACCACGGTGAACGTAAGTCTTGGCTTGCCGATCCGCCGCACCTCGGTGGACCACGGCACTGCGCACGACATCGCCTGGACCGGCAAGGCGAGCAACATCAACATGAAAGCCGCCATCGCCTACGCGCGCAAGATGGCCGATCGCGTCGCTGCTTAGCAGCCTGTAGAAAAACGAAGTCAAGACCTCACCTCCGAGACACCAAGAAACCTGAGTAATTGTGCTGGTTCACCTCAAGGTTGTTGCATTTCCAGAATGCCTAGATACGACCGCCTCTTACATTTCATGTTTCCCTTGGTGTCTTGGTGCCTTGGTGGTGAGGGGTGAATGACAGAAGGTCCGAGGGTACTGATCGTTGCGGACGACCTTACCGGGGCGATGGACAGTGCTGGGCCTTTTGCCGGGATCGGCGTCGAAACCTGGGTGGTGGCGGCACCGATGCAATGCGATCCGGCGACGATAGCCCGGGCACGAGTGGTCTCGGTCAATACCGACAGCCGTCATCTGCCAGCGACGCAGGCAGCAACCCAGGTGCGCGATATAGTGTGCCGCCTCGGTCCCTTGGCTTTCGACGTCGTCGTCAAAAAAATCGATTCCACGCTGCGCGGCAACGTGGTGGCCGAGACCCTGGCATTGCTGGAAATCAGCGGCCGCCGTACGGCGGTCATCGCACCGGCGTTTCCGGCGCAGGGGCGCACAGTGAAAAGCGGCGTGGTCCACGTCAACGGCGTTCCGCTTGCAGAGACCGCTTTTGCCAGCGACGCTCTGTCGCCATCGCCGCTTGCGCCGCTGCAGCAGGTTTTTGCCGAAGCCCAGCCGGGGCTGAGTGTTGCGATCGCCGGAGCCGCGGATGATTTCAGCAGCGGTTCGAATGTCCGGATCTGGATCGTAGACGGCGCCACCGATGCAGACCTGGCGGCCACGGTTAGCGCGGTGCAAGGCCAACTCGGCGAACTGCTGCTGGCAGGCTCCGCAGGAATCACGAAGCCGCTGGCCCGCGCCTGTTTCGGCGCAGCCGGTTCGCAAGCATCCCCGGAAAAACTTACCGGCACCATCGTTTTCGCAGTCGGTTCGCGAGCAGTACAAAGCGCCGAACAGGTCGAGTCGCTGATGCAGGAACCGGGTACGCGAGTGCTGCGCGCACTCAATGGAAGGCTTTCGCAAAAGGAATTTCCCGCCGCGCGCAATTTGGTCCTGAAGGCCACCGCCGACGACGCGGGCGGGGAAGGAGACGCGCAACAGGTAGCGGCCGACATGGCAAGCAACGCGATCGACGCCGCCCGGCGCACGCGTGCGCAGGCGCTGGTCGCCACAGGGGGCGACACCGCGATCGCCATCCTCACGGCGACCGGCAATCCGGCGCTGCAGGTGCTCGGCGACCTCATGCCGGGAATTCCGTATGCACGCATCCGCGTGGACGGCGCGTCACTGTGGCTGGTGACCAAAGCCGGTGGATTCGGCGGGCGCGACACGTTCCGCCAGATCGTGCGCCGACTGCGTGCTGAAGCAGCGCCGTCCGCATCGTTGGAAAGGAGGGGCTAATGCAGGTGCGGCGCTGGATCACAGCGATCGTGACCGGGCTGACCATGAATGCCGCGGTGGCGCGCGCGGACGACAACACGGTCGTCATGGGGCAGATCAATATTTCCTTCTACGCGGTCACTGCCGCGGTGGTGCAGGAAGTGCTGGAACGCCTGGGTCACCGGGTCGAAGTCAGAACCGGCAGCCACGGCCAAATGTTTCCCGTCCTCGGCAAAGGCGAAATCGACATCCTGGTAGCGGCGTGGCTGCCCAGCGGGCACACCGTGTACTGGGAGCAATACGGCATGGATTCAGTGCAACTGGCCACGTTGTACCGGGATGCGCAACTCTACTGGTCCGTGCCCTCTTACGTGCCGGCGTCGCAGGTTTCCAGCGTTGCGGACTTGAAGAAGCCGGAGGTGGTGCAAAAGATGGTCAAGGTGATTCGCGGCACAGCGCCCGACTCCGCACTGGTGATTGGTTCGCGCAAGATCATGGAGACGTACCGGCTCGCCCGCGAAGGCTACGAACTCGTCCCGGGCAAGCGCGATGCCTGGGTCGCGCATCTCGAGGAGAATCTCGCCGCGCAGCGCTGGTTCGTAATGCCCTTCTTTCGCCCTAACTACCTTAACCTGGTCGCCGACATGCGCATGCTCGAGGAGCCTTTCAAGTTGCTCGGCGAGGCGAGCGATGGCGCTCTGGTCGCGCACAAGAATTTCCTGGCACGGGCGCCGCAGCGAACCACGAAAGTGCTTGCTCGCGTCCACCTCGGCCTGGACGCGGTGGCGCAGATGGACCGGATGGTGAACGTCGGCAGGATGTCCACCCGCGATGCTGCCCGCGCGTGGATGGAGCAAAACCGCAACATTGTGGATACCTGGTTCGTTCCTTGAACTGTAAGAAGAGAGCCGAAGTTCTCACCACGAAGACACGAAGGCACGAAGAGAAGCAAATGCAATTCCGGAATTGATGTGGAATTACGATACGCGGAGTTGAAATGGTCCGATATCCATTGATGCAGCCAGATTCGAACAGAAACATCTGTTCCCGGTTTTCTTCGTGTCTTCGTGCCTTCGTGGTGAGATTTGGATTCGAGGAATACTGTCGTTTCGGATAAGAAAAATTGGATGCCATCAAGCACTTCCTGAATCCAGCGAGCATCGCGGTGGTGGGCGCGGGCGAGCGGCCGACCAGTTCCGGCGGTGCCGTGCTGCGCAACCTGCTGGCGTCGGGCTACAAGGGGCGCATCATTCCGGTGAACCCGAAGGGCGGTGAAATTCTCGGGCTGGCCGCCAAGGCCTCTCTGAAGGAGCTCGACAAACCGGTGGATCTGGTCACCGTGCTGGTGAAGCCGGACAGCATTCTGGAAGTGGTCAGCGAGGCTGTACAGACGGGGCACAGGAACATCCTCGTGCTTCCCGGCGGCTTCGTCGAAGCGGGCGAGGCGGGCCGCAAACGCGACGATGAGCTTCGCAGGTTCGCCGCAGAGAAGGGGCTGACGATCGGCGGTCCGAATTGCGCCGGTGTGATCAACTTGCTCGATCCGAAGGCGCCCTTTGCCGCGACTTTTTTCGCAGACATGCCCAGGGGCGGCGGCGTAGCGATGATTTCGCAATCGGGCGCGATCATCGAAGAAGCGATCGCGGCTAGCCACGCGCTCAATATTCCGCTGGGAGCGGTCGTGTCGGTGGGCAACAGCATGCACCTCGGCGTGATCGAGTACCTCGACCAGCTTGGCCGCGAAGACAAGTGCAAAGCGATCCTGCTTTATCTCGAATCCTTCGGCGATGCGGCGCGGTTTGCCCAGGTCGCGCGCGAAGTCGCGAAAATCAAGCCGGTCGTTGCGCTGATCGGCGGCCGCACGGCACCGGGGCGGGAAGCGGCGTTTCGCCATACCGGCTCGCGGCCCGCCGACGAGCAGGCAACCGAGGACTTCTGCAACAAGAACGGCGTCGTTCGGGTCAAAAGCCTGCGGCGTCTGCTGCTCGCTGGCAAGGCGTTCGGCGCCTTTCCGCAGGGCATCGGCAGGCGCGTGCTGCTGCTGTCGAATTCCGGCGGCCCCGGCGTGCTCGCCGCCGATCAGGTCGCGGACGAGGGACTGACGTTGTCGGAGTTACCGCCTGCATTGGCCGGCAAGCTGCGCGGCTTTCTTCCGCCGGAAGCGTCGGTGGCAAATCCGCTCGATCTGCTGGCGGACGCGAGAGAGGATCGATTCTCGGCCACGCTTGGCGCCGCCCTCGAGTTCGGCCGCGGCCATTTCGACGCCATCCTGATCATTCACGTGATTCCGTTCATGGTGGACGGCGGGGCGGTGGTCGAAGCGCTGGCCGGC
>DASYUW010000259.1:0-4597 GCA_036000845.1 Burkholderiales bacterium
AAGTGCTTGTTAAGTTTTAAATCACAATCACGCAGCCGCAGCTTTGCGGTCGTTGGCGAAATTTTGGTCGAGCGGATAAATCGGCCGCCGCAGCTTGCGGTATTCGAACTCGGTCCAGTCAGAGGATGACACGCCGGGGGCGTCACAGAACACCATCCCCTTCGCGATCGGCAGGAACACCGGCCGGAAATACATCCGCGACTTCAGCAGCAGGTAGCGCTGGCGTGCGGGGTCGATGCCGACGCTCTCGAACACGCCGCGGTCCCAGGGTTCCTGGTTGCGCTCGGAGACGACGACCAGCGCGGTTCCGGTGTCGAGCACCACGGTGCGGCCCATGAAGCAGCGCATCCCCGTGAACTGCGGCCCGGTAATGGTGTACTCGCCGTCCGAGATCGTGCGGATGACCCCGCTCAGCGTCAAGGGCTCGCCCTTGCGCCGGATCGAGGGCATGTCCATCTTGCCGCCCACCGGCAGCGTGACCCGCGCGCCCCTGCCGGCTTCGATCATTTTCGCGACTGCTTCCGGATCGCGGATCGGCGCCACCGCGATGCCGGTCAGGCCCTGGCGCAGCGCCTCGCGCAGCACGTACATAGTGTCCTGCGTTGAGCCGGAGGCGCAATTGTCGGCGTGATCCAGCAGCAGGATCGGCCCGCCCGACTGTTCGCCCATGCGCTTCGCCTGTGCGATCGACTGCTCGAGCGGCTGTCCGCGGTAGATGAAATCTTCCTTCTGCGACCAGGCGACGTCGAGGATCGCATTGCACGTGCTCACGGCCGCGGCCTTGCCGGCGTCCGCGACGGTGACCACGCTGATGCCGGCGTCGTGAATGTCGGCCATCTGGAAGCCTCCGAATGCGGTGGCGGCCAGCAGGCTGTCGCGTTCCGCCGCGCGGGCGGCATCGACGAAATCCTTCATCGCACCTTCGGAGGTGTTCTGGCGCAGCGTCTGCGCCAGGATCGGCGCGTTGCCCCACGCCATCACAGGCTTGACCTCGCCTTTCATCATGCGCATCAGTATGGAGCCGGCGAGCTTCCCGGATTCGTACTGGTCCACGTGCGGATAAGTCTTGTACCCGGCGATGACGTCGCAGTTGCGCACCATGCGTTCGGTAACGTTTGCGTGCAGGTCCAACGATACCGCGATCGGCGTGCGCGGCGCGATGGCGCGCAGCTTTTCCAGCAACGTGCCTTCGCCGTCGTCGGTGCGGTCCGCTACCACCATGGCGCCGTGCAGGTCGAGAAACACCGCATCGCAGCCTTCGGCGACCGCGGTGCAAATCGCCTCGCAAATGCGGTCATAGGCGTTGCCGTCCACCGGCCCGCTCGGATTCGCCCACGCGGCGACCGGGGTGACGACCTCCGCGCCGGCCTTTGCAGCCAGGTCCAGGAATGCCGCCATGGCCATACCCTTGCCCTTCATCGCCTCGAAGGCGTCGCGGCCGAGGTACGGACCCTTGGGCCCGAACTCCTCCCACGGTGTCGGCACCGGGGAAAAGGTATTGGTCTCGTGCTGCATCTGGGCGATGACGAATTTCATGACTTATCCGATGAAAGCTCTAACCGCAGAGGACGCAGAGGCAAAACAAAACGAGGAAAAACAACATTGCGTTAAAAGCGGGGCCACTCATCGGGAACCACTATCGCCGCAAATTTGCCAGGGGGGATCATTCGCCAATGAATGCCTTTAACTCGTGCATGGTTTCTCTCTTGCCTTTCCTCTGCGTCCTTTGCGTCCTCTGCGGTGAGCGATTTGATTCAAGGCAAGTTTTTGAGAACGTCGCGGACGGTATCGAAGAGTTGGTCGATCTGCTGCTTTTCGATGATGAACGACGGCGAGAGCGCGATGGTGTCGCCGGTGGTGCGGATCAGCACGTTCTTGTTATAGGCGCGCACGAAAGCCTCGAATGCGCGCGCGCCGGGCTTGTCGGCCATGGGTTGCAGCTCAATTCCGGCGACCAGCCCGATCGTGCGGATGTCGATCACATGCGGCATGCTCTTTAGCGAGTGCGCCGCGTCTTCCCAGTAGGGTGCGAGTTCTGCGGCGCGCTCGAACAGCTTTTCTTCCTTGAACAGGTCGAGCGCTGCGCACGCCGCGGCCGAGGCCAGCGGGTGTCCGGAATAGGTGTAGCCGTGGAAGAACTCAATGTTGCTGTCCGGGCCACCCTTGTCCATGAACGTGTCGTATATCTCTTTCTTCACGATCACGCCGCCCATCGGCACCGCCGCGTTGGTGAGCGCCTTGGCGCAGGTGATCATGTCCGGCGTGACTCCGAAGGTCTGCGCGGCGAAGGCCTTGCCGGTGCGGCCGAACCCGGTGATGACTTCATCGAATATCAGCAGGATGCCGTACTTGTCGCAGATCTGGCGCAGCTTCTGCAGATAACCTTTCGGCGGCACCAGCACGCCGGTGGACCCGGCGACCGGTTCGACGATCACTGCCGCGATGTTGGACGCGTCGTGAAGCTGAACCAGGCGTTCCAGCTCGTCGGCGAACTCGGCGCCGTGTTCAGGCTGTCCACGCGAGAAGGCGTTGCGTGCCGGGTCGTGGGTGTGGCGCAGGTGATCGACCGAGGCCAGCATGTTGCCGAAGGTCTTGCGGTTCCCGGACATGCCGCCGACCGAAATGCCGCCGAATCCCACTCCGTGATAGCCGCGCTCGCGCCCGATCAGTACGCGTCGGGTGCCTTCGCCGCGCACGCGGTGATAGGCCAGCGCAATCTTGAGCGCCGTGTCCACGGCTTCCGATCCGGAGTTGGCGAAGAACACGTGGTCCAGGCCCTTGGGCGTGATCGAAACCAGTTTTTCCGCCGCCTGGAACGCGGCCGGATGATGCAACTGAAAGCCGGTCGCGTAGTCGATGGTTTCCGCCTGCTTCTTGATCGCGTCCACGATTTTCTGGCGGCAGTGGCCGGCGTTCACCGCCCACAGGCCGGCGATGCCATCGAGCACCTTGCGGCCGTCCTGGGTCAAATAGTGCATGTCCTTGGCAGCTACCAGCAGGCGCGGCGCCGCCTTGAACTGGCGGTTGGCCGTGAACGGCATCCACAGCGGTTCGAGATTGAGCGAGTCGTTCAGTTGCCGCAGGGCTTTCTCGTCGGGCATGTTCATGGCAGGTCTCCTCGGATGTCGGACCGCGACAAAGGTCGCGCCGCCCGGACAGGCGCTTGATTTATGGATTCATTATAGTGCGCGGCCACTGCCTGCGGCCAGCATGATTGCCTGGATGGGAGGCTTCCCTTATCCTTAGGCGCTTTCGTCAAAACCTGACAATCGATCGGCCGTTCATTGATCCGGCCGGACCCTTGCAGCCTCCGCCAGGAAATTCCCGATGGATCTTAATTACACTCAGGAAGAAATCGAATTTCGCGACCAGGTCCGGGAGTTCGTCCGTACCCATCTCCCCGGCGACGTGTCACACAAGGTCCTCGAACACCGCCGGCTCGGCAAGGACGACTACTTGCGCTGGCAGAAGATCTTGTTCGAAAAGGGCTGGATAGCCGCCGGCTGGCCGGCGGAGTACGGCGGCACCGGCTGGACGTCGATTCAGCGCTACATTTTCGAGGAGGAGTGCGCGGCCGCCGGGGCGCCGCGGCTCACGCCTTTCGGCTTGCACATGGTCGGGCCGGTGATCATCGCCTTTGGCAGCGAATGGCAGAAGAAGCATTACCTGCCGCGCATTCTTTCCAGCGAGCACTGGTGGTGCCAGGGTTATTCGGAACCGGGATCGGGTTCCGACCTGGCTTCGCTCAAGACCCGCGCCGCGCGCCAGGGCAACCACTACATCGTCAACGGCCAGAAGACGTGGAATACCCACGGCCAGTGGGCGGACATGTGCTTCTGCCTGGTGCGCACCTCGAGCGAGGGCAAAAAACAGGAGGGCATTTCCTTCCTGCTGATCGACATGCACTCACCCGGCGTGACCGTTCGGCCGATCATCACGCTCGACGGCGAGCACGAGGTGAACGAGATCTGGTTCGAGAACGTGAAGGTGCCGGCGCAGAACCTGGTGGGCGACGAGGGGCGGGGCTGGACCTACGCCAAGTTTCTGTTGTCGCACGAGCGCACCGGCATCGCCGGAGTAGGGCACTCGAAGCGGGAGCTGCGTTATCTCAAACACATCGCCTCCGAGGAACGGGCGGGCGGGCGGTCGCTGATCGAAGATCCGTTGTTTCGCGACCGCATCGCGCAGGTGGAAATAGACCTGATGGCGCTTGAGATCACCAACCTTCGGGTGGCAGCCGCCGACCGCGACGGCAAGGCGCCGGGACCGGAGGCATCGATTCTGAAGATCAAGGGTACCGAAATCCAGCAGGAACTCACCGAACTGATGATGGAGGCGGTGGGGCCTTACGCGCTGCCGCACTTGCCGATGGCCTGGGGCGACCACTGGATCGGCGCGCACGTCGGCCCGGACTATGCCGCGCCGCTCGCATCGCGCTATTTCAACTACCGCAAGACCAGCATCTACGGCGGCTCCAACGAGATCCAGCGCAACATCATCGCTCAGATGGTTCTCGGGCTCTAAAACTAAAACGCGTGAAACGCAAAGGACGCAAAGGTACGCCAAGGAATTCAATAGCGAAATGCCGCAATGAACT
>DASYUW010000260.1:0-4325 GCA_036000845.1 Burkholderiales bacterium
GGCAGATTCAATTCTGTTCGCTCGTCTTGGGTGGGTTGAATCAACGAACCGGGAAAATCGAACCTCTGTGATAACCAGAAACTGTTACCCATGTCCCCGGTCCGATTTGTTACCCATGTTCCCGGTTGCACATGAGGGAGGCGCAGCCCCGGGAGAGGGACCGAGGGTGAGGGAGAATTGGACAACTCGATTGGGTCAGCGTTTCTTAGAGCGAATTACTATCCGACTAACACTGTGTGTCAGATCAAATGCCGATTGCTACACATTAGCTTTCACTGAAACTCGGCAAGCTCGTTGTTGTTCCGGCATAACCCTGATTTGCGCTTCGCTGAGGTAAGGGTTAGCCGACGCCGCAACAAGCTCGCGATGCGAGCGTGTTATCACGACATTCACGGTATTCACGGCAATCACGGTCTTTGCTGTTCCTTCATCCTTCATCCTTCCGCCTTCATCCTTGTTTTTCGCCGTCACCGGTTCGTAAGAACCCTCATCGGCCTGCCGTCCAGAAAAGCGAGCACATTCTCGATCGAATCCCCGTAGAACTGCGAATACACTTCGCGGGTGCAGTAGCCGAGGTGCGGTGTCAGCACGGTATTGGGCAAGCTGCGCAGCGGATGGCCGGAGGGCAGCGGCTCCTGCGCGTACACGTCCAGCGCCGCGATCAGCTTCCCGGTCCTGAGTCTTTCCACCAGCGCCGCTTCGTCCACCAGCGGGCCGCGTGAAGTGTTCACCAGGATCGCTCCTAGTTTCATCCGCGCGAGGTCCTGTGCGCCGATGATGCCGCGGGTGCGGTCGGACAGCACCAGGTGCAGCGAAATCGCGTCCGACTCGGACAGGAGCGTCGCCTTGTCCACCAGCTTCGCGCTGGCGGCGGCCGCTTTCTCGTCGGTCATGTTCTGGCTCCACGCCAGCACCCGCATGCCCAGCGTCTGTCCGTAGCGCGCCATCTTCGAGCCGATCTTGCCCAACCCGATGACGCCTAGCGTTTTGCCCTCAAGCACCTGACCCACAGGCACGCCGCCCTGGAATCCGCCTTGACGCACTGACGCATCGGCGTGTGGAATGTGCCTCGCGGCGGACAGAAGAAGGCCGAGTGCCAACTCTGCGGTGGCGGCGGTGGAGTGCGTGCCGCCGGTGTGGGAGACGACGATGCCGCGTGCCTTGAGGGCGTCGAAGTCCATGGTCCAGGTGCGCCCTCCGGTCAGCGCGATCATGCGCAGCATCGGCAGGCGCTCGATCAGTTCCTTCGGAAACCTGGTGCGCTCGCGCATCGCGATGATGATCTCGAAGCCGGCCAGCGCTTTTGCGATCGCATCGGCATCCTTGAAGGGCTCCTCGAAGAAGACGACTTCGGCGCGCTCAGACAGACGCGACCAGTCTGCGCTGCTCCTCGCGACCCCCTGCCAGTCGTCCAGCACTGCGACCCGAGTTTTAGTTGTCATGTAAGCTGCCCTCCCACTGACCTATGTTGACAGTTGTAGCGGTTGATGAATATGGCTAGCTGACCTGTGGCCAGCTTTAGAAGCGTTGACGCGAAGGGCGCAAAGGAATACTGCGTAGGAGGATTGTTCTTGAGAAATTCACAGCATTCTTGGCCTTTGCTGTTGCTTCACCCTTCACCCATCACTCGCCATTTGCCACTGGCCCTGCCTTTTCGGAATTGCCAGTAGATAATAAGATGCGCAATGCCCTGCATGTTTGTTTCGGTTTCCAGGCTGCGCAAGGACTTCGAATCCGACTAGGAAAAATGGTGAACATCAATTAGGGGGAGAGCAAGGTGAGACTCGAAAACAAGATCGCGCTGGTGACCGGCGCGGCAGCGGGAATGGGGGAGAGCGCGGCGAGGGTCTTCGCGCGCGAGGGCGCGAAGGTCGTGGTGGCCGACTTGCTGGAGAAGGAAGGTGCCGCGGTAGCGGCCTCGATCGCCTCGGCTGGCGGCGAGGCGATGTTCCTGCGCCTGGATGTTTCCGACGAGGAGCAGTGGCGCGAGGTGATCCGCGCCACGGTCAAGCGCTACGGCCGGCTCGACGTGCTTGTCAACAACGCCGGCATCAGCGGCGCGGTGCCCGACCGCATGAGCACCGAGTACTTCGACAAGCTGATGGCAATCAACGCGCGCGGGACTTTTCTGGGGATGAAGTACGCCATCCCGGAGATGCAGAAAGCGGGTGGTGGCGCGATCGTCAACCTGTCGTCGATCTCAGGCTTCGTCGGACAGGAATTCGTGCACATGGGCTACAACGGCGCGAAAGCCGCTATCCGCATGATGACAAAGTCCGCCGCGGTGCAGTACGCGAAGGACGGCATCCGCGTGAACTCGGTCCATCCCGGCTTGATGCCGCCGATGCGCACTTCGGTTACCGCCGCCGATCCCAAGCTGCGCGAGAAAGTGCTGGAATCGGTGCCGATGCGCCGCACTGGGCGGGTCGAAGAGGCGGCGTACGCAATCCTGTTCCTGGCCTCCGACGAAGCGTCGTACGTCACCGGAACCGAGCTGGTGGTGGATGGGGGTTACTTGGCCGCCTGACATGGACATCCACGCAAGGGAGCGACCAGCATGCCCACCCTGAAAACCGACGACGGCGTCAAGCTTTATTACGAGGAAACCGGTTCCGGCGTGCCGATCGTTTTCGTGCATGAGTTCGCGGGCGACTACCGAAGCTGGGAGCCGCAGGTGCGGCACTTCTCGCGCCGCTACCGTTGCATCACTTACAACGCGCGCGGCTATCCGCCGTCGGACGTGCCCGCCGACGTGGAGCGCTACTCGCAGCAGCGTGCGCGCGACGACATCCGCAGCCTGCTGGACGGGCTCGGCATCCAGCGGGCTCACGTCGTGGGCAATTCGATGGGCGGCTTCGCCTCACTGCATTTCGGCATCGCCTATTCCGATCGTGCGCTGTCATGCGTCGTCGCCGGCTGCGGATACGGCGCGCATCCGGCGCAATATGCGCAATTCCAGGCGCAGTCACGCGCGCTCGCCAAGACCATGCTCGAGGAGGGCATGGCCAAGGTGGCGGCGACGTACGGCCACGGTCCGGCGCGCCTGCAGTTGCAGGCCAAGGACCCGCGAGGATTTGCCGAGTTCATCCGCAACTTCTCCGAGCATTCCGCGCAGGGTTCGGCCAATACCATGCTTGGTTACCAGGCGCGGCGGCCGTCGCTGTACGACCTGACCGCGGACATGGTGCGGATCGAGGCGCCGGTGCTGATCGTCGCGGGAGACGAAGACGACCCGACGCTCGAACCGTCGCTGCTGATGAAGCGCACCATTCCTGCGGCCGTGCTTGCCGTGCTGCCCGGCAGCGGGCACATGACCAATCTGGAAGAACCGGCGCTGTTCAATCGTCTGCTGGAGGATTTCTTCCACCAGGTCGAGTCCGGCCGCTGGACAAGACGCGCGAAGCCGGCTTAGCTTGCCGTAGCTCCCAGCTCTCGCCCTTCGCCCTTTAATCCTTCCGCCTTCATCCTTCATCCTTGCCCTTCGCCCCTCGCCCTTCATCCTTCATCCTTCCGCCTTCATCCTTGCTCTTATGGACGCCCTCTCCCATCTCCGCGTTATCGACCTGACGCGCGTGCGCGCGGGACCGACCTGCACCAAGCAGTTCGCCGACTGGGGTGCCGACGTCATCAAGATCGAGATGCCGGATAGCGAGGACATGCTGGGCGAGCGCCAGGACTCGGATTTCCAGAATCTGCATCGCAACAAGCGCTCGCTCACGCTGAACCTCAAGGATCCGCGCGGCGTCGAGGTGCTCAAGCGCTTGGCAAAGACTGCCGACGTGCTGGTGGAGAACTTCCGGCCGGATGTGAAACACAAGCTGGGCATCGGTTACGAAGCGCTGGCCGCAGTGAACCCCAGGCTCATCTACGCAAGCATTTCAGGCTTCGGCCAGGACGGCCCTTATCGCGACCGCGCAGGATTCGACCAGGTGGCGCAGGGCATGGGCGGATTGATGTGGGTGACGGGGCTGCCGGGGAACGGGCCGGTGCGCGCGGGCATCCCGGTCGCCGATCTGAGCGCGGGCCTGTTCGCAGCGCTCGGCGTGCTGATCGCGCTGCAGGAACGCAGCATTTCCGGAAAAGGCCAGTGGGTGCAAAGCTCGTTGCTCTCGGCGATGGTGGCGATGATGGACTTCCAGGCCGCGCGCTGGCTGGTGGAGGGCGAAGTGGCGGGGCAGGCCGGCAACGACCATCCGACTTCGATGCCCACCAGTGTCTATCCGACTGCAGACGGTTTCGTGAACGTCGCGGCGTCAGGCAATCCGATTTTCGGGCGCATGTGCGAAGCCTTCGGCGATCCCGCTCTGGCCCGCCATCCGGACTAC
>DASYUW010000261.1:0-6700 GCA_036000845.1 Burkholderiales bacterium
TTTCCGCGAGGACATCGTCAACGGCGTGATCAAGAGTTTCGTGTTCGGTGTCGCCGTGACCTGGATCGCGCTGTTCGAGGGTTACGATGCCCCGCCGACCGCGGAAGGCGTGTCGGGTGCAACCACGCGTACCGTGGTGACGTCGTCGCTGGCCATCCTGGGCCTGGATTTCGTGTTGACTGCATTCATGTTTCGGGGGGTGTGATGGAACGCTCGATGCTCGACCTGTGGGTGGGACTGTTCGTTTGTGCCGGCATCGGCGCGTTGCTGGTCTTGGCGCTCAAGGTTGGAAACATGAGCGGCTTCAGCGTCGCCGACACGTACAAGGTGTATGCCGAGTTCGACAATGTTGGCGGGCTGAAGCCGCGCGCGCCGGTGAAAAGTGCGGGGGTGGTGGTCGGGCGCGTGGCCGACGTGTCTTTCGACAACCAGAGCTTCCGTGCCCGTGTAACTTTGCACATCGACAAACGTTATCAGTTCCCGAAGGACTCCTCGGCTTCGATCCTGACCGCCGGCTTGCTCGGCGAGCAGTACATCGGAATGGACGGCGGGGGTGACGATCACATGCTCAAGGAAGGCGATCGCCTGATAATCACCCAATCCGCGGTGGTGCTGGAGAAAATCATCGGGCAGTTTCTGTATGGCAAGGCGGCAGAGACCGGCACGGAAAAGGCAAAGTAGCGGGGCGATTCGGTATTCATGGGGCCAATAATGAACACGCAAAACGGCAACAGGACAGGGCGGCCGCTGATCGGATTTCTGTTGCTCGCGGCTTCCGTGACGGCATTGGAAGTCAGGGCGCAAGCGCCGTCACCGGACGTGCTGGTACGCAGCACCACCGAAGAAGTCCTCACGATCGTGCGCAACGACAAGGACATCAAGGCCGGCAAGGTGGACCGCATTGTCGATCTGATCGAAGAGAAGGTTGCGCCCCATTTTGATTTTGCACGCATGACCCGGCTCGCGGTCGGGCGCGCATGGCGCGACGCGACGCCGACGCAGCGCGAGGCATTGATCAAGGAATTTCGCAGCCTGCTGGTGCGCTCCTACTCGGCCGCATTCACCGCCTACACCGGGGTCAGCGTCGAGTATCGGCCGTTCAGATTCAATCCCGGTGATAGCGAGGCGACCGTGCAGACGCTCATCAAACTCCCCGGCGGTGCGGAGCCGATTACCGTGGACTACGACATGGCGCTCACTCCGGCTGGGTGGAAGGTCTACGATGTTAGGGTCGCGGGCGCCAGTCTCATCATCAACTATCGCAACCTGTTCGCTCTGGAGATCGATCGTGGCGGAATCGACGGTCTGATCAAGAGTCTCGTCAACAGGAACAGCGCCAATGCGGCGCCAGCCGGCAAACAATGATCAGCAGACAGGGCGACCGTTACCTGATCGAGGGCCCGATGACGCTGGAGGGTGTCAGCGCGTTGCTCGCCGAGGGCAGTCGCAGTTTTGAGGGCAGTCCCGTAGTCGTGGACTTGTCCGGGGTGACGGAAGCCGATTCCTCGGCGATCAGCCTGATGCTGGAGTGGACGCGGCGCATGCACGGCAGCAACCGCCAGATCTTCTTTGCCAACCTCGGCGAAAGCCTGGTGAGCATTGCCAATCTCTACGGGGTCACAGACCTGATTCCTGTTGCGGCTGAATAGCCGCCGCTCCGGAAGAAACTACTCCACAACGTCGCTGTGGTCCCAGCCATCGACATACGCGGCGTCTCCAAGACCTACGGAAGCGTGCGCGCGCTTTGTGACATCGACCTGGAAATTCCTCAGGGCGAGTTCTTCGCGCTGCTAGGACCCAACGGCGCCGGCAAGACCACTCTGATCAGCATTCTCGCCGGGCTGGCGCGCGCCAACGCGGGTTCGCTCATGGTGATGGGCCACGACGTGGTGGCCGATTACCGGCAGACGCGGCGTGCGCTCGGCGTGGTGCCGCAGGAGCTGGTGTTCGACCCGTTCTTCACGGTACGCGAGAGCTTGCGTTTCCAGTCTGGATATTTCGGCTTGCGCCGCAATGACGACTGGATCGATGAAGTGATGGCGCGCCTGGACCTCACCGACCGCGCCGACTTCAACATGCGCGCGCTTTCCGGCGGAATGAAACGGCGTGTGCTGGTGGCGCAGGCGCTGGTGCACAAGCCGCCGGTAATAATTCTCGATGAACCGACCGCCGGTGTGGATGTCGAGCTGCGCCAGGGCCTGTGGCAATTCGTCCGCCAGCTCAACGGCGACGGCCATACCATCGTGCTGACCACGCACTATCTGGAAGAGGCCGAGTCGTTGTGCAGCCGTGTGGGCATGCTCAAGCAGGGCAAGCTGGTCGCGCTGGATTCCACGCATAACCTCCTCAGGGGATTCTCCGGTATCCATCTGCGGCTGCGGCTTGCAAACGGTGCGCTGCCCGAGAGGTTGCGGCCGATGCTGGCAGCCGCCCAGGTGAGTGGCGAGTACCTGCTGGCGCTGCATGATTACGCCGATGTCGAAGGCGTGCTGCGGACCATCCGCGACAATGGGCTCGAGGTGGCGGCCATGGAACTGGAGCAACCCGACCTTGAGGAAGTCTTCGTTGCCATCATGCGCAGGGAGTGAGACGACGATGACCGGCTTCTCCACACTGTTCTACAAGGAAATCCTGCGCTTCTGGAAGGTGAGCTTCCAGACCATCCTGGCGCCGGTGCTCACCGCGCTTCTGTACCTGCTGATCTTCTCGCACGTGCTGGAAGATCATGTGCAGGTTTATCCGGGGGTGCGCTATACCTCGTTTCTGATACCCGGCCTGGCGATGATGTCGCTGCTGCAGAATGCCTTTGCCAACAGTTCGTCGAGCCTGATCCAGTCCAAAATCACCGGCAATATCGTCTTCATCCTGCTGCCGCCGTTGTCTCACCTCGAATTTTTTGGCGCCTACGTGCTGGCATCGACGGTGCGCGGCGCGGTGGTGGGACTCGGCGTGTTCGTGATTACCGCGATGTTCGTCCCGGTGCCGGTCCAGAACCTCCTGTGGGTGGCTGCCTTCGCGTTGCTCGGGTCGGCGATCCTGGGTACGCTCGGCATTATCGCCGGCATCTGGGCCGACAAGTTCGATCAGCTTGCCGCATTCCAGAATTTCGTGATCATCCCGCTCACTTTCCTGTCGGGCGTGTTCTATTCGATCCACTCGCTGCCGCCGTTCTGGCAGCGGGTGTCGCACTTCAATCCTTTCTTCTACATGATCGACGGCTTTCGCTACGGCTTCTTCGGCGTGTCCGACGTCTCGCCGTATCTCAGTCTTGCGATTGTGGGGGGCTCCCTTTTGGCCTTATCATTCGCCACCTTGTCGCTGCTCAAGCGCGGATACAAGCTTCGCCACTGAGGATGTCGTTGAAATGGTCACCCCCGAACAGGTCAGGTCTTACATCCAGGACAGCCTCGCGTGCGATCACGTCGAGGTGGTCGGCGACGGCCATCATTTCGAGGCGGTGATCGTGAGCCCGGAATTCCGCGGCAAGACGCGGGTGCAGCAACACCAAGTGGTCTACCGGGCGCTGGGGGATCGCATGCGCGAGGAAATACACGCGTTGTCGATGAGGACCCTGACGCCCGAGGATTGGGCTACCCGATAGTCTTCCGATAGGTTCCCGTGGACAAGCTGATCATCCAGGGCGGCGTGCCGCTTACCGGGGAAGTGCGCATTTCCGGGGCCAAGAACGCAGCCCTGCCGATCCTGTGCGCCGCTATCCTGACGCCGGAAACGCTGCGGGTGCAGAATCTTCCCCATCTGCGCGACGTGACCACGACGCTGAATCTGCTGGCGCAAATGGGCGTCGAGGTTTCGCTCGATGAGAAAATGGGCGTGGGCCTGACGGCGGCAAAGCTGCACAACCTGGCTGCACCCTACGAGCTGGTCAAGACCATGCGCGCTTCGATCCTGGTGTTGGGACCGATGGTCGCGCGTTTCGGCGAGGCCCGCGTGTCGCTGCCGGGCGGATGTGCTATTGGCCAGAGGCCGGTGGATCTGCACATCAAGGGGTTGCAGGCGATGGGTGCGCAGATCGAGATCGAACAGGGCTATATCCATGCCCGTGCTCGCCGGCTTACAGCCGCGCGTATCGTCATGGACCTGGTAACTGTGACCGGTACCGAGAACCTGATTATGGCGGCGACGCTGGCCGACGGTACCACGGTAATTGAGAACGCGGCCCGCGAGCCGGAGGTGGTGGATCTGGCGGAGTGCCTGAACGCGATGGGCGCGCGTATCTCCGGCGCGGGGTCCGACGTAATCACGGTTGAAGGCGTGGAGCACCTCACGGGCGCGACTCACCGGGTAATGCCTGATCGCATCGAAACCGCCACATTCCTGGTGGCTGCGGCGGCCAGCGGCGGCGAGATCAGATTGAAGGGAACGCGCGCGGGAATTCTGGACTCGGTACTGGGCAAGCTGCGCGAGGCCGGTGCGCACGTCGAGCACGACCAGGATTGGATTGCCCTTTCCACCAACGGCAAGCTCAGGTCGGTGAGCCTGCGCACGGCGCCGTATCCGGCGTTCCCGACTGACATGCAGGCCCAGTTCATGGCGCTTAACGCCGTGGCCGAAGGAACTGCTGTGGTGACCGAAACCATTTTTGAGAACCGCTTCATGCATGTGCAGGAACTGCGGCGGCTCGGGGCTAAGATCGATGTGGAAGGAAACACTGCGGTGGTGCACGGTGTGGCGCAATTGCAGGGCGCGGGCGTGATGGCCACCGATTTGCGGGCCTCGGCGAGCCTGGTGCTGGCCGGGTTGGTGGCGCAGGGCGAAACCCGGGTGGACCGCGTGTACCACCTCGACCGCGGCTACGAATGTATAGAAGAAAAGCTCAGTCAATTGGGCGCCCGCATCAAGCGGGCGCATTGAGTTCCGCGCAATGACTAGACCGAAAATCTCACCACGAAGACACGAAGGACACGAAGACACGCGAAGAAAGAAAAGAGATTGAAGGAATTTCATTTTCTGACCGCTGCCGGCGAATCACACGTACTGAAGGATCGAAAGTCGCCGTCCATACGCAATGAGCAACAAGTTATAAACAGGCACCCGTCGTGGTTTGTGATCTCTTTTGTATTCCTTCGTGTCTTCGTGGTAAGAAGTGCGGTTTTTTGCATTGCTCTGGGTTCTTTGCGCAATTGCGGTGAAGGTTTTGGTTTTCGCCGTTTGAACCAAACACGAACATGAACATCAAAATCGCCCTGTCGAAAGGGCGCATTTTCGACGAAACGACGCCGTTGTTGAGAGCGGCGGGGATCGTCGCGTCCGAGGATCCGGAAACCTCGCGCAAGCTGATCATCGGCACCAGCCGGCCGGACGTCAGCATCATCATCGTGCGTGCTTCCGACGTCCCGACCTATGTTCAGTATGGCGCAGCCGATCTTGGGATCGCCGGCAAAGATGTGCTGCTCGAGCATGGGGGAACTGGTCTGTACCAGCCGCTCGACTTGGGAATCGCAAAATGCAGAATGATGGTGGCGGTGCAGAACGGCTTCGACTATGAGGGCGCGGTGCGTCGCGGCGCGCGCCTGCGGGTGGCCACCAAGTACCTGAAGACGGCGCGCGAACATTTCGCCGCCAAGGGCGTGCACGTCGACCTGATCAAGCTTTACGGCTCGATGGAACTGGCGCCGCTGGTTGGCCTGGCGGACGCGATCGTGGACCTGGTCTCCAGCGGCAACACGCTGCGCGCCAACAATCTCCAGGCGGTCGAGCAGATCATGCCGATCAGCGCCCGGCTGATCGTCAACCAGGCGGCACTGAAGCTCAAGCGCCGGGCGATACAGCCGATGCTGGATGCTTTCGCCGGGGCAGTGGCAAAGAGCGGAACATGATCGGGATTGCACGCCTGTCCACTCGCGACGCCGACTTCGATACGAAGTTGGTCAGGTTGCTCGCATTCGAGAATACCCAGGACGAGCGCATCGAGGACGCGGTGGCGGCGATTCTGCGGGAGGTCAAGGCGCGCGGCGACGACGCGGTGCTCGAGTACACGCGCAAGTTCGATGAGCTCGAGGCAGGCACGCTTGCGCAACTCGAAATCCGTAGGGCCGATCTGGAGCGCGCGCTTGCCGCACTGCCGGGCGTGCGGCGCGATGCGCTCGAGCAGGCCGCTACACGCATCCGTGCCTACCACGAACGCCAGCCGCTCGCGTCCTGGCAATACACCGAGGACGACGGCACGACGCTCGGCCAGAAGATCACGCCGCTCGATCGCGTCGGGGTGTATGTGCCGGGCGGCAAGGCGGCATATCCTTCCACCGTGCTGATGAACACGCTGCCGGCAAAGGTGGCAGGCGTCAAAGAAATCATCATGGTGGTGCCCACGCCGCGCGGAGAGCGCAACGACCTGGTGCTTGCCGCCGCGTGCATCGCCGGCGTGGATCGCATTTTCACCATTGGCGGCGCCCAGGCCGTGGCAGCGCTGGCTTACGGCACCCGGACCGTTCCGCAGGTGGACAAGATCGTCGGCCCGGGCAACGCCTACGTTGCGGCCGCGAAGCGGCGCGTCTTCGGCGTCGTTGGAATAGATATGGTGGCGGGCCCATCTGAAATCCTGGTGATCTGCGACGGCGGCACCGATCCGGACTGGGTGGCGATGGACCTGTTCTCGCAGGCCGAGCACGACGAGATGGCGCAGGCGATCCTGCTCTGCCCGGAGCGCGCATTCATCGACAAGGTGGCGGCGAGCATCGAG
>DASYUW010000262.1:0-4080 GCA_036000845.1 Burkholderiales bacterium
CGTCGTCGGCCTGGAACTGGGCGCGGACGATTATCTGCCCAAGCCCTTCGAGCCGCGTGAACTGCTGGCACGCCTGCGCGCCATCCTGCGGCGCGGCAGGGCGGGCGTCGCGGCTGACGTGCTGCGCTTCGGCCGGCTGGAAATCGACCGCGGCGCACGCGCGGTCCGCGTCGACGGCGTGACGCGCGAAATCACCAGCCACCAGTTCGCGCTGCTGCTCGCGCTGGCGGAAAGCGCCGGTCGCGTGCTCTCGCGGGAGGCGCTGATGGAAAAATTGAAAGGTGAAACACTGGAAGCCTTCGACCGCTCCATCGACGTACACATCTCGCGCATCCGCGCTGCGATCGAGGACGACGCGAAGAAACCGCGCCGGATCGTCACCGTGCGGGGCAGCGGCTACGTGTTCGCACGGCAGCAGAATTGAGCCGTCGATGAGACGACTGCACTTCCGAATTTATCTTGCGGTGCTGGCGAGCCTGATCGTGTTTGCACTCGCCGCGGGCCTGCTCTGGCGCACGCTCGGCGAAGCGGGCAGTGCCTGGCAAGGCGGCGAAGTGGTGGCGCAGTTTGCACAGAACATCCTGCCGCCGGCCTCGGCCGACAAAGCCGGGCAGCAGGCCGCGCTGGAAAAAATCAGCGCCGGCCTGCGCGCGGACGTGTCGCTGTTCGCAGCCGACCGCAGCCTCCTCGCCGCCGTGGGCGCGCCCCTGTCCGTACCGGAAGAAGAAATCGACCGCGGCATGTTCGCCCCGCGCATGAGAGGGCATTCGGCGTGGACGGTCCGGCTTCCGGACGGGCGCTGGCTGGTCGCCCGCCGGGCCGCGATGGACCACCCGTTCCGGCACGTTCCGGGACTGGCGCTTGTCGTCGCGCTGGTGCTGTTGTTCATCGTGGTCGCGATCGTCGCGCACCCGGTCGTGCGGCGCCTCACGCGCCGTCTGGAGCGCCTGCAGGACGGCGTGGAAACACTCGGACGCGGCGACCTCTCGGCACGCGTGAAAGTCGAAGGGCACGATGAAGTCGCACGCCTGGCCATGAGCTTCAACCGGGCCGCCGCGCGCATCGAAGAGCTGATTAACGCGCACAGGATGCTGCTGGCCAATGCCTCGCACGAGCTGCGCACCCCGCTCACGCGCATACGCATGGGCGTGGAACTGCTGAAGGCGGATGCCAATCCCAGGCGCAAGGCCGAGCTGGAGCGCGACATTGCCGAGATCGACGAGTTGATCGAGAGCATCCTGCTCAGCAGCCGGCTCGACGCGCTCAGCGAGCCGGAAGTCAAGGAAGAGGTGGACCTGCTCGCGCTCGCGGCGGAGGAATGCGCCCGCTATGAAGGCTGCAGCGTGAGCGGTGAGTCGGTAATCGTGCACGGCAACCCCGCGCTGCTGCGGCGCCTGCTGCGCAACCTGGTGGAGAATGCGCTGCGCCACGGCAAGCCGCCGGTGAGCGTATCGGTGAGCCGGGCAAACGTGCGGGCGGCGCTGCGCGTGAGCGACCAGGGCCCGGGCATCGCGGCGACAGAGACCGAAACCGTATTCGAACCCTTCCGTCGGGCCCGGCACGCGAACGCGACCGGCACCGGCCTGGGGTTATCGCTGGTACGCAAGATCGCGCGGCACCACGGTGGCGATGCACGCATCGAGAACAACGGGCCCGACGGACTGACCGTTCTGGTGATGCTGTAGCAACCTGGCCGTCGAACCAACCGGGTCAAGTAGTACAAGATCGGTCTATCACTTTTCACCCATTCACACCTTCACGTGAGTCTTTCTCTTGTTCTCCTTCGCGTCCCTTTGCGCTGCCGACACGGCATTGGCGTAGCTATCCGGTGCGGGAGGCAGCGCTTCGGCGCGCGCCCCGGACTCGTTAGGCTTAGCCCAGTTTGCGGGTAGGGGCGCACAAGGCTGTGTTGCAAAGTATTGATCGGGGCGTTATGCGGCTGCTCCCGCAGGCGGGCCTATGGCTAACGTGTCACAGCCGCCCCGCAATCGGCCGACTGCATCGGTAACGTGTCCGCGCGCCGCTTTGCGTTGAACGCGTTTGACGCCAGCCTCCGGCCGGCTGATTTTCACTGAGTCCTGCGTCCTGAATCCCGAGCCCTGCTTTTCGCACGCAGCACTTTGATCTGAACAAACGCTTGGCAACCTTGACTTGATGTAATACGATAGCGCATTCGAGGTATTACATCGGAGACCTGCATGACCCTTACCGTCCGCCTGCCCGATCGCGTCGAGCAGGAACTCGCCGAGTATTGCGCCAAGAACCGTCTCACCAAGAGTGAGGCCGTAAAACTTGCTTTGCAGGAACTGCTGCGGGCGCCCGAATCGGGCACGGTCGGCCTGAGCCATCCGTATATTGGTTGCGACACCCGGCAAGGGGATGTCGCGCGCCATACCAAGCGCCTGTTGCGCGAGCGCTTCCGCGGCAAACGGAAGCGTGGCTAACGTACTCGTCGATACCGGGTTTCTCGTTGCCCTTGGGCGCAAATCCGACCCTCTGCACGTCGCGGCGAGGGCTTTCTTTCTACGGGAAATCGGCCCGCTCATTACCGTCTCCCCGGTGATAGTAGAAACCTGTTTTTTCCTGGATGCTAGTGCCAAAATCGAACTTCTCGACCTGTCTCAATCGCCGAGGCTGCGGACACTCGAACTGCCCATTGATGCCTATGGCGAAATCAGCGCAACCATCCGGAAATATGCTGACCGGGACATCGATCTTGCTGACGCAGCGCTGATTTGGCTGGCGAACCGTACCGGCGTCCGACATATCCTGACCACCGACAGGGCCGATTTTGCCATTTACCGCCTCAAGAGCGGCAAGCGCTTCGAGCTGGTGAAGTGGTTCCAACGTTGAGTCGCCTCTCGGCGTCGGCGATCGGACACTGCCTGTCAAATCAAACTGGAATTACTGCGCTTACTGGCCATCGAGGTCACAGTATCGAGGCCGATCTCTTTGCCTGTTCTTTGGCTTCGGCATAACGTTGATCGGTCATCGCCCGCTAAACGTTAGCCTCCGCCGCAACAAGTCGCTATGCGACGTGTTGTCTTCGCGTCCCTTTGCGTCCTTTGCCACACCACTCGAAGCGGCAAGCACAGAACCGCTTGCCCGGAGTGGGGTGGGTGCCCGTTAACGCGCTTATTGCCGGCCTCCGGCCGGCCGAACTTCACAGAGCCCGGAGTCCCGTCGTCCTTGTAGCGCGTCCTGGCCGTTAGTCACGAAAATCCCCGTTCCTATGCGTCCTTTCTTGCACTTCTCTGCGTCCTTTGCGTCAACGCTCTTATTGCCGGCCCTCGGCCGGCTGATTCTCTCGCAGCACACAGCACACAGCACGCAGCACTCAGCACACAGCACGCAGCACTCAGCACAGAGTACGCAGCACTCGCTTATAATCCTCCGCTCTTCGAAACCTTCGGTGATTTTAGATTCATGGCTCAGTACGTTTACACGATGCAACGCGTGGGTAAGATCGTCCCGCCCAAGCGCCAGATCCTCAAGGATATTTCGTTGTCCTTTTTCCCCGGCGCCAAGATCGGCGTGCTCGGACTCAATGGTTCGGGCAAATCCAGCCTGCTCAAGATCATGGCCGGCCTCGACAAGGAAATCGAAGGCGAAGCCATTCCGATGCCCGACCTGCGCGTCGGCTTCCTGCCCCAGGAGCCCCAGCTCGATCCCAAGCAGACGGTGCGCGGGGCGGTCGAGGAGGGCCTAGGTGAAACGTTCGAAGCGAAGCAGAAGCTCGACGAGATTTACGCCGCTTATGCCGAGCCGGACGCCGACTTCGACAAGCTCGCCGCCGAGCAGGCGAAATACGAAGCCATTCTGGCCACCAGTTCGGGCGACAACGTCGAGCACCAGCTCGAGATTGCAGCCGACGCGCTGCGCCTGCCGCCGTGGGACGCGAAGATCGAAAAACTTTCCGGCGGCGAGAAACGCCGTGTGGCGCTGTGCCGGCTGTTGCTGTCCAAGCCCGACATGCTGCTGCTGGACGAGCCGACCAACCACCTCGACGCCGAAAGCGTGGACTGGCTGGAGCAGTTCCTGCAGAAGTTTCCGGGAACCGTGGTGGCGGTGACCCACGAT
>DASYUW010000263.1:0-14849 GCA_036000845.1 Burkholderiales bacterium
GATGGGCATCTTCCGCGGCTTCGCGGTGGCCGGCTGCGAGCCCGACGAGATGGGCATCGGCCCGGTGTTCGCCGTTCCCAAGCTCCTGAAACAGACCGGGAAGAAAATCGAGGACATCGGCCTGTGGGAACTGAACGAGGCTTTCGCGGTGCAGGTCATCTACTGTCGCGACAGGCTCGGCATTCCCAGCGAACGGCTCAATGTCAACGGCGGCTCGATCGCGGTCGGGCATCCGTACGGCGTGACCGGCAGCCGCCTGGTCGGCCACGCGCTGATCGAAGGCAAGCGCCGCGGCGTCAAGTACGTCGTGGTAACGATGTGCATCGGCGGTGGCATGGGTGCCGCCGGCCTGTTCGAAGTGGTCTAAGACAACCAGGTCAAGGTCTTTCAACGCGAAGGACGCAAAGGTACGCAAAGGAATTCAAAAACGAAGTCGATGCGAAAATCAAAGGAAACACCCATAGGGGCCATTATCACCGGACGCACGACCTGCCTGTTCTTTCTCTGAATTGGTTTGTATTGGTTTTCCTTCGCGTACCTTTGCGTCCTTTGCGTTGAAAGGTTTAGGGTTTATATATGAATGTGAAGAAGCTGTTTGACCTGAGCGGCAAGACTGCGCTGATCACTGGCGGCTCCCGCGGATTGGGATTACAGATAGCGGAAGCCCTCGGTGAGATGGGTGCGAAAGTGGCGATCACCGCCCGCAAGGCGGGCGAGCTGGCGGAGGCGAAGGCGCATCTCAAAGGCATGGGCGTTGAGGCGCTGACGGTGGTCAACGATCTGCAGGACACTGCGTCGGTACAGCCGATGGTCGAACAGGTGCTGAAGAGCCATGGCCAGATCGACATTCTGGTGAACAACGCCGGCGCAGCTTGGGGCGCGCCGGCCGAGGATCATCCGCTGGACGCCTGGTACAAGGTGATCAACCTGAATCTGACTGCGGTTTTCCTGGTGAGCCAGGCCGTCGCCAAACTCAGCATGATCCCGCGCAAGTACGGCCGCATCATCAACCTCGCGTCCATCGCGGGGCTGGTGGGTACCGATCCGCGCATGATGCCGACCATCGCCTACAACGCGAGCAAAGGCGGCGTGGTCAATTTCACGCGCTCTCTGGCGGTTGAATGGGCGCATTACGGGATCACGGTGAACGCCATCGCGCCGGGCGTATTCCCATCGAAGATGTCGCAGGGGATGATCGACAAGGCCGAGCAGGTCATCCTGGAAATTACGCCGATGAAAAGGCTGGGCACGGATTACGATCTGAAGGGCTTGGCAGTGCTGCTGGCATCCGATGCTTCCGCTTATATCACCGGCCAGATCGTCGCCGTCGATGGCGGGCTGGTCGCGATGTAACGCCATGAAGAAGGCGCCGACAGGCTTCGACATCCATGTGCCCTTCGTGGAGCACCTCGGTCTGCAGCTTCTCGAGAAGCGCGACGGTGTGGTGCGGCTGCGGCTCGACCCGCGCCCGGAGTTCGAGAACAGTTGGGGCTCGATACATGGCGGTGCACTGATGACGCTGCTCGACGTGGCGCTGGCGAGCGCGGGACGCTCGCTGGATGAGCGTTGCAACGGCACGCTGACCGTGGAGATCAAAGTCAACTTCATCGCTGCCGCGGGCGGGCCGGTGCTCGCAGAAGGCCGCGCCCAGCGTGCCGGCCGTTCGCTGATATTTTCCGAGGGCGAACTGCGCAGCGAGGACGGTACCCTGCTGGCAAAAGCGACCGGCACCTTCAAGCTCCTGTACCCGTCCCCGAAGGACTAGGGACGGATTTGTAATCTAAAGTGAAAAATCTGGAACCACGGAGAACACGGAGGACACGGAGGAAAGGCAAGAGCAGGAAACTAGTTGGGGTGAAAATACTTTATTGGCTCACGATCCGTTGCAGCGAACGGGGGCAGCACAGGTCAGCAAGCCACAACTTCGCTCTTACCCCGATTTTGTATTCCTCGTTTTGTTTTTCCTCCGTGTCCTCCGTGGTGAGAATTGTTTTGAGAAAGGGAATGCATGCCGCTTGATCCGCAGATCGAATTCGTTATCGGCCTGGTAAAGAAAGCCAATGCCCCCGAATTCTGGCAACTCACTCCCGATCAGGCGCGGGAGCAATACCTGCTGCGCGTGGCCAAGCTGGCGGTGAAGGAACCGATTTTCAGGACCGAGGACCGGCGCATTCCCGGTCCCGGCAGCCACATCCCCATCCGCATCTACACGCCGCGCGAGATCAAGTCCGGCGAAAAGCTGCCGGTGCTGCTCTGGTTCCACGGCGGCGGCTTCGTCATCGGCTCGCTCGACACCCACGATTCGGTCTGCCGGATGCTGGCCAACCAGGCGGACTGCATCGTGGTCTCGGCGGACTACCGGCTCGCGCCCGAGTACAAGTTTCCCGCGGCGGTGGAGGATTGCGAAGCAGCGTTGAAGTGGCTGGCGTTGCACGCGGTGGAGTTCGGCGCGGATCCGCAAGCCATCGCGGTAGGCGGGGACAGCGCCGGGGCGAACCTGGCGACGGTGGCGGCCATTCTGGCGCGCGATGCCGGCCATCCGAAGCTCGTGTTCCAGCTATTGATCTATCCCTGCGCAGCGCCGGAACCGGAGACGCCTTCGCACTACAAGTTTGCCGAGGGCTACGTGTTGAGCCGCAACACCGTCACCTGGTTCTTCAGGCATTACCAGCGCAGCCGGGCGGACTCGAACGATTTCCGTTTCGCGCCGCTGGTCGCCGACGACCTCGCGAATCTTCCGCCGGCGCTGCTGCTGGTGGCGGGCTACGATCCGCTGCGCGACGAGGGCGTGGATTACGCGAAGCGGCTGATAGAGGCCGGCAACCGCGTGCGGCTCGTCAATTACGAGGGCATGATCCACGGCTTCTTCCTGATGGGCGGCGCGGTGGACGCGGCGAAGCGCGCCGTAGCGGAATCCGCGCAAGCGCTGCGCGAAGCTTTTGCCGGCTCGCGCGCAGTGAAGAAGAAGGACTCGACGTTCGCAAAATAACAGGAGGCGCAATGATATCGCTCACGGGGAAAGTGGCTTGGATAACGGGCGCGGGAACGGGGATCGGCCTGGCCGGCGCCAAGGCGCTGGCCGACGCGGGTGCGACGGTGGTCATGTCGGGACGCCGCAAGGAAGTGCTGGCGCTGGAGGCCGAGAAGATCCGCATCAAGGGCGGCAAATCCGAGTTCGAGGCGCTGGATGTCTCGGACGTGAAGGCGGTGAAGAAAGTGGCAGCCGCCATTCTCAGCCGCCACGCCCGCGTGGACATTCTCGTCAACAGCGCGGGATTGAACGTGCCGAACCGCTACTGGAAGAACCAGACCATCGAGGGCTGGAGGGAAGTGATCGGCATCAACCTCGACGGCTCGTTTTACACCACCCTTACGGTGCTGCCGTCGATGCGCGCCAGGAAAGACGGCCTGGTCATCAACGTTTCCTCCTGGGCCGGTATCTTCCATCCGAAGCTGACCGGCGCTGCCTACAACGCCAGCAAGCACGCTGTCACGGCAATGACCGAGACCATCAACATGGAAGAGTGCGCCAACGGCATCCGCGCTTGCGCAATCTGTCCGGCCGAAGTTGCCACGCCGATCATGGACCGGCGCCCGGTTCCGCCGAGCGCAGAAGACCGCGCCCGCATGCTCCAGGCCGAAGATCTCGGCAACACCATCCGTTTCATTGCCCAGATGCCGCCGCACGTGTGCGTCAACCAGGTGATCATCAGCCCGACCTGGAACCGGATGTATATCGAGAACCTCTAGATTCCGGCAAACCGGTCCGGGTTTGCTCGACTATGAACGCGACACTCTTCAGGAACGTCAGAGTTCTGGACTGTACCGGGAACCCTGCTTTCGCCGGTACGGTGCTCGTCGAAGGCAACAGGATAGCGGCGGTCGTTCCGGCCGCCTCGCTTGCGTCCGGCAACGCAAGGATTGTCGACGGGCAGGGCGCAACGCTGATGCCCGGGCTCATCGAGGCGCATTCGCATCTTTCGTTCACCGACTTCGCCCAGTCGGTCGAGCTCGGATTCATTCCGCCCGAAGAACATACATTGCGCACCGCGCAGAATGCGCGGCGCATGCTCGACGCCGGCTTTACCAGTTGCTTCAGCGCCGCTTCAGCCAAACCCAGGCTGGACATTGTGCTTCGCAACGCCATCGACAACGGCGATTGTCCCGGTCCGAGAACGCTGGCGGCCAGTCCGGAAATGACCGTTACATCGGGACTTGGCGATGTGCGTCTTTATCACATGTATCGGGAGAACTTCGGCGTGGTCTGCAACGGCGCGGAAGAGTTTCGGCGCTTCTCGCGCGAAATGGTGCGCGAGGGCGCCGATACGCTGAAGATAAACGTGTCGGGTGATGACGGAGTGCCCGCTTCGCGCGCCGACACCACCGTGATGAGCGAAACCGAGGTCGCTGCCGTTTGCGACGTGGCCCGCGCACATGGCAAGCGCGTGGCGGCGCACGCCCGCAGCGCCGAATCGGTGAAGATGTGCCTGCGGCACGGTGTCGAAGTCATTTATCACGCCACGCTTCTCGACGAGGAAGCGAAGGACCGGCTGGAAGCGCAGAAGGACCGAATTTTCGTGGCGCCCGTGCTCGGCCACCTCTATACCACGCTGAATGAAGCGGGGCCGTGGGGGATTACCCGCGAAATTGCCGAAAAGCGCGGAACCTGCCGGGAACTCGAACGCGGAATCGAGAGTATGAAAGACCTGAAGCGGCGCGGCGTGCGCATCCTTATCGGCGGTGACTATGGGTTCGCGTGGAACCCGGTCGGCACTGATGCGCGCGACATTGCGCACTTCGTGAATCTGCTCGGGTTCACGCCCATGGACGCGATCATCGCGGCGACGAAGTTCGGCGGCGAGATCATGGGCATGGGCGATCGCCTGGGCCAGATCAAAACGGGTTATCTGGCCGACCTGTTGCTCGTCGACGGTGATCCGCTGGAAGACGTCACCATCCTGCAGGACAAGAGCAGGATTCAGGGAGTCATGAAGAACGGAGTGTTCTGGAGGGCACCGGATTCAGCCATCGGCGGATCAGTTCGACATTGAGCGCGGCATCACCGGTGCCCGGCGATCGAAGCGTTCGCGGTTGATGGACTAGCGGCCAGCGAGGAAATCCACTGCCAGCGCCGCCAGTGAGCGCGCGCCCTGCAGCAGTCCCGACTCGTCGATGTGGAAGCGCGGCGAGTGGTTTGGCGCGGCTGCCGCCATGTCCTGGTCCTTCGGCGTCACGCCGACGAAATAGAACAGGCCCGGAATCTTTTCCTGGAAGTACGAGAAGTCCTCGGCCACCATCACCCGCTGGTGCGGCTTCGATCCGCCGTCGCCGCCGATGCGCTTCAGCGTCGGCAGCATCTTCTCGGTGAGCGCGGGATCGTTGACCGTGACCGGCACCGCCTTTTCGACTTTCACGTCGGCATGGGCGTGATTGGCCTCGGCGATCGACTCCGCGATGTGCTTGATGCGGGCGTGAACGTCCTGGCGCATGCCCTCGTCGAAAGTGCGAATCGTGCCGGTCATTTCGACCTGGTCGGGAATGATGTTCTTGCGCGTGCCGCCGTGAATGGTCGCCACCGTCACGACTGCCGGTTCCCTGGAGACGTCGATCTGCCTCGCCACGATGTTCTGCAGTCCGGTGACGATCTGTGCGGAAGTCACCACCGGGTCGATTCCCGACCACGGCCAGGCTCCATGGGTCTGCTTGCCTTTCACCGTGATATAGAGCCAGTCCGCGCTCGCCATCAGTGGGCCCGCGCGATAAGTGATCATGCCCGCAGGTATCCCTGAAATGACGTGCAGGCCGAAAATGGCCGCCGGCTTCGGATTCTCCAGCACGCCTTCGGCAACCATCAGCGGCGCGCCGCCTGTCTCGCCAGGCGGCGGTCCTTCCTCCGCGGGCTGGAAAATGAACTTGACCGTCCCCGGAATCTGATCGCGCATGCTTGCCAACGCCTCGGCTACACCCAGCAGGATGGCCACGTGCGCATCGTGCCCGCAGGCGTGCATGACGCCGACCTGCTGGCCGAGATACTCGGTTTTCACCGTGGACTTGAACGGCAGATCCGATTCCTCGGTCACCGGCAGCGCGTCCATGTCGGCGCGCAGCGCCACCACCGGTCCCGGTTTGCCGCCCTTGAGCAGGCCGACCACGCCGGTTTTCGCCACGCCGGTCTTGACCTCGATGCCGAGCTTGCGCAGTTGATCCGCCACCAGCTTCGACGTTCTCACCTCGCGGTTGGAGAGTTCGGGGTTCTGGTGTATGTCGCGGCGCCAGGCGATGATCTTCGGTTCCAGCGCGCGAATCCTCTGATCCACAGTGCTGGCCAGATCCTGTGCCAGGGCGGGCATTGCTGGAATCAACAACAGCGGGGCGAACAGTGCCGGACAGCGCATTGACGGACTCCTTCCGAAGGCGGTGTGTTCCTTTGAATTGGGTTGCAGGCGCAATGATACGGCGAGCCGCCCGGTTCAGAACAGCAACCCGTGCAGTGCTGGCAACTTCCGCAGCGCAACCCCATAATCACGTCCCGAATCCACTCTCTTATATCCAAAAAGGGCAGTCATGACGAACATCAAGCTGACCATCTCATTTGCCGCCGCGATGGTCCTGATCGTGGTGAGCTCGAACGTCCTGGTCCAGTATCCGCTCAGCGACTGGCTCACCTGGGGCGCGATCACGTACCCGTTCTCGTTCCTGGTCGTTGACCTCGCGAACCGCTATTACGGTCCGCGCATGGCGCGCAGAATCGTGTATGTCGGCTTCGTCGTCGCGCTGGTGCTGTCCGCGTGGCTCGCCACGCCGCGCATCGCCCTTGCATCGGGAACGGCGTTCCTGTGCGCCGAATTGCTGGACGTGACGATATTCAACCGGCTGCGCCGGCACGCATGGTGGAAACCTCCGCTGGTGTCCACCTTGTTTGCCTCGGTCCTGGACACCGCGGTCTTCTTCACGCTCGCTTTCGCCGGCACCGACATGCCCTGGGTCACGCTGGCGCTGGGCGATCTTGGCGTGAAACTGGCGATCGCGTTGTTCGCGCTGGTGCCGTTCAGGGTTGCGCTGGCGCTGTTTCGCCCGCGGCCCGAAGCTTCGGGGTGATGGCCTTGAATCTAAACCTCAACGCAAAGGCGCAAAGAACGCAAAGGGACGCAAAGAAAACCATATGGAATGGGATATAAGAAAACACTTGCCGGGTTGGGAATGTAATGGATTGCTGCTCGCGCCGCTGTTCCCGCTATTGCCTTAGGTAGCCAGTGCTTTATCGGACGTAAGGGGGCCAAGATGCTGGGAGCGCTGACTATCCTGTTGGTGTTCCAGTTGCTCGGGGAAGGGATCGCCCACGGACTCGATTTGCCCATCCCCGGACCGGTGATCGGCTTCGCGTCGCTGTTTCTTGCGCTGCTGGCGCGCGGCGGTATTCCGGACGATCTGCGCAATACCGCAACCGGCCTGTTGCAGCACCTGTCGCTGCTGTTCGTGCCCGCGGGCGTCGGCGTGATGGTGCATCTGTCGCGGCTGCGCGAAGAGTGGCTGCCGATCTCGGTCGCGCTGGTAGTGAGCACCGTCCTGACCATCGCCTGCACCGCGCTGGCGATGCGCTGGCTGATCCGCGTATTCTCTAAGAAGGCGGCGCCGTGACCCCGAAGCTCGCGGACATCTGGGTTTATCTCTCAGCCACGCCGCTGCTGGGGCTGACCGTCACCCTAGTGGTGTATCAAGGCGCTTACTGGATCTACCGGCGGGCGAATTTCCATCCCTTGCTCAATCCGGTAGCGCTGTCGGTGGCGGCGCTGGTCATTATCCTGACGCTGACCGACACGCCTTACCCGACTTATTTCGACGGCGCGCAGTTCGTGCATTTCCTGCTTGGCCCGGCGACGGTCGCGCTGGCGATCCCGCTGTACGCTCAGTTCGACAAACTCAAGCGCGCATTCGTGCCGCTGCTGTGCGCGTTGCTGATCGGATCGGTGACGGCGATCGTATCGGCGGTGGGGATCGCCTGGCTGCTAGGCGCGAGCAAGACCACCCTGATTTCGATCTCGCCGAAGTCGGTGACCGCGCCGATCGCGATGGGCATCGTCGAGAAGATCGGCGGGCTACCTTCGCTGACGGCGGTGCTGGTGGTATCCACCGGCATCCTCGGCGCAGCGCTGGCGAAATACGTGCTCGATTTTCTGCGGATCACCGACCACGGCGTGCGCGGCTTCTCGGTCGGCCTTGCCGCCCACGGCATCGGCACCGCGCGGGCGTTTCAGGTCAGCGAGGAAGCCGGCGCGTTCTCTGGGCTGGCGATGGGGTTAAACGGTCTCGCCACCGCACTGATGTTTCCGTTGCTACTCTGGTTGCTTCACGCGCTATCGCGCTAGCGGGTCAATCTATATCTCACCGCAAAGACGCAAAGGAACGCAAAGAAGGTCAAAAACGCAAAACCGAGTTCTTGTAGATTACAAGCTGCCCTTCGTCAGTCAATGTGGCACCGCGCTTTTAATACTGTCTTCCTTAAGTTTTTCTTTGCGATCTTTGCGTCTTTGCGGTGAAAATGGTTTTCGCAGTAATCAGGTGAGCTTGACGAGCTGTTTGCCGAGGTTCTGGCCCTTCAGCAGGCCGATGAACGCCTTCGGCGCGTTCTGCAATCCCTCAGCGATGGTCTCGTGGTACTTGATCTTCCCCAGCGAAACCAGATTTGCGAGCTTCGGTATCGCGCGCTGGTACAGGTCGACGCGATCGAAAACGATGAAGCCCTGCAGCTTTACCCGATTCACCAGCAGCGAACGCATCATCTTCACGCCGTAGGGTTCGGTCGCGTTGTACTCGGCGATCAATCCGCACAGCGCCACGCGCGAAAATGGATTGAGCACCCTGAAGGAGGCATCCATCACCTCGCCGCCGACGTTCTCGAAATAATTATCCACGCCGTTCGGGCACGCCGCCTTGAGATCGTCCAGGAGCTTGCCGGCCTTGTAATCCACGCAGGCGTCAAACCCGAGTTCCTTGACCGCGAACTCGCACTTCTTCGGGCCGCCGGCGATGCCGACGGCGCGGCAACCCTGCAGTTTCGCCAGTTGCCCGACCACGCTGCCGACCGCGCCGGTGGCCGCGGATACCAGCACGGTTTCGCCCGTTTTCGGCGCGCAGTGCTCAAGGAGTCCGATCCACGCGGTTCCGCCCGGCATGCCGCATACGCCCAGATACGCGGATAGCGGAACCAGCTTGGGATCCACCACCGCGAGCCCTTCACCATTCGAGCTCGCGTAAAGCTGCCAGCCGAGCGAGCCGACCACGTAATCGCCGACCTTGAACTTGGGATTGGTCGACTCGATCACTTGGCCGACCGTACCGCCGGTCATGACTTCGCCGATCTCCACGTACTTTGTGTACGATTTCACAGCGTTCATCCGGCCGCGCATGTAGGGGTCGAGCGATAGCCACAGATTCTTCACCAGCACTTCGCCGGGTCCGGGTTTCGGAACATCGGTTTCGACGATCTTGAAGTTCGATTCCTCGACCCAGCCGGTGGGGCGGCTGGCGAGCAGCACCTGCATGTTCCTGGCCATGTTCACTCCCTGATGTTGTGGCAATTCGTATAGCATTCTACCGGACGCGACCCCCCAAACCTGTCATCGCCAGACGCCGCCATGATCTATGCGCTGAACCTTTTCAATCTCATCCCCGGCAAGGAGAACGACTACCGCGACTACAGCGTCAAAGCCGGCAGGATCATTTTCGGCCTGGGCGGGAGGGTAGTGAGCGCCGGCATCGGCCCGCTGCGCGAGATGCACGGCGATACCACTCGCCGTCAACTGATCGTGGTCGAATTTCCCAGCCTGGAGGTGTTCGAACAATTCATCGACGAGGCTGAGAATCAGAACATTCACCACCTCCGGGAGAATTCGACCACCGATTACATCTGGACCTTGTATGAGCCGTGGGACATGAAGAAATGGGTGAAGGCGGAAAGCTGAGGGATCCGCGCCGGAAAGCCGTTGCTGACCCGGGTTTAAAACGGAGGATGATCGTGAGCGCACGCACGCCTGACTGGAAAGATGAAAGCAAGCTGAAGCCGCTCTCGTCACGCTACGTCAAGACGGATTCACTGCCGTGGCGGCAGACAGCCTACCCCGGAGTCGAGATCAAGGTGCTTCTGGAAGACAAGGACACCGGCCTCACGACCACGCTCACGCGCATGGCCCCGGGCGCGGTGCTGCCGTTGCACGAACACGCCGACGTGGAGCAGACCTACGTAATCGAAGGGCGCCTGGTGGACGAGGAGGGCGAGGTCGCGGTCGGGGAGTATGTGTGGCGGCCGAAGGGCAGCACGCACGTCGCGACCGCGCCGGAAGGCGCGCTGCTCCTCGGGATGTTTCTGCAGCCGAATCGCTTTCTATGACCCGCTGCCGGCGATTTGCCGCCGGCAGTGTCCGGTCAGAACTGGTAGAACGCGCTGACCGAAATCATATGAGCGTTATCCAGTTCGTCGATATCGATTTTCTCGTACTCTGCGCGCACGCCTACGCCAAACAGGCTGAAACGCGCGCCGACACCGTACACAGGTGCGCTGCCGTCGAAACTGGTCTTCGCGCCGCCGCTGGTCTTGTCCAGGTCGTATTCCATGCCGCCGACGCGTGCGAACAATTCGACCAGGCCGACGCCCACTCCGGCGAGCGCGCCGTAATCGAACCCGTTGACCTGGTACTCGACCACTGCGGCGTTCGGCTTGCCGAGGTCACGATAACCCACTTCGCCGGACAGGCTGACGATCGGAAGCAGGTCGAAGCGATAGCCGCCGAAAATCTTGAACGCTCCGCCGGACTCGTCAAACGCAGTACCGAAGGGGTTGGCTGCGCTGTCCTCGATGGCGGCCGTGCCGACGCCACCGCCGACATAGACGCCGCCGGCGTGGGCCGCCGAGACGGGCAACGCAAAGCAAAGAACGGTTACAAGGGTAATGAT
This sequence comes from Burkholderiales bacterium, assembly GCA_036000845.1. GTDB lineage: Bacteria > Pseudomonadota > Gammaproteobacteria > Burkholderiales > JACQAP01 > JACQAP01. Next base: position 10,951 of record DASYUW010000263.1, read on the forward strand.
CGGGTTGAGATAACGCATAAGGCTCTCCAGTTTTCCTGTTCCAATTTCTGTCAGTACGCCGAACTCTTCATCCGGGCACCAGATTACACCACTCCATGATTTTACCGGCCCCAGCGCAACGCTGCGGTGTGCACCGGCGCATCCCATAGCCGGAGCATTTCCTCGTCCATGCGGCTCAGGGTTATCGAGCATCCGGCCATCTCCAGAGAAGTGACATAGTTGCCGACCAGCGAGCGCGTGACGTCCAATCCGCGTTTTTGCAATTGGCGGGCAGCCGCGTCGTACATCAGGTAAAGCTCCATCGAGGGCGTGCCGCCGAACCCGTTCACGAACAACAGCAGCGGCTCGCCAGGCTTCGGTTCGAGATTGTCGACGATCGCGCCGACCAGCTCGGCGGCAATCGAATCGGCGTTCGCCAGTGCGACGCGCCGGCGGCCCGGTTCTCCGTGGATACCAACGCCCATTTCCATCTCCGCTTCCGAAAGGCTGAAAGTCGGTTTTCCGGCGGCAGGGACCGTGCACGAAGTGAGTGCCACGCCCATCGAGCCGCAGCGCCGGTTGACCCGTTCTCCGAGCGCCTGGCAGGCCGCCAGACCGGCGCCCGCCTCGGCCGCCGCTCCCACGATCTTTTCCACCACCAGCGTACCGGCTACCCCACGCCTTCCGGTCGTATACGTTGAGTTCTCGACTGCAACATCGTCATTGGTGATTACGCTCGCGTGCTCACCGGAGAACAACTCGGCCGCCATCTCGAAATTCATTACGTCGCCGGAATAGTTCTTGACGATGAACAGCACGCCGGCACCGCTATCCGCTGCTTCTGCAGCGGCATTGATCTGGTCCGGAGTGGGGGAGGTGAACACCTGACCGGGACAGGCGGCATCGAGCATACCGTAGCCGACGAAGCCGGCGTGCAGCGGTTCATGACCGCTTCCGCCGCCGGAAACAAGCGCCACTTTACCTTCGGGCTTGTTCACCCGAAACACGAAATTCGGCTCAAAGTTCACCGCAACGATGTCGGCATGGGCTTGCCCGAAACCGCGCAGGCTGTCGCTCAGGACCGTGTCGGCCGTGTTGAGGAATTTTTTCATCGGGACCTCCCGTTCCTTGATTGGCCGGACTGGATCAGTGCAAACACCTTGCCGGCAAACTCCTTGAGCAGTTCCTCGGCTGCCTGTTGCTGCCTCGCATCGGCAAGCAGCGGGATCTCCAGTTGCAGAATCCTGGTCGCGATGCGTGCCGGCGCGGCGACGATCTGCAGCGGCTTGCGGCGCGCCGGATGGGCGGCCGAATAAGCAGCAAGAAAGGCTTTGCGCTCGGCCGGGGAAAAGTGACAGATGTCGAAAATCGTCTGCAGGTGCGCAACCGGGATCGGCATTGCGTAGGAAGGCCCGGTGATCTGCGAGATGAAGCTTTTGTGTTTGCCCAGGGCGGCCGCGAGCTTCTGCCGCATCCCGGAGGGCCTGCGGTCGATGTATTCCTTGAGGATGGTCTTGTAAGCGGCGATTTTCTCCGTTGCCGAAGCCGTTTCCGACATACGCGCCCGGTTACTCCGCTTTCCTGCCATGTTCTGCGATCGCAAATTTGACCTGGGCCAGCGCCACAGGTGTTACCGATAGCGCGGTGAGCCCGGCATCGAGCAGTGGCGCAATCGCCGCCGGGTCAGACGCCATTTCTCCGCACAGGCTGACATCGCGCCCTCTGGCGGCGCCGTGCGCCGCCACACGCGCGATCAACTCCAGCACTGCGGCATTGCGCGCGTCGTACAGGTTTGCGACACCCGAACAGTCGCGGCTCGCCGCCATGGTGTACTGGATCAGGTCGTTGCTGCCGATCGAATAGAAATCGGCATCGAACGCCGCAACGGTGAGGGCCGCCGCCGGAACTTCCACCATCATACCGAGCTCGGGCATGCGCGCCGGGATGCCGTCACGGGCGAGATTGTCTACCTCTTCGGCGAGCATTTTCCGCGCCGTCTCCAATTCCTCGGGCACCGTGACCATAGGCAGCATGACGCGCACCGGACCCAGCGCTGCAACGCGAGCCAAGGCACGCAGTTGTTGGCGGAATACCTCCGGCCTTGCCAGGCTCAAGCGCACCCCGCGCACGCCTAGGAAGGGATTGGTCTCGCTTTCCGGGGTGAGACCAGCGATCGGCTTGTCTCCCCCCGCATCGAGGGTGCGGATGGTTACCGGCCGGCCGCGCGCCCATTCGACCAGACGCCGGTAAAACTGAAACTGGGTTTCCTGATCCGGGAGTCCCTGCACGCCGCGGAACAGGAACTCGGTGCGCACCAGTCCGATGCCGTCGCATTCCGCCGGATCGACGCGCGTGAGTTGCCCCGGGTCTTCCACGTTGATGTACACGCGTATGCGTTGGCCGCCGCGGCCGATTGCAGGCAGCGTCCGATAGAAATCGGCGGCCTGACGCTTGGTCTCACGCACGGAAATTCGCTTCTGGGCGGACTGCAAAGTGGATTCCGCAGGGTGCGTAGTCAGATGGCCGCCTTCGGCATCGAGGATGACCGGCGCACCGTTCAGGAGCTCCCCCGCCTCGGGGGCCACTTGCACCAGCAGCGGCACGCCGCGCGAACGCGCCAGCATCGACACGTGGCTGGCCACGCTGCCGCCGAGCAGCGCCGCTCCCCGATACTTGGCCCAGTCCAGCTCGAGGAACCTCGACGGCGGCAGGTCCTCGGCCAGGTAGACCGCTCCTTCGGCAATTTCAACCTCCGCAGCCGCATCCGGGTTTAGCGCCGCAAGCACCCGGTCGCGCAGGTCCGCAAGGTCGCTGGTTCGGGCGCGGAAGTATTCGTTGTCGGCGGCACGGTAACCGGCAAGTTCGCGGTCCACCGTCCTGGTCCAGGCCTCGGCGGCAGCATTGCCTTGGGCTATCGCTTCGAACGCGGGCTCGGTCAGTTTGGTGTCCTTCAGGAACTCGAGCTGGAATTCGAGAATCTCCGATGCCATGCGGTCGCTGGCGGTCAACAGGTGTTCAAGGTCGCGGCTTGCGGAGGCGATCGCCCGCTCGAGCTGGCTGCGTGAGATTTTCGGCTCGACGGTGCCGCCGCGAATCGCAATCGCGCGGGCCGGCCGTGCGATCACGCCGACGGTAAATCCGCTGGATGCAACCTGGCCCTTGAACTGACGTTCGGCCGGCGAGCCTTCATCGAAATCGCGGCGGGTGAGCTCGAGCAACGCCTGCACCGCGTTCGCGGCGTCCGGCCCGTCGGCGGAGAAATACAGCATTTCGCCCATGGCCGCGCGCATGCCCATCACCTTGACCACGCTCTTGGCGTCAACCCAGTCGCCATGCTGCCCGATACGCATCCTCACCGCCGCGCTGAAGCGCTTGGCCAGCTTGGTGAGCTTGACCGCCGGCCGGGCGTGCAGGCCGCTGTGATTATTGATGACCGCGGCGCCTTCGGCTGCCTCGTTCACCGCGATGCTTGATCCCGGACTGATCATGGCGACAATTCTTCGGCAGTGGCCCGGACCTTGGCGAGGTCGCTGCCTCCGGCTGCCTCGGTGGCAGCCATGACCGCGCCCTCGACGACCGGTGCATTGCAGATGACCACATTCTGTTGCCACTGTCCGGGCAGCATCTCGATCGCCATTTCCGAGTTCGTTTCCGCGCCTCCCAGGTCCACCAGCACCGCAACGCCGCGAGGCCCGTAGACGGTCGCGATGCAGCGCTTGATATCCGGCATGCTGGTGCCCAGGCCGCCGTCCGGATTGCCTCCGCACCAGGCAACGCGGACCTCGTCCCCGACCATCTGGCGCACCATGTCGGCCGTCCCCTTGGCCACGTCTATCGAGTGGGACACGATGACGATGGCTACATTGTTGTTCATTGGGTCACACCCTCTTCAATGACGTTGCAGACCGCGTCCACAAGCA
>DASYUW010000264.1:0-18886 GCA_036000845.1 Burkholderiales bacterium
GGATCTCGATGTCACTGGCTTGGCCTTCAAACCCGCCCAAGGGCTGGTGGATCAGCATCCGCGAGTTGGGCAGGCAGAAGCGCTTGCCCTTGGCCCCCGCGCACAGCAAAAGCGCTCCCATGCTTGCTGCCTGGCCGATGCACAGCGTGCTCACGTCCGGCTTGACAAACTGCATGGTGTCGTAAATTGCCAAACCCGCCGACACGAGTCCGCCCGGGGAGTTGATGTAGAAGGAGATTTCCTTCTCCGGGTTCTCCGACTCCAGGAACAGCAACTGGGCGACGATCACGTTGGCTGTCATCTCATCGAACGGCCCAACCAGGAATACAACGCGCTCCTTGAGCAGGCGCGAGTAGATGTCATAGGCGCGTTCGCCGCGGCCACTCTGCTCGACCACCATCGGAATCAGCCCGGTATCACGGGGCCCGGTTCCACTCCGTTCCCAGATCATATGCGCTCGCCCATTAGGTCGTTATAGCCAAGGCTTGTGCTCCACCCTCGCGCACGAGACCACGCTCGATTGAGTGAGATTGCCCCTGGGCACGTTTACCTGGAGCTAGACGTCGAACGCTGGCCAGTTCTGGGGCTCGGAGGCGCCGGCAAAAACCAGCCACACGCGCCGCAGTGTGCTCAACTTCAAATCTCTCGAACAGCTCGCCCGCTACCTGTTTTTGCCGGGAATCGGAGCGGCCGGTTTGACCTGCGTTACGCCAACGGGCGACGCTGGAACGGCGGACTTCGATTTCGGTTGCTTGGGTTTTTTAAATTCGCGATTACCTCGTGGATGTCCCTTGGCCATTTTGTCCTCCTAAAAGGATGGATCTGGTGCAAGGATTTCCAAACTCTACGATTGGCTGTGGTTTGAGTGATCAGAAAACGCATTGAAGGTCCAAACCAGCTTCGCACCAGGTTCATACAGTCTCTGCCGAATAGGGTTCTGGCGCAACAAGTCCCAGAGGGAGATCACCCTTCTCTGCGTCATTGCACCAGAACCGCATCAGTCACATCGCCTGTTACGCTCTCAATGATCAAGGCCATAAGGCGGCAAGGTGGTCAGGCGAGTGTCCTCGACATGGCCTCCGGTCGTGAAGTGATAGAGCGACTGAAACATCGCGTCGTTGAATCCCATTACCTGATGGACCGGGTCATCAAAAAAGCAGCCGATTCCCGTGGCACGGACTCCAGTCGCCTCCGCCTCAAGATAAAGCACTTGGCCGATCACTCCTGTCTCCCAGAAAAGTCTCCGGTAAAACCACGGTCCATGCCGTCGCAGGCTTGATTCGAATTCCGCGATCATCCCCAAGGAAAACGCACTATTCCCGGCGATATCCTGACCGCAACTGACCTGCGCAGCCACACTCCGCGCATCACCCTCTTCGAGCAGAAACAGAGGCAAGTCGTCCGGACAGCCAGGTGGTGAAGTCCAGGCGAATTGTTGGTGCATCGCTTGTCTGAGCGAACCCACTTTCGCAGGATTACGAACCAGCATGTAGAGACCGGGAGCAAGACCATCCACCAGATGGACGAACAGGGCAAGATGAATGGCCGGCTCCCAGGGCAGGACGTCCCATGGTATCGGACGCATGCACAGGTCACGATCAACCCGTGGCATGACGCGGGCCAGCATCGTGAAGAAGCTGCCGACGGAAATCGAGGTGTTGCCATCGAACGCAAGCGCGCTTCGCCGTTGGCGGATCACCTGTCCAGCGCTTGGCTGACCCGGATAGATGCCCGGCGCATCGGCGCTCGGGTTAATCAGGGTCTTCATTGAAGGACTGTCGTGATTCAGCTCGACGACTCTCTGTTCAATAGTCCTTTTCCACGAGGCGAATTCCACCTGGTTGAGGATCTCCCACTGCACCGGGTCGTCTCGACTCAGCCGGTTTGCCTTACCGTGCCAAATGTGTTTCGTCAACTCGCGAACAGCATCGGGTGCAAGGGACAGCGGTAAGGAGATTGTCCTTCCGGTGGCAAGATCGGCAGCTTGATCGGCGGGGCGCGCGGACACGTTACCGGCGAAGCCGGCCGCTTGCGGGGAGCGCGCCATTGGCCCGCCTCCCGCCTCTGATGGCTTCGCCAACGCTGTGTCGGCGGGCCAGACGACGGCGAGGCAATCAGGGTGCTCCCGTTCCACCCCTTCGAAATCCTCGGCTCGATCTACCCCCAACAAGGCGGCAACCGTGTCATCAGCCAGGCCGTTCAACAGCAGCATGCGCCACCCTAAGGTCTGGGCCGCGATCCGGGCGCTGCCGATCGCGTGTCCCACGTCATGTTGACAGTAGCGAAAGGCTCGCTCTCCGTACTTCCAGGTTTCCCGCCAGTTCACTGAAGTAAAGCCGACAAGGAAGGCGTTGGTCGGGAATCCTTGCAGGAGCGACGAGAAGCTTTCCTTCGGCAACTCTGCTCGCAGCTCCAGCGCATGTTCCTTGGCCGTGTAGTGATAAAGACCCGGGAACGGCAAAAGGTGTGGGATTTTGTCGATGAGCAAATAGCCTTCGGTCGGATGCAAGTTGCCGCTTGACGGGTTGGTCCGAAGTGCCCAGCGGACCTCACCGGCCTGCTTCCATGCCGAAATGGCCAGCGAATATTCCAAAAAGCGCGAAAGGGAGAGGACGGTGACCGGAGCGCTCGCGATTGCTCCAAGGCGATACAAGTCCTCATAGAGCGGCGAGAGCGGTGCGGCGTCAGGTTTCAGGAGCGGTAAGGGAATAAGCGGAGATCCCTCGAATCGTCGAAACGGATCCGGCTGATTCGCCCAGTCCATGTAGCCGAGCGAGCGCGCATAGCGGGAAAAATGATGTTTTGTCTCCTGGTGGTACCGCATTACCACCTCCAGGGGATCGAGCGATTCCACAGCACCAGCAGGGTCTTCTGTCGTCCGATGGTTCACAAATCATATGCTCCTTGCCGCAGAGTCTACCTGCCTCCTTTTATCATCGGCTTCTCGTCGTGGTCGCTTGCAGAGATTGAAGGGTTGAAGCTCACGCTTACGCTGGTCTCGCCGCCGGTGTCGGCATCGACGGAGTAGTACGGATACGAAGAGAAGACGAGCAGGGCGCGGTTCCTAAGCCGCACCACGACGATTCGGCGGGGTGCGTTGTGCCTGCTCGCGCAGCATGCGCATCTCATCGGCAAGCGACGGCACGCCGTCCCATCTGAGCTAGCGGTTGTAGTACAGACCCCGCGTATCGGGTGCAAGTCTGAATCGATCAGGCCGGGGATCACAGTGCGCCCGTTGAGTTCCACGACGCGGGTCGCAGGGCGCGATACTTGGCAGGCCGCCGCGTTGCGCATCCTCGATTGCGGGCCTTGACAATGCTATCCCCAACATTACAATGTCTGTAATGTGTAGGATTACACATTCTCTGTGATCAAGAACTTCCGCCACAAGGGGCTCGATCGGTTCTTTACGAAGAGCGACCGCAGCAAGATAGACGCCAGGCAGGCCGACAGGATTCGGCGGATTCTTGACCGATTGGACGCCTCGGTGAGGCCCGAGGACATGAACCTCCCTGGATTCGGGTTCCACGGTCTTTCCGGAAAACTAAAAGGCGCCTTTGCGGTGTCGGTGTCTGGAAACTGGCGAATCACTTTCCGGTTTGCAGACGCCGATGCGATAGATGTGAACTTGGAGGATTACCACTGATGAAGAGCCTGCGAGACCCGAAGCGTAAACCAACCCATCCCGGCGAATTGCTGCGGGAGGAAGTACTGCCGGTGCTCAAGATGACCCAGACTGAGTTTGCTAAGCGCTTGGGCGTCAGCCGGCTAAGTGTGTCGGAGCTGCTGCTGGAGAAGCGCGCCCTCTCGCCGGATATGGCCATCCGTGTCGGCCGACTGACCAATACGACCCCTGAGAGTTGGCTGCGGATGCAGGAGGCGCTTGACCTCTGGGAGCTTGAGCGCCAACCGAAGCGATACGAGGACATTGAGCCGCTTCAAGTTGCAGCATAGGGATCCGTATCCTCGTGAAATATCTGCGCTTGTATCAAAATCGAGCGCTGACGCTGAAGCCGAAGAAGCTGGTATGGGGAACTTCGACATAGGCGCTTGAGCCGTCCTGCAACAAATAGCGCAGATCGGTATCGAACCGCCGGCCAATGCGAACGTCGAGCGCAAGCGCATTGGCCGGCTGCCAGCGCGCGATCCAAACCAGTTCCCACGCGCGCAGTTGAACGTCGGAATCCTGCGCGAGTTCCTCATCGCGCACGCGCCATTTGCCGCCGTTCGGCGCAACGATGACTTCCGATTGCAACCGCTGCGACAAGCGCCAGAACCACGAGGAATCCGGAAATCCCAGGCGCACCTCGTGTCCGTTCGTCGAAACCACCTGCGCGTACAGTCCGGGATAGAACCGCGTGTCACCAAAGCGATCGTCCACATGCAGCGCGAGCCACCAGGCCCTTGAGGCGTCACCGGCGACGCGTTGTTCGATCGCGGCCGACAGGCTAAGGTCTTGCGCGTCCAGATCCTTGGTGTGCCGCAGCGCGTTGGACGAGACCGCGAGCCGGGGTTCGACTCGGACACGCCGCTCGGACGACACCTTGCGCCAGGTAGGTCCGGTCCGGTGCACATGACCGTTGGTTTCCGCGGCAACGCCATTGACCGCGGGCAAAGCGAGAATCCGGTATTCGTGCTGCCAGCCTGCGCTTGCGCCGCCGTCGAGCATGCGATCAAGCGCCATTTCGTGCATGCGCGGCTGGTAGGACTGGCCGAGCACCGATTGCTCCGCGTCGTTCTCGATGGAAAGTTGCAAGCGCCAGCGCGCTTCTTGCGCCGCGCTGGCGGAAGAGATCAGCAGACAAGCAAGTGCGGCGAGCCTTATTGCAGTCGCTCCCGATCGTAAGAGGGTAGGCAAGGCTTCACCGCGCGACCGTCGGCTGAATCGACACACGAAGCGCGATTCACTAAAACGGCTGCACCCCGTTTCCGGAATAGGGATTTTAAGCGCCCCTTTTTGCCACCCGTGAATCTATCGCTAGCGTGCGAGTCGGTCAATCGCAATCGATCGTACGAGTGCGGGCCGAGCCGTATCGTCGGCTCGGTTGCGGAATCGCTATTGGTCGTCATAGCAGAGGATTGTGAGTCCTTTAGTGTACGCCTGCTTCCTGCGCGCTCGATCGCTTGACATGTTAACAACACGGTCTACAGTTGCGCCACAACGTGCGGCGCATGCAGAGGGAACTCACGGTGGTCAAGGACAGAAGAAAGAGAAAAGGAATTTTTGCGATCATCCGCAGCCGCGACGACGCGCTTCATGTGGTTGCGGACGCGGCGATCGCGTTCCTTGCGGCCGCCGCGGTTCTGGGCGCGACGGCTTTCTCGCAAGGGTGGCAGGATCTGGCCGACGCGACGCTCTACGTCGTGCTCGGGTTTCTCATGTGGCGGTTCAGGAGCCCTGCCGCCGCGTTCGCGCTGCTGCTGGTCGCCATGATGCGATTCTTCGTTACCGTGGGGCAGGCGATCGAGACCGGCGTGGTGAACTGGATCTATGTCCTCGTGACGATCGTCGTCCTGTTCGCATCGATCCGCGCGATTGAAGCCACGCTCAAGCTGATCGGGCGATTCGCAGAAGACAGGTAAAAGGTGAAAGGTGAAAGCTGAAAGTAAAAACCTGCGACCCATCGGGGCCCTATCCTGGCACTCGGCATGCGATATTTGCCGTTACTTCCCCTTTGACCTTTTACCTTTCGGCTGCGCTGTTAACTCCTCGCGTTAACGAGCCTGATCCCCGCCCCGACCATGGTTACCGCGCCGATGAAGGCCGGCGTGATCGGCTCGGACAGCACGACCACCCCGGCGATGACACCGAACAGCGGTGTCAAGAAGGAAAATACCGAAAGTCGCGCGGCGTAGTACCGGGTCAGCAGCCAGAACCAGACCAGATAACTGGCGAAGGCCACCACCACGCCCTGGTAGAAAAGGCTGGCGACGACGACCGGCGTGATCGCGACGACGCCGGGTTCCCCCATCAGCATCGAGGCGATTGGCAGCGTCAGCGCGGCAACCGCGAGCTGGTAGAACAGCGTCTTGCTCGCGCTGGCGTAACTGAGGCTGGTGGCGCGGATCACGACCGTGGTAGCGGCCCACAGGAAGGCCGCAATCACGCCGAACGCATCTCCCAGCAGCGAGCTGCGCGTTGCAGTGAACCCGTCACCGAATGCAAGGACAATCCCTCCGAACGCGCACAGCACGCCTGCCCACTGCAGCGGACGCAGCCGTTCGCTGGGCACGAACCAGTGCAGTCCCAAGGCTGCCAGGCAGGGGGCAAGATAGATGAACACGACCATCCGCGCCGCGCCGGTGTAGGCCAGGCCGGCGAAGATGAACAGGAACTCGCCGGCGAACAACGCGCCGGCGGCGAGGCCCGGCCGAAACGTGCCGTCGCGTTGGAACAGCGGGATGCCGCGTATCCGCGCCCAGGCCAGCAGGCAGGCGGCCGCGATGACCGAGCGAATTCCGCCCTGCATCACCAGCGACATGTCCGGCGCCGCCAGCTTGGCCGCTACGTGATTGAAGCCCCAGATGAAGCAGCACATCACCATGAGGGAAAGCGCGGCGCTGTCTACGGGTTTGCGATCCATTGATTGAGGGGCGAGGGACGAGGGAAGAGGGACGAGGGGCGGAGACTTCCCTACCGTTTTTGTTGTTCTTCCTTTGCGTACATTTGTGCCCGCGCAGCATAATGCATCGCGCGCCGGTGCGCTTGGCCGTTTCTATACCTTAGCCGTCTATGTGCATGAGCAGGAGAACACAAAAAACTGAGGGCCGCATTACTGATAGTCTTGGTATTGCACGTCCGGGCACTCGCATGGCTGGCGGCAGGAAACAGGCGACGATCCGGAGCGCCACAAGCTGTCGCGGCCTGCGGGCGCGACAGGAATTGAAACGGAGGAGAAGCAACAATGGCGGACATTGCGGGCTATCGGCGTCCCATGCACGGCACGCAGCCCGAGTATCTCTATCCCCCTTATGTGTCGACGCAGAAACGTGCGCCCACCCGGCCGCTGGTGTTGCTGCCGCACACGCTGTCGGAGGTGACCGGGCCGGTATTCGGCTACGACGAAGTCGGGGCGGACGACGCGGATCTCACCGCCCAGCACGCCGGCGCACCGCTGGGCGAGCGCATCATCGTCGACGGGCGGGTGCTGGACGAAAGCGGCCGGCCGGTGCCGCAGGCGCTGATCGAACTGTGGCAGTGCAACGCCGCCGGGCGCTACCGGCACCGGAACGATAATCACGATGCGCCGCTCGATCCCAACTTCAGCGGCTGCGGGCGCGTGCTCACCGACAAGGAGGGGCGCTACCGCTTCGTCACCATCAAGCCGGGTGCCTATCCATGGCGCAATCACCACAACGCATGGCGTCCCGCGCACATCCACTTCTCGCTGTTCGGCCGCGCATTCCTGACGCGGCTGGTCACGCAGATGTATTTTCCCGGCGATCCGTTGCTCGCCTTCGATCCGATTTTCAACAGCACCGCCGACGAGAGGGCGCGAAGACGCCTGATCGCGGATTTCGACTGGGACAGCACCCGTCCCGAGCACGCACTCGGCTATCGCTTCGACATCGTTTTGCGCGGAGCCGACGCCACGCCGATGGAACATTGAAATGAACCTGCTGGCGACCGCATCGCAGACCGTCGGACCTTTTTTCCATATCGGGCTGGAGAAGCTTTACATCGCCGACCTGGCGAAATCCGCGGCAAGCGGCGAGAAAGTCTCGATACATGGCCGCGTGCTGGATGGCGACGGCAAGCCGGTCAATGACGCGCTGATCGAGATCTGGCAGGCCGACGCTCACGGAAAATACGCACTTTCGGGCGATGCGCAGGACAAACCGCTCGATACCGCCTTCAAGGGATTTGGCAGGGTCGCGACCGGCGACAACGGCGAGTTCCGCTTCGTCACGCTCAAGCCGGGGCGCGTACCGGGACCGGGCGGCGCGCTGCAGGCGCCGCATCTGGTCGTGGCGGTATTCATGCGCGGCCTGCTCAAGCATCTGGTGACGCGCATCTACTTTGCCCACGATCACGCCAACGCCGAGGACCCCGTGTTGAAACTGGTTCCGGTCGAGCGGCGCCACACGCTGATGGCGAGAGAACCGGCGGGAAGCCAGGGCGCGTTGGAGTGGAATGTCATCCTGCAGGGGCGGGATGAAACCGTGTTCTTCGATTGCTGACCTTTCCGCCAATGACTTCGAAGAGAGGAAACACGGTTTGATCGCCAAAAATCCTCCCGGTCTGCTGGATGCGCTGTTCCGGACCGACGCGGTGCGCGAGATCTTTTCCGATCGCGGCCGTCTGCAGGGGATGCTGGATTTCGAGGCGGCGCTCGCCCGGGCAACGGCGCGCGCGGGCGTGATCCCGGGTCCTGCAGCGTCGCAAATCGAATCGCAGTGCCGTGCCGAGCTGTTCGACTTGGAGGCGCTGTCGCGCGGTGCGGCCGCAGCCGGCAATCCCGCGATCCCGATGGTCAAGGCGCTGACCGCGCTGGTCGAAAGTAATGACCACGACGCTGCACGCTTCGTGCACTGGGGTGCGACCAGCCAGGATGCGATGGATACCGGACTGGTGCTGCAGTTGCGCAGCGCGCTGGAACTCCTCGATGCCGGGCTGACGAACCTGTCCGATGCGTTGGCCAGGCTTGCCGGGCAGCACAAACGCACGCCGGTCGCGGGCCGCACCTGGATGCAGCAGGCGGTGCCGGTAACCTTCGGGCTGAAAGCGGCGGGCTGGCTCAGCACGATCGAGCGGCATCGCCAGCGGGTGAACGAACTGCGCCCGCGAGCGCTGGCAATGCAGTTCGGCGGCGCGGCCGGCACGCTGGCTTCGCTCGGCAACCGCGGCCTCGATGTCGCCGCCGAGCTGGCGCGCGAGCTGAAACTTTCACTGCCAGACATTCCCTGGCATGCGCAGCGCGATCGCGTGGCGGAGGTGGCGACGACGCTCGGCCTTCTGGTCGGCTCGCTCGGCAAGATCGGGCGCGATATCTCGCTGGCGATGCAGACCGAGATCGGCGAGGCCTTCGAGCCGGCTGCACCCGGCCGCGGCGGATCCTCGACCCTGCCGCACAAGCGCAACCCCGTTTCCTCTGCAGTGGTTCTGGCTGCGGCGGCCAGAGTGCCGGCGCTGGTGTCGGTGATGCTTGCCGCAATGGTGCAGGAGCAGGAGCGCGGCCTGGGCAACTGGCATGCGGAATGGGAAACGCTTCCGGAGATCTGCATGCTCGCCGCAGGCGCGCTCGGCCACACGACGCAAATCATGGAAGGCTTGGAAACCGACGCCGGGCGCATGCGCCAGAACCTCGACGCCACGCGCGGCCTGATCATGGCCGAAGCCGTCTCTTCGGCCCTGGCTCCGAAACTGGGCCGGCAGGCAGCGCATGAACTGGTGGACGCGGCGTGCAACCGCGCGATCAAGCAAGGCAAGAGCCTGCGCGACGTGCTGGAGCGGGATGCGAAACTCGCCGTGCATCTTTCGGCTGCCGAGCTGGACCGTCTGTTCGATCCGGAAAACTATCTAGGCGTGGCTGAGCAACTCGTAGACCGTGTGCTGGCAGCGCGTACCGTCGGGAAGAAATAAGGCTCTATAAGCGCTCACCGCAGAGGACGCAGAGGACGCGGAGGAAAACCGACAACGAGGGAAGGCAATCCGGGATTAAAAAGCGGCGTAACTGTTCACGGACCGGTACCGGCAACTTTCACTGTGATGGATCATCAGCCAATAAACGGTGTTAACACGAGAATGTTTTCTGCTCTTGCCTTTCCTCCGCGTCCTCTGCGTCCTCTGCGGTGAGTGTCTAGATAAATAGAAAGGGGTGTGGGAATGGATGAGCGCGAGCGCTACGGCAAGGGAATGGCGATTTGCTGATCAACTTCGCCGGCATCCTGTTCGACGGCATCGCCTACGGCAGCCTGCTGTTCCTGATCGGCATCGGCCTGTCGGTGACCATGGGCCTGATGAACTTCATCAATCTCGCCCACGGCGCTTTTGCGATGCTGGGCGGCTACGTCTGCGTCGCGGCGATGACGCGCCTTGGATTCCCATTCCTCGCTGCGCTTCCCATCGCTTTCATCGTCACCGCGCTGGCAGGCGTCATCCTCGAGCGCACCCTCTATCAGCGACTGTATCAGGCCAGCCAACTCGACCAAGTGCTGTTCAGCATCGGTCTGACTTTCATGGCGATCGCCGCGGCCACTTATTTCTGGGGGCCGAGCCAACAACCGGTGCAGCTCCCGGAAGTCCTGCGCGGACAGGTGCGCTTGCTCGGCCTCGATCTGGGTGCCTACCGCCTGTTCCTCATTGCGCTGGTGATCGTCATTACCTTGGCGTTGGTCTGGCTGGTCGCGCACACGCGCTTCGGCGCGCAGGTGCGCGCAGCGGTCGACAATCAGCAGGCCGCCGCAGGCATGGGCATTCATGTCAACAGGATCTTCGCGCTGACCTTTGCGCTCGGGTCGGGTCTTGCCGGGCTGGGCGGCGCGCTCGGCATCGACGTTCTCGGCCTCGACCCCACTTTCCCGATCAAATACATGGTGTACTTCCTGCTGGTCGTTTCCGTCGGTGGCGCCGGCAGCATCAAGGGCACGCTGGTCGCGGCGCTGATCCTCGGCGTGTTCGACGTGGCGGGCAAGTATTACGTGCCCGAGGTCGGCGCCTTCGTCATTTATGCGCTGATGGTGCTGCTCCTGATCCTGTTCCCTGCCGGCTTGTACGGAAGGCGGGCATGACGGTCGCAGCCACTGCGCCGCCGCAGGCTGCGAGTCCCAAGCTGCACCGTCTTCCCGATGGCCGCTGGCATCGAATCGAAATCGTCTTCTGGCTGCTGCCGCTCGCCGCATTCTTCCTGCTGCCAGGTTATCTGGTGCTCGGAAGCCAGATCCTGATCGTCGCGCTATTTGCCCTCTCGCTCGATCTCATCCTCGGATACGCCGGCATCGTATCGCTCGGGCACGCAGCGTTCTTTGGCATCGGCGCCTACACAGCAGGATTGTCGGCCGTGCACGGCTGGGGCGAACCGCTGACCGGCTTGCTGCTGGCTGGCGCCTTGGCTGCAGTCGCCGGTTATCTTGTCAGCTTCCTGGTGGTGCGCGGCGAAGACCTCGCCCGCCTGATGGTGACCCTGGGCATCGGCCTCCTGCTTTACGAGGCGGCCAACAAGGCAGCATTCATCACCGGTGGCGTGGACGGGCTCTCCGGAGTCACGATGTGGAAACTGCTGGGCGTATTCCCGTTCGATATTGGCGGCAAGGTTGCTTACGTGTACAGCCTGGCGGTGCTGTTTCCGCTGTTCGTGCTGATGCGCCGGCTGGTGAATTCGCCCTTCGGTCTGAGCCTGCGCGGTTTGCGCGAGGGCGGCGAGCGCATGCCCGCAATCGGCGCACCGGTGCGCCGCCGCCAGGTCTTGATCTTCACCATCGCGGCGGGCGTGGCCGGCATCGCTGGCGGATTGCTGGGGCAGACCACTCAATTCGTCGGCCTGGAAGTGTTCGGTTTCCCGCGCTCCGCGGAACTGTTGATCATGCTGGTGCTGGGCGGCGCCGGCCGCCTGTACGGCGCGCTGATCGGCGCGGCGCTGTTCATGGTCGCGCAGGAGGTTCTCTCCGGCCTCAACCCGGTTTACTGGCAGTTCTGGATCGGGCTGCTGCTGGTGGTGGTCGTGCTGTTCGCGCGCGGCGGCATCATGGGCGCGGCGGAGGCGTTGTACACAAGCCTGCGGAGAAAAGGAAAATGAAAGTCGCGTTGCGCACTGAAGGCCTGTCGAAGCAGTGGGGCAGCTTCAAGGCCAACAGCGACCTGAACATTGCGCTCCCGGTGGGGGCGCGCCATGCGCTGATCGGCCCGAACGGCGCGGGCAAGACCACTTTCATCAATCTGTTGACCGGAGTGTTCGCGCCGACCTCGGGAAAGGTGTACCTGGGCGAAGAGAACGTGACGCAGCTGCCGCAGCACCAGCGGGTGAAGCGCGGCATGACCCGCACTTTCCAGATCAACACGCTGTTTTCCGGGCTCACGGTACTGGAATCGGTGGTGCTGGCGGTCTGCGAACGCAGAAGTGTCGCCGGCAGATGGATGACCACCGTGGCGAAACAACGTGAAGCCGTGGAGGAAGCGGAAGATCTGCTCGAGTCGCTGCACCTGCTGCAGGAAGCCGATGCGCTCACCCGCAATCTGCCCTACGGCAAGCAGCGCCTGGTGGAGATCGCGCTGGCGTTGGCGACCAGGCCGAAAATCCTGCTGCTCGATGAACCGGGCGCGGGCATCCCGTCGGCGGAAAGCGCGGAACTGTTTGGCGTCATCGCCGGGCTGCCGGCCGACGTGGCCATCCTTCTCATCGAACACGACATGGACCTGGTATTCCGTTTCGCCGAGCGCATCATCGTGCTGGTCGGCGGGCGGGTACTCACCGAGGGCGCCCCCGCGGAGATCGCGTCCGACGAGCGGGTGAAAGAAGTCTATCTCGGGGAGGCGCAGCATGGCTGAACTTCTGCGCCTCGACAACGTCAGCGCCGGTTACGGCGAAGCCGTGGTGCTGGAGGACATATCGCTTTCCATCGCGGAGGGGGACAGCCTCGCGTTGCTGGGTCGCAACGGCATGGGCAAGACCACCCTGCTCGTTACATTGATGGGACTCACGCGGCTGCACCGCGGCGTGATCCGGCTGCGCGGAGCCGACATCGGCACGCTGCCCACGCACCGGCGCGTGCATTCAGGCATTGGCTGGGTGCCGCAGGAGCGTTGCATGTTCGCCTCGCTGACGGTCGAAGAGCATCTCACCGCGGTAGCGAGGCCGGGGCACTGGAACGTAGGGCGGGTGTACGCGATCTTTCCCAAGCTTGAGGAACGCCGGTGCAACCTGGGCAATCAACTCTCGGGCGGCGAGCAGCAGATGCTCGCCATCGCCCGCGCGCTCATGGTCAATCCGCGCTTGCTGCTGCTCGACGAGCCTATGGAGGGCCTGGCCCCGATTATCGTCCAGGAAATGAAGGCGGTCGTCCGGCAACTGGTGGCGGACGGCAGCATGGCGGTGATTCTGGTGGAGCAACACGCCAAGCTCGCCCTATCGCTCACCAGCCAGGCGATTGTGCTGGAACGCGGGCGGATCGCGCATCGCTCCGACAGCGCCAGTCTGCTGCGCGATGCCGATGCGCTTAACCGCCTGGTGGCGGTGGCTTGAGGCGGCCACGGGTCTCTGCCGGAGGGGCGCGGGTGGATAATGTCCGCAAGGTCCATGCGTCGGTGAACCAAACCACCGCATTGCGATCAAGAGAAATGAATATTCCGTACGCAAGGGGGAGGGATCATGGAACGTGACAAAGGATTTTTCGCTGTGCGGCGGCAGTTTCTGCGATCCTGGGCGGTGTTGCCGCTGGCGCTCGCATCGAGTGGCGCGGCTTTGCCCGCGTGGGCGCAGCCAGCGCCAACTCCCGAATGCGGCGACGACGACGATCCGACGCCGCGGCAGATGGAGGGGCCGTTTTTCAAGCCGCGCACACCGCAGCGGACCTCGCTGCTGGAACCCGGGATCAATGGAACCAGACTGGTGCTGACCGGGTTCGTGCTTTCGACCGCGTGCAAGTCGGTCGCGGGTGCGCTACTGGATTTCTGGCAGGCCGACGACCATGGCGATTACGATAACCAGGGCTATCGCCTGCGCGGCCACCAGTTCAGCGACGGCGACGGGCGCTACCGACTGGAAACCATCGTTCCCGGGCGGTATCCGGGCCGCACCCGCCACATCCACGTCAAGGTCCAGGCACCCAACCGTCCGGTGCTCACCACGCAGGTGTACTTTCCGGGCGAAGCGCAGAACGAAGACGACTTTCTTTTCCGCCCCGACCTGCTGATGAAGATCCGTAATGCCGGCGGCGCCAGGGACGGGCGTTTCGACTTCGTGCTCAAACTCGCCTGACTTTCAGACCGCGGCCGGGTCCTCCGCGCTATTCGTTTACACGTCCCAGGGGTTGGGCTTGTCGGCGCCGATGGCGTATTTTTCGATCGCCTGCTGGACGATATTGGCGTGGACCGCGCCTTCGTCGGAAAGCGCCTTGAGGGCGGCGACCGCAACGTGGCGGCGATCCACTTCGAAGAAATCGCGAAGCCGCTCGCGCGTGTCGCTTCTGCCATAGCCGTCGGTGCCGAGCGCGACATACCGGCGCGGCACCCAGTTGCGGATCAGGTCGGCGACGGTGCGCATGTAATCGCTGGCGGCGATCACCGGACCCGCGGTCTTTCCGAGGCACTGCTCGACCCAGGACTGTTTCTGGTTTCCGACCGGGTGCAGACGGTTATGGCGCTCGACGCCGATGCCGTCGCGGCGCAATTCGGTGAAACTGGTGACGCTCCACACGTCGGCGCCGACATTCCAGTCGCTTTCCAGCAGTTCCGCCGCCGCGAGCACCTCGCGCAGGATCGTCCCGGCACCCAGCAACTGAACGGTTTGTTGTTTCGCTTTCGCCTCGCGCCTCACGCCTCGCGCCTCACGAATCCGGTACATCCCGCGCAAAATCCCTTCCTCCGTGCCGTGCGGCATCGCCGGATGCGCGTAGTTCTCGTTCATCACCGTGACGTAATAGAACACGTCTTCCTGGTTTTCGAGCATGCGGCGCATGCCGTCGCGGATGATGACGGTGAGTTCGTAACCGAATGCCGGATCGTAGGCAACGCAGTTCGGCACGGTGGAGAAAAGCAGGTGGCTGGATCCGTCCTCGTGCTGCAGGCCCTCGCCGGAAAGCGTGGTTCGCCCTGCGGTGGCGCCGAGCAGGAAGCCACGCGCGCGCGCGTCGCCCGCGGACCACACCAGGTCGCCGATGCGCTGGAAGCCAAAGCACGAATAGAAGATATAGAACGGCAGCATCGGCACGCCGTGCGCGGCGTACGAGGTCGCGGCGGCGATCCATGAGGAAATGGCGCCGGCCTCGGTGATGCCTTCCTCGAGGATCTGGCCGTCCTTGGCCTCCTTGTAGTAGAGGAGCTCGTCCTTGTCCTCCGGCTCGTAGAGCTGGCCGTGCGGCGAGTAGATCGCCACCTGGCGGAACAGCGACTGCATGCCGAAGGTGCGCGCCTCGTCGGCGACGATCGGCACGACGTGCTTGCCGAGCGTTTTGTCGCGCAGCAGCTGCGACAGCATGTTCACGAACACCATGGTGGTGGATTGCTCGCGATCTCCGGTGCCTTCCAGAAGCCGGGCGAAACTGTCCAGCGCAGGCACCTGCAGCACCGGGCTCTTCGACGCGCGCGCCGGAACGTAACCACCGAGCGCCTCGCGGCGCGCGTGCAAATACTTCATCTCGGGGCTGTCAGCGGCCGGCTTGTAGAAACGCAGGTCATGCACGTCGGCATCGGAAATCGGCAGCGCGAACCGGTCCCTGAAGGCGAGCAGCGTGTCGTCCTCGAGCTTCTTCGCCTGGTGCGCGGCCATCTTGCCCTGCGCCGCGGTGCCCATGCCGTAGCCCTTCTTGGTCTGGGCGAGAATCACGGTGGGGCGGCCCCTATGGTTCACCGCGGCGTGATACGCAGAGTAGATCTTGATCGGGTCGTGGCCGCCGCGCTTCAGCCGGTCGATGTCCTCATCGGACATGTCCGCCACCAGTTTCTGGAGTTCCGGGTACTTGCTGAAGAAAGCCTCGCGGTTGAAGCGGCCGTCGGTGGCGGCGTACTTCTGGAATTCGCCGTCGACGGTCTCGTGCAGCCGCTTGAGGATGACGTTGTCTCGGTCGCGCGCGAACAGCGGATCCCAGTCCGAGCCCCACATCACCTTGATCACGTTCCAGCCGGCGCCGGCGAACAGGCCTTCGAGTTCCTGGACGATCGAGCCGTTGCCGCGCACAGGGCCGTCGAGGCGTTGCAGGTTGCAGTTCACCACGAAAATGAGGTTGTCCAGCCCTTCGCGCGCCGCCATCGCCAGCCCGGCGATGGATTCGGGTTCGTCCATCTCGCCGTCGCCGACGAAACACCACACCTTGCGGCCCTTGGTTTCGAGGATGCCACGGTCCTCGAGATAGCGCATGAAGCGCGCCTGGTAGATCGAGGTGATCGAACCCAGCCCCATCGAGCCGGTGGGGAACTGCCAGAACTCCGGCATCAGCCACGGGTGGCAGTACGAGGACAGCCCCTTGCCGCCGGTCTCGCGCCGGTAGTGATCGAGGTTTTCCTCGGTCAGCCGGCCCTCGAGGTAGGCGCGGGCGTATACCCCGGGCGCGGAGTGTGGCTGGAAGTAGATCGCATCGCCGTTCTGGCCGGCGCGAAAGAAATGGTTGTAGCCCACGTCAAACAGATCCGCGGACGAGGCGTAGGTGGCGATGTGGCCGCCGAGCTCGGGGTGGGCACGATTAGCGCGCACCACCATCGCCAGCGCATTCCAGCGCACCAGCGCGGATAGTCGAGCTTCGATTTCCGCATTGCCGGGGAACTGCGGCTGGTCGGCGAGCGAAACCGTGTTCGCGTACGGCGTGTTCAGCACCGGCGGCATCGGCACGCGCATCATGCGCGCGTGATCCAGCAATTTTCTGAGCACGAAGGTGGCCCGCTCCGCGCCCTCGTTCTCGACCACTGCGTCGAAAGCGTCCAGCCATTCCCTGGTCTCGACCGGGTCGACGTCCTGCGTGAGAACACGCCACAGGCCCGAAACGCTGATGTCGGAAAGGTCGGTCATGCGAATTCTCCTCGCGGCCGGCGCATCAGGCGATGGCGGCCCCGTATTCGATTTTCGAAGCCGGAATGCTAACCCGATTCAAGAAGCACGTGGTTTCGTTTACCCTGTTAAAATTGAGAAAATTAAGCATTGATGACTGCCAATAAAGAATGAAACAGCACGAAATGCTGGATTTGCAGCTAGACGCGATGGACTGGCAGATCCTCGGCCTGATGCAGGGCGACGCTCGCATGTCCAATGTGGAGCTCGCCAAGGCGGTGGGGCTGTCGCCTTCGCCCTGCCTGAACCGGGTGCGGGCGCTCGAGGAGGCGGGCTACATCAGCCGCTACGTGACGCTGCTCGATGCGCGACGGGTCGGGCTCAAGGTGAGCGTGTTCATCCAAGTCACTCTGGAGCGGCAGATCGAGCCCGCGCTCGAGACCTTCGAGAAGGCGATTCGCGGACGGCCCGAGGTCATGGAGTGCTATCTCATGACCGGGGACGCGGACTACTTGTTGCGCGTGGTGGTGCCCGACATCCAGGTTCTCGAGCACTTCATCCTCAACTTCCTGTCTCGCGTGCCGGGGGTGGGCAACATCAAGTCGAGCTTCGCGTTGAAGCAGGTCAAGTACCAGACGGCGTTGCCGCTGCCGGCGGCAGCAGGGACGACGCGCGAGGCACGAGGCACGAGGGGTAAAAAGCACAGAGCGTAGGCCGACCAGGGGCCGGCGCCAGGATCGTTCAACGTAGAGCACGCGGAGGAAAAGCAAGAGACGACGGGAAGGAGAAGCGAGAGTATTAGCGGCGGCTTGATTGGCCTTTGTCTCGCGCCTCGTGCCTGACGCCTGGTGCCTCGTGAAACGTTGCGGCCGCGACCCGGCAGGAGGCGGCAGGCGAAGAACCGGTGAGACGGCGCCCGCACCGCCGTTCGAAGGTTCGCATTACTGCTGACGCCTGATTTGTTTCAGGACGGCCGGATTGTCCCAGAACGCCTGCGCACGCTGCAGATTCTCCTGCGGAGCCTGCAGGAATTTTTCCTTGGCGGCCTGATTGAAGAAGCAGTAGATCTTGCCCTCGGGCGAGAGCCAGACGACCGCGCAATCCGTGGAAATCGAGGTCCCTTGCGCCATGCTCATCGCGCAATGGCCGTCGTATTCGGGGTCTGCGCCCCAGGCCGGCGCCGCCATCGCGAGCAGAACCGCGAGACCGAGAGACACGAAAATTCTCATTCCCACTCCTTTCGAAAATCGACAGCCCGACGTTCGGCCCCTTTTTCGGGCAGCCCGGCTGCGTTACGCTGAGGAAGCATGACACGCAAGGCGCATCGGCGCCGGCACTTGGCCTGCGTCACGGCCCGAACGGGCGAGGCGCCCCGTTGGGGGCATTATCCGCCAAGCGAGCGGGGAAACGGGTTCAACAGAAAGGATTGGAAGATGACAGCAGAAGCATGGGTCGGGCAGGCGCAAGCGGCGACGGCGCGGATGAACAAGCCGGGCGTGAGTTCGCCGGACGAAATGCGCAACCGCTCGGGACTGGAGTTCCTGCGGGACATCGCCGCGGGCGTGCTGCCGCTGCCGCCGATCGGCAAGGCGTTGAATTTTTTCCTGCTGGAAGCGGACGAGGGGCGGGTGGTATTCCAAGGCACCCCGACTTTCGATTTCTACAATCCGATCGGCACTGTCCACGGCGGCTGGGCCGCGACGCTGCTCGACTCCTGCATGGCCTGCGCGGTGCAGACGACGCTGAAGAAAGGCCAAGGCTACACCACCGCCGAACTGAAGCTGAACCTGGTACGTCCATTGACCGAACAGACCGGACCGGTGCGCGCCGAAGGCAAGATCATTCACGCCGGCCGGCAGATCGCCACCTCGGAAGGGCGCCTGTTCGGTCCCGACGGCAAGCTATACGCCCACGGCACGACGACGTGCATGATCTTCAACTTGCCGAAAGAGCAGGTTAAAGGTGAAAGGTAAAAGGGGAAGCATCAAGGTAAAAGGTGAAAGTCGAAAGTAAAAACCAGAACGAGCGTCGCCAATCCAGGGTTTGCCCCTACTTTTCCCTTTCACCTTTCAGCTTTCAACTCGTTTCTTATGATTCGACGCTGCAAAGAAACGGATTTCGACGCCATCGTCGAGATCATCAACGACGCCGCGCAAGCCTATCGCGGTGCGATTCCGGCCGACTGCTGGAAGGATCCGTACATGCCGGAACAGGAACTCCGGCATGAACTCGCAAGCGGCGTGGTGTTCTGG